>CANJXQ010000036.1 GCA_947478805.1 Betaproteobacteria bacterium | reverse complement strand
TTGATGCCGGGCGAGGCCGGCAGCGTGCCGGGATCGCGCACCGCGAGATCGAACCCGACCTTCGACACATGCTCGGGCAGGCACTCGTCGAAATACTGGAACGGCGTGACGAAGAACGCGTCTTCCCCCGGTACGCGCAGGCTCACGTGGCCGCCGATCTGGCTATCGAGGCCGTGGCGAAACAGCATGCGCCTTGCCACGGCGATGCGGAACTTCATTTCTGCTGCGGTGTTGGCGTCCATTGTTGCAACCTCTTTCAATCGATGTGACTGCTTCACTAGGGGATCTCTGAAGTCGGGGGATCTACAAGGGGGCTGAGTCCCCTTGTTCACAACTTGACTAATCGAAGCGAATACCCGACGCGCGGATGATGGGGCCCCAGCTCGCCACTTCGGAGCGCACGAAGGCCTCGAACTGCTCCGGCGCCGGATAGCCCGGGCTCATGCCGAACTCGTTCAGACGTTTCTCGATGTTGGGCGTTTTCATCGCAGCATTGTAGGCGGCATTCAGACGCTTCACGATGTCGGCTGGCGTTCCGGCCGGGGCGACAATGCCGTACCAGGTAATGGCAAACATGTTCAGGCCCGACTCCTGCAGCGTCGGCAGGGTGGGGAACAGGCTCCAGCGCGATTGCCCCGTGGTGGCCAGTGCCACCAGCTTGCCCGTGTCGATGCTCGGTTTGAGGAGCGAACCGCTGATGGTCAGGTGCACACGACCCTGCAACAGGTCCGGCATGACAAGGCCGCCCTCCTTGTAGGGCACATAGGCCCAGTCCACACCGGCCAGCCCGCGCATGCGGTCGGCGGTGGTTTGCGTGATGGAGGCCGCGCCACCAGCGAAATTGATCTTCCCTGGATTGGCCTTTGCGTAGGCAATCAGGCCCTTGATGTCCTGGAATGGCAGCGACGGGTGCGATACCACCACCAGCGGGAACGACATCAGGAAGGACACCGGCGCGAAATCCTTGCCCGGCGCAAGCTGGAAGCCCGGATCGGCGATGGTCTGGGTGACCATCAGCGCATCGTTCACCCCAGCAAGGAAATAGCCGTCGGGCGGTGACTTCTTCAGCGCCAGGATCGGCAACCGCAGGTTGGCACCGGGCCGGCTCTCGACCAGCACCGGCTGCCCCAGTGCGGTGGAAACCTCGGCGCTCATGGCACGGATTAGCACCTCGACGTTGGAGCCCGATGAAAACGGGATCGCGAGCGTGATCGGCCGGTTGGGATAGGCCTGTGCGAGCGCGCCGCTCGCCGGCACGACAGCAAAAAGCAACGGCAACAGCCACGACAGCAATGCCTTCATGCGACTCTCCCCCAAATCGACCCTCGCCATATTACGGCGACTGGCCCCGGAATTCCATGACTGTCCCATATCCGTGCTCAATCTACAGGCTCAATCGCACCCCTGCGGTGACCAGGGTGCCCCTGGTCACAGTAGAATTGCGGGCCCCCACCGACCCTTGGCGCACGAATCCACGAGCGCGCGGGATGCCACCTGCAACCGGAAGTCCATGCTCATTCACCCCAAGATCGATCCCGTCGCCATTGCCATCGGCCCCATTGCCGTGCGCTGGTACGGCCTCATGTATCTCGTCGCTTTCGGATTGTTCTTCTTTCTGGGCCGCCTGCGCGCGCGCCGCGATCCCTGGCGCGGCGTGAGCTACGAAGTGATCGACGACATGCTGTTCTGGGGCGTGTTGGGCGTGATCCTGGGCGGGCGCCTGGGCTACGTGCTCTTCTACAAGTTCAGCTATTACATTGCGCACCCGATGGAAATCCTCTCGGTGTGGCAGGGCGGCATGTCGTTCCATGGCGGCTTTCTCGGCGTGCTCATCGCCATCGGGCTGGTGGCCCGCAAGCACGGCCTGCAGTTCCTTCGCCTCACCGATTTCATCGCGCCGCTGATTCCCTGCGGGCTTGCGGCCGGACGCATGGGCAATTTCATCAACGGCGAGCTGTGGGGGCGATTGGCGCCCGCCGACCTGCCCTGGGGCATGTTGTTCCGCGACGGCGGGCCGCTGCCGCGCCACCCGTCGCAGCTCTATCAGTTCGCCTTGGAGGGCCTGTTGCTGTTCGCCATCATTTGGCTGTATTCACGTCGCCAACGTCCGACAGGAGCGGTGTCAGGGGCGTTCCTGGCAGGATATGGCGTGCTGCGTTTCGTGGCCGAATATTTCCGGGAGCCGGACGATTTCCTGGGGCTGCTGGCCTGGAACCTGTCCATGGGCCAGTGGCTCTCGGCGCCGATGGTGCTCGCGGGGGCGGCCATGATGGCATGGGCGATGGCCTCGAAACCGCGCGCGTCGCATAGCATGCAAGGCAAATGAGCCGATGCCCATGATGGATCCAGGCCTGCGCGAACAGTTCGAAGCCCGACTTCGCGAGATCGAGATCGAGCATCGCGACCTCGACATGGCCATCGCGCGCCTGGCAAACGACCTGTTTCACGACGAACTCTCGATCAAGCGCATGAAACGGCGCAAGCTTCTCCTGAAAGACCAGATTGCCTCCATCAAGCGCCAGCTCGATCCCGACATCCTGGCCTGACCGGGGTGCGCGTCGATGCGCAATGCAAAGGGCAGCCGCTGCAGCGGCCGCGCCGCCGGCGTGAGCGCCGACCCGTGAGCCACTCATGTTCCTGAAAATTGGCCTGGTGATGTTCCCCTTGCTTGCCCTGGTGGGCACGGGATTCCTCTATGCCAGGCGCGTACAACCGGATTTTTCCGGGGTTAACCGGCTCTGCGTCGACGTGTGCCTGCCCGCCCTGATCTTCAGCTCGCTCTCGTCAAAACACGTCGACCTCGCTGCGCAGGTGCCTTTTCTGGGCGCGGCCACCGTGATCGTGCTCCTGTGCGGAGCCCTCGTCTGGCCCTTGTCGCGATGGGCAGGCGTTTCGCCGCGCGCCTTCGTGCCAACCCTTGCAATCGGCAATCTCGGCCCGGTCGGCCTTCCCGTCACGCTGCTTGCGCTGGGACCGGATGCACTCACGCCGGCCTTGCTGCTGCTGGTATGGGTGAATGCCATTCACTTCACGCTTGGCGTGGGCATCATGAGCGGCAAGCCGGATTTCATTTCCATGCTGAAGAGCCCGCTGCTGTGGGCAACGCTGCTGGGCGTGCTGTTTTCGGCGCAGCGATGGGCACTCCCCGAGGCGCTGGCGCTGCCGATCCAGATGGTGAGCAGCATCCTCATTCCGATGATGCTGATTTCCATGGGAGCGCGCTTCATCCACGTCCCCTGGCGCGCCTGGCGGGTCGGGCTCATCGGCGGCGCGCTCGGCCCGGCGGCGCGCATCGCCATCGCAATCGCCTGCGTCAGCCTCCTGCCGCTGGCGCCCGAGCAGCGCGGCGCGCTATACGTGTTCGCGGCGCTGCCCTCGGCCATCATCAATTTCCTGCTGGCGGACAGATTCAAAATCGAGGCCGAAAACGTGGCGGCCATCGTGCTCATCGGCCACCTGCTGAGCCTGGTGTTCCTGCCCATTGCAGTCTATCTATCGCTGGCCTGATGGCCGGTTTGCGCGGGAGTGTCCCATGGAGGGGTAGCGCATGAGCTGAACGGGGGTTTTGGATGCCTGCGGCACGTTGGGCACCTCGCTCGACGTTCTCGCTGGCGATGGCTTCAAGGCATGGCTACCCGTCGTGATGTCCAATCGTGGCGTCAACGCTCCCTGTTAGACTCCCCTCCAGCGCACGTCGCCTTGCCTGGGCGTGCATCGACTCCTTGCTGTAATCCCCTTGCCTGAAAGCCCCACCATGGTCGCTGCCACCACGCCCCCAATTCCGCCCACATCGGGAAAACTGCCCATGACGGAGGCGGAACTCGACCAACTGGAAGCCCTGTTGACCTCACCCGCGCTCGGCGACAGCGCGCTGCCCCTCGACGCCCTGCAAGGCATGCTGTGCGCCGTGCTCAGCGGCCCGCGCATGGTCGCGGCCGAGGCGTGGCTGCCGGTGGCCATTGGCGAGACGCCGCGCTTCGCGAACGACGCCCAGGCCGACGAGGCCGATCGGTTGCTGCTGCGCTTCCACGACACGGTGGCGGCGGAACTGATGTCCGACGACGGCCTCTCCCTGATCCTCTACCCCACGGAGGAAGGCGGGAAGGAATTCGACTTTGCCACCTGGTGCGCGGGGTACCTGGAAGGGGTGGACCTCATTGAAACAATCAGCGAAGGGGAAGACGACACGGCTGCAGACGACGAGGAAGCCGACAAGCTGTTGCTGCCCTTCATCGTGTTGTCCGGTGCACTGGACGAGGATCCGGAGTTGCGCGCCGAACTCGAATTCGCGCCCGCGGACGAGGCTGCCGTCATCCGCAAGTGGAAGAAGAACTTCGTGGACTGCGTGCTCGACGCCCACGACTACTGGATGCAGCGCCGGCTCACGCCCGACACCATTCGCCGCGAGCAGCCCAAGGTCGGGCGCAACGAGCCCTGTCCCTGCGGCAGCGGCAAGAAGTTCAAGCAGTGCCACGGCGCCTTAAGAGGGCACCCAGGAAAGGAGAACATGCAAAGCCGCCGGCTATCGCTGATGCTCAACGCAGGCCACGCGATCGATCACATGTTCCTCCTGATCTTCGCCACGGCAGTGACCTCCATCGCCGGTGAATTCGGCTTCACGCGCTGGGAAGACCTGATGCCCTACAGCGTGGGTGCCGCGGCCATGTTCGGCGCCGCATCGCTGCCCGCCGGGCGCCTGGGCGACCTGTGGGGCCGCCGGCCGATGATGCTGGTGTACTGGTTCGGCATGGGTGCGTCGGCGCTGCTGGTTGCGGTGACGCAGGGCCCGTGGCAGATCGCCGCGGCACTCACGGTGCTCGGCATCTTCTCGGCCATCTACCACCCGATCGCCATCCCCATGCTGCTGCAGCATTCGAAGAATCCCGGCATCACGGTGGGCTTCAACGGGCTGGTGGGCAACATGGGCATTGCGCTCTCGGCCATCGTCACCGGCTTCCTGGTGAAGTACTTCGGCTGGCGCGCCGCCTTCGTCGTTCCCGGGCTGGTGTCGATCGGGCTTGGCGTGGCCTTCGCCTTCATTGCGCCGCGCGAGACCGAAGCGCCGGCCAAGCGCACCACGCGCGTGGCGCCGATGCCGCAGGGTGAATTGTTGCGCGTCGTCATCCTCATGACGGCTACCGCCACCATTGGCGGCCTGTTGTTCAACTTCACCACCAACAGCAACCAGCAATTGCTGGTCGAGCGCTTTGCCGGCGTGATCGACGACCCGGCGGTGCTGGGGAGCTTGCTCGCCTCGGCTTATGTCATCGGCTCCTTCGCGCAGATCGTCGTCGGCCGGCTGATCGACCGCTTCCCGATCAAACAGCTCTACCTCGTCGTCCTCGCGCTGCAACCGCCGCTGCTGGCCGCCGCCGCCATGGCCGAGGGCTGGATGCTCTACGTGTTGTTGACTGGCTTCATGCTGTCGATCTTCGGCGCCGTGCCCTTCACCGACGCCATGCTGGTGCGCTACGTGGACGACCGCATGCGCTCACGCGTTGCCGGCATGCGCCTCACCATCGCCTTCACCGTGAGTTCGGCCGCCGTCTGGGCGCTCGGGCCGGCGGTCAAGGCGGTCGGGTTCCAGACGCTGCTGCTGTCGCTGGCGGCGATCGGCATGACAGCGGTGCTGTTCGCGTTCCTGTTGCCCGGGGAGAGCCAGGCCCGGCATGTCCCGGCGAAGGCGCGCTGAGCGCTAGTGGCCCGCGACTCCCAGGGAGCCCGCTCATGGCGTTCGCCGCTACCAGGACATGACCTTGCTCGATCAGCTCAGGGTCTGGGCAAAGGGACTACGGGCCCAGGCGCTCACGCTGTGGTTTTGTCGCGCCCACCCGGACACGCCGCTTGCGGCAAAACTGCTTGCCGCGCTTGTCGTCGCGTACGCCTTCAGCCCCATCGACCTGATCCCCGATTTCATTCCCATCATCGGATACCTCGACGATTTGATCATCGTCCCGGCCGGCCTCTCTCTCGCGTTGCGCCTCATTCCCGAACATGTCAAGGCCGACGGGCGTCGTCAGGCCGAAGCCTGGCTGGCGGAAAAAAGGGACAAGCCGCGAAACCGTGTCGCTGCCGTGATCATTGTCCTGGCCTGGCTGGGACTGGCCTACTGGGGCTGGGCCATTTTCGCCTTCTAGACGACGCGACATCATTGCGCAGTACCCCCGCCTAACCTCCGCGCCGGCATCGATATCGCCTTCAGGTAAACGAGTAGGCGACTGAACCAATATCGCCGAACCGCGCCTGCCACGAGTCGGCACGCGCGATGGCCGTAGGCTTGGTGTAGGTGCCCGTCATCACCAGATCGCCGGGCTTGAGGCCCCGACCAAATCGCGACAGGTGGTTGGCGAGACTGGCCAGCGATTCGAACACATCATCCAGTGAGTCCGCGCCGCGCACGCGTTCCACGGACTGACCATTGCGAAACAATTCGGCGATCACTGCGCCCGGTTGCAGGTTCTCAGGCAACGGACTGATCTTCTCTGCCGTGACAAAACCCCACTGCACCACATTGTCTGCCACGCCAAGCGGCAGGTTGGCGACAATGTCGAGCCGCCGCTCGACAATTTCAAACGCCGGTGCCACGGCCGCCACTGCCTGCCGCGCCTCATGGGGCGTGACGTGGGGGCCGTTCAGCGCCTGACCGATGGTCATGCACAGTTCGGATTCGATGGCGGGATCGCGGATTTTTGCGTGCTCCACGCTGCCACCGCTGGAAAAATGCCGGCCCGCCAGCAGGTAGCCGAACACCGGCGCGGCCAACCCGATCTTGCTTCGTGCCACAGTAGAAGTAATCCCGACCTTCCAGCCTGCTTGCTTCTCACCAGAAGCGATATGGCGCGCCAGCATCGCCAATTGCACCTGGTAGGCCTCATCCATCGTCAACGCCTGATTTGGCGCCAGTTCCGGCGTCACCCGGCGCTGCGTTGCCTGCCAGAGTCGTTCGACCTTCGCTTCAAGATCCATGGCGTGTTTCCTCAATTGGTAGAGCGCCGATCATGCCCGAGTTCCCGGCTTTGCATCGCCGGTGCCGCAAAGGTGGGCCGGATGTTTTGCAACCCCGGTTGCGCTACGCCCGCGTCACCACCGGCGCGTCATCAGTGCCGGGCTCCGGCATCGGATCGCCGCGCACACCATGCGGAGGCGCGTCGCTCTCCTCGCTGCTAAGGTCCGTTGCCTCTTCTGTGAGCACCACGTCCGGCGCAAGGAACCCGCCCGACTGGTGCCGCCACAGCTTGGCGTAGTGGCCGTCGTGCGCCAGGAGCTCCTCGTGCGAGCCCTGCTCGACGATGCGGCCTTCATCGAGCACGATCAGGCGGTCCATGCGCGCGATGGTGGAGAGGCGATGCGCAATCGCAATCACCGTCTTGCCTTCCATCAGGCCGAGCAGCTGTTCCTGGATGGCGAGTTCTACTTCGCTATCGAGCGCCGAGGTGGCTTCGTCCAGCACCAGGATGGGCGCATCCTTGAGCACCACGCGGGCGATGGCCACGCGCTGGCGCTGCCCGCCGGAGAGCTTGACGCCGCGCTCGCCGACATGGGCTCGGTAGCCGGCGCGGTCCTTCCAGTCGCGCAGGCCGGTGATGAAGTCGTGCGCCTGGGCTTTCTTCGCAGCCGCCTCGACCTCGGCGTCGCTGGCGCCGGGCCGGCCGTAGCGGATGTTGGCGGCAATCGAGCGATGCAGGAGGGACGTGTCCTGCGTCACCATGCCGATGGCGGCACGCAGGCTCTCCTGCGTCACGCCGATGACGTCCTGGCCGTCGATACGGATGGCACCTTGTTCCGGTTCATAGAAGCGCAGCAGCAGGTTCACCAGCGTGGATTTGCCGGCGCCCGAGCGGCCCACGAGACCCACGCGCTCGCCGGAACGGATGGTGAAGCTCAAACCGTCGAGCACCGGCTGCGCATCGCGCCTGCCGTAGGCAAAGGACACCTTGTCGAACACGATCTCCCCGCGCGACACGGTGAGGTCCACGGCGCCGGGACGGTCGAGGCCGCTGTGCGGCACCGCGATCGTCTGCATGCCTTCCTGCACCACGCCGATATTCTCGAAGATGGCGGTGACTTCCCAACTCACCCAGCCGGCCACGTTGGCGATCTGCCAGGCGAGCGGCAGCGCGGTGGCCACCACGCCGGCGCTCACCGTACCATCCGCCCACAACGCGATGCCGATACCGGCCGTGCCTATGAGCAATGCTGCATTCATCATGGTGAGGCAGAACATGAACTGCGAGATGAGGCGCATGTGCGCACCGATCGCCTGCTGGTGCTCGTCCACCACCTCTTTCACGTGGGCGTCTTCGTCGGCCAGGCGCGCGAACAGCTTCACGGTGAGGATGTTGGTGTAGCCGTCCACCACGCGCGCCATGACTTTCGACCGCACTTCGGAGCTGGCCTTGGCCAGATCGCGCATGCGCGGCACGAAATACGCGAGGAACACCAGGTAGGCGGCAAACCACAGCAGCGTGGGCACGCCGAGGCGCCAGTCCGACAGCGCCATCAGCACCAGCGCGCTGATGCCATAGACCAGGATGTAGAACACCGCGCGGATGGAGGACATCACGCTCTCGCGCAGCGCGTTGGCCGTCTGCATGACGCGGTTGGCGATGCGCCCGGCGAAGTCGTTCTGGAAGAACGGCAGCCCCTGGCGGATCACATGCCAGTGGCTCTGCCAGCGCACCAGGCTCGTGGCCCCGGGGATCAGCACGTTCTGGCGGATGACCATGTCGGCGCCCAGCACTAGCGGCCGCGCGATGAGCACCAGGAGCACCATGCCGATGAGCATCGCGGATTGCTCGGCCAGCGCCGCCTGGCGGTCGGCGGTCTCCATCAGCCCGACTAGCTTGCCGATGAACACCGGGATCACCGTGTCGATGAGCGCCACGCCCAGGCTGGTGGCGAACACCATCAGGTACCAGCCCGGGGTCTGGCGCACGAAGTGCCAGTAGAAGGCGACGAGGCCGGGCGGCGGTGCCGTGCCCGGACCGGTGGAGGCAGTGCCACGAATGCGCGACTGCAGCCAGGTGAACATCGATCGCCTCAGCGGCCCGGGGAAGTAGCGACGCGCTCGAGCAGGCGGGCGATCTCGGCATGGCCGCGCGAGCGTGCATGCGCAAGTGGTGTCACGCCACCGCGATCGGCGATCTTCGCACTAGCGCCGTGCGCAAGGAGCAACTGCGTGATCTCGACATAGCGCGCACCGCCATCACCGAGGATCACCGTCTCCAGCAGCGCGGTCCAGCCCAAATTGTTGACGTGGTCGACGTCGATCTTCGTCTTCAGCAGTTCGCGCACCGTCTCGACATGGCCATGGTGGCAGGCCGGGATCAGCGCATTGCCGCCGTAGCGATTGCGCACGCTGAAATCGGGCCGCGACTTCGCGCCCGGCCGCAGCATGAGCTTGAGAATCTCCAGCCGCCCTTCGGCGCCGGCGTAAAGAAAGGGACTGTCCTGGATGTCGTCCTGCGAGTTGACGTCGGCACCGGCGTCGAGCAGCAGTCGGGCCACCGCCACGCGGTTGGCGTGCGTCGCGGCGAGCAAGGCCGTGCGCCCGCGTGCGTCGCGCGCCGCAATGCTGGCACCGGCAGCGAGCAGGCGTTGCACGCCGGCAGCATCGCCGGCTTCGGCTGCGGCGATAAGCTGCGCACCGATGGGCACATTAGCCTGCTGCGCGGCGCGAGCGCTTGCGACCGGCCCATCGGCTGCGTGAGCCGCCGCGCCCAGCAGGACGAGCCATGCCGCGCCCCGAGCGAAACGGAGCCCTTCGGCGAGCACCCATTTGATTAAATTATTAAACAAAGATGCCTGTTAGGCGGATATCTACAAGGATTTTCAATATCTATACTGATATAAATTGTGGACAGGATTGTTGCCGCAACGCGTCTTTACTGCACGGTCGCTGGTTCTTCCAGCGCGCGCTCCATGGCCTGCAGCAGCATTTCCTCCGGCTGCGCGCCGGAGACGGCGATGCGGCGATTGAAGATGAAGAACGGCACGCCCTCCACGCCGAGCTCGCGCGCCCGCTTGTCCTCGTGCGCCGCCTGCTCGCGCATCTCCGCGCCCTCCAGGCATTCCCGCGCATCCGCCTCCGACACGCCGGCGCCAGTGGCGATGCGAACCAGCACCTCGATCTGCGTGAGGTCCTGGCCTTCGATGAAGTAGGCGTGGAACAGTGCTTCCACCATGGCGTCCTGCACGCCCAGCAGCCCGGCCTGCGCCACGATGCTGTGCGCGGCCAGCGTGTTGGGCTGGCGCACCATCTTGTCGAAGGCAAACGGGATCCCGACTTCCTTGCCCACGCCGCTCACCCGCGCATAGATGTCAGACACGCTCGCCGTGCCGAACTTGCGCTCGAGGTAAGCGGACCGATCGACGCCTTCGAGCGGCATCTCCGGGTTCAGCTGGAACGGCCACCAGCGCACCTCGGGCGCGGGCGCCTGCGGATGCAACTCGCGATAGAGTTTTAGCGCGCCCTCCAGGCGGCGCTTGCCGATGTAGCACCAGGGGCAAACCACGTCGGAGATGATGTCGATGGACAGTGCAGCTGCGGTCATGTCAGGGCTCCATGGCGAAAACGATCCTCGAATTGGAAGGCAGCGCAATGAGCGCCGCCACCAGCATCACATCCTAGCAGCTTGATTGGTACCGCCCGTCGGTACTCCCGCGATATCCGTCGCAAACGCGCACTCGTCTACTCCAGAACAGCTGTTTGCGCCCAATCATCCCTGTGAATCTCAGGCAGAGGGAAGCGGCATCGGCATTCCCAGGGCATAGCCTTGGTAGCCAGAAATGCCCAACTGGGCGAGGATGACCGTGGACCCCTTGTCCTCCACGCCTTGCGCGATCAACGGGATCTCCAGCGGTCGCAGCATTCTGACCATCGCCTCGAGCATGAAGCGCAATTCGGCGCGTGTGCTGATTTCCTGGGTAAAGCCGGGGGACAGCTTGATGTAGGCAGGCAGGAGTTTGTGCACGATGCCCATGGCATTGCGATCCAGGTCGAAGTTGTCCAGCGCGACCCGCGCACCCAGTCGGCGGACTTCGTTGGCGAATTCCAACGTCAGTTCGGGAGCGCGACTGGCGGCGTAGCCGGTAATCTCGAATATCAGTCGACTGGAGAGCTGCCTGTTCCTCTGCAGCAATTCCTTCAGCGAAGTGCGAAAGCCGCTATCGCCGATACTTTGCATCGAGACGTTCACGCTGACCATTTGCGGCAGCGTAGCGATACGCGAGAGTGCACCCAGCGCCCCCTCGACCACAGCCCCGTCGAGCGGCGGCAGCAGCCCGTATTGGCTGGCAATCGGCACGAATGTTCCGGCCGGGATCGCCTTGCCGTCGCTGCCGGACAGGCTGCACAGCAGTTCCATCTGCAACACCTCCCCATCGACGACGGAGATGACCTTTTGACCCAGCAGCGTGATGCGCCGCGCGTCGATCGCCGACTGGATCTCGGCCCTCAGGTCGAGGCTGGTCTCCCGATAGCCGCTGGAGAGCACAGCGCCACCCTTGTTCTTCGCCGCCTGTGCGAGCGCGGCCTCTGCAGCCTGGGCGAGCGGCGCCAGCAAAATGTCGTGCCCGCTGAAATGGCTGACGCCGCTAGAAAGCCAAACGCCTTCGGTCAGGCCCTTGTCGCGCAGGCCTTGGACAAATGCCGTGCATTGCGCGCTCGCCCAGTCAAGCGCCGACTGCGCGTCGATGTTCGGGACAACTGCCACCAGGGTCGGCCCCTGCCACCGCCCTACGATCGGCGCGCCATCATCGCCTGTCGCGGCCAGTGCATCGGCCAAGCGCTTCAAAATCGCGTTGCCCTCGGACAGGCCGAACATCCGGTTCACCTCCTCCAGGCCGGTCACGAAAAACAATGCGAATGCCCCCGAGTGGATTTCGCTGCGGTTCTCAAGCATGGCCGCGAAGGCCTGCTCGAATCCGCGTCGGTTGAGCTGCCCGGTGAGCGGATCCTCGAACGCTTCACGGCGCAAGCGCTCGGCCCGTTCGGATTCCTGCTGGATCGCATCGCGCACCTTGCCCGACAGGCTGTTCATGGCGACCGTCACCCGCTGCAATTCCCGGGCGGCGGGCAGCGTGGCGATCGAGGTGAAGTCGCGGTTGCTGATGGCCAGCGCAGTCTGCTCGATGTCCCGTAACGGCTTGAGGATGCCGGCGAGGTAGCGGCGCACTGCGAGCAGCGCCAGCGCGAACAGGGCGACAAGCCAGCCCAGGGTGGCGAGCGCGGTATCGAAGAGCTGCCGGTAGGCGTAGCCCGGGTGGACCTGCACCACCACTTTTCCGAACTGCGTCCACCCCGATGTGATCAAGGCTTCGCCCTCGGGTCCTTTGAGCGTGACCAGAGACGTGAACCAGCCAGGCACATCCATTTCCCGGGCCTCCAGCGTGCGACCGAACAGCCGCGTGCCGTTCGGCGAGAACACGGCGATGGACTGGAAATGGCCGCGGTCGAACACCGGGTTGACCATGATGTTGATCACCGATGCATCGAGCGTGTTTCCGCGCGTGCCCAGCGACAGAGCGAGCGAAGTGGCCGTTTCGTTCGCATGGGCGTCGAGTTGCTGCTCGAGGTAGCTCCTCGAAGTACGGATGGAAATGACCTCGATGCCGATGAGCAGCGCGACGAAGGCAGCGAAGATACCGACAAACAGCTGGCGCGCGAGTGTCATCGCGGGAACCTCTGGTCTTGCATCAGAGTTTGCTCTCGAACACGAGGCGCCCCTGCACTGAAAGCCAGGCGCGAATCTGGGAGGGTTTGCCCAGCTGCGCACCCTTGGCAAGCTGCACTTCGTCGTCGTTGAAGCTATACACCGGCTCAAGGTCGGCGCGCTGCGACGCCGGGCGCACCCGAGGGTCGAAGTTGTCGAGGATGAGCGGTTCACTACCGGGCTGCGGGTAGTAGGCAAGCACCATGTGCGCCTGCCCATTGAGCTTCAGCGCGCGCACGTAGGTAATGCGCAGGCGCGACAACGGCACGCCAAGCTCCTTCAGCAGGTAGTACTTGGCGATCGA
Source organism: Betaproteobacteria bacterium (assembly GCA_947478805.1). Classification (GTDB taxonomy): domain Bacteria; phylum Pseudomonadota; class Gammaproteobacteria; order Burkholderiales; family SG8-39; genus CAIYPG01. The sequence continues at coordinate 16,316 of CANJXQ010000036.1, read as the reverse complement.
GAAATCCTCGCAGTCTCCGCCCGCCGTGGCGATGGATTCGGCCGGCGTCGCCCAGTAATCGATTGCCTGCCAATGCGTCTGGTCATCCACCCATTTGACGCGCTTATTGATGGCGTCATTGACGAGCTGCAACGCCGCCGTCTCGCGCCCTTTTTCCGCGTCCAACGCCTGGGAAAAGGACGCTGCCTTCTGATCCTTGGCGAATTGAACCCACGCATCGAAGCGCGGAGGCACTTCCCCACCGAACTTGCGCGTGTAGGCCGCGGTCAGGCCCGCGCGGACCATAGTAGTGAAGCCGAGTTCGGAAGCCGCCTGCGCGATGGCGATGCCGGCGCATGCCAGTACCGCGACCAGGGTGTACGTCGCAATCGATCGGTGTTTCATGCGTGTATTGTAGTTTGCCTACGACCCGGACCCTGCATACCGGTCGTTCGCCTCACGCACACGCTGCCCAATGTCGCAAAGCGGGCGCGACAAAAGAAAAACCCGTGCACTGCGAGGTGGCAGGCACGGGTCGGGGCCGCAGATCGTAAAGCGCGAACTCGAACCGACGGTGTCATGCGCGGCACCGCCGGACCAAGCCCGCAGGCCCCGGAGAGGGCCGGGACCTGAGGCGGCGAAAAACCTATCGCAGGGTTACGCGCTACGCCGCGCGCCGCGATCGGGAACCTTCAACAAGGGCACCGAACTGCGCTGCTCGGTGGCCTGGCGCTCGCGCTCTTCCTTGGTGATGAGGCCCGAGATATAGGCGCCGTTGAGTGCCTCCATCCGTCGACGATCGCTCTCCGGGATTCCCTTGAAATTGCGCTCGCAGGTCTCGCGCGAGTACGGCCAGTCGCCCACGCTGTGCGGGAAGTCCGACGCCCAGCAGATGTTGTTGATGCCGATGGAGTGGCGCAGCGCCACGCCGGCATGGTCTTCCTGGAACGCAAAATAGATGTGCTCGCGGATGTAGTCCGTCGGTTTCTTCGCCAGCTTGACCTTGGCCCAGTGACGATGGCGCTCGAACCGGTCGTCGATCTGTTCCATCCAGTAAGGCACCCAGCCGATGCCGGATTCGGCGAAGAGAAACTTCAGCTTCGGATTGCGATCCAGCACCCCGCCGAGGAACAACTGCTCGATGGTGAGGATGGGCAGCGTCGGGATCGGCAGGTCGCAGGTGAGGAGCCACGCGAACATCGACAGATCGACCGCACCCTCCATCTGCAGCGGCTTGTCGCCCTGCTGGCCTGGCAGCGGGTGCGACTTGGCCTTGTCCTCGCCGCCGAAGTTGTGGTGACCGGTGACCGTCCAGCCCAGTTCATTGGCACGCGCCCAGAACGGCTCGTCGCCGACGGTACCCCAAGAGCCACCGTTCGGAAAGGTCAGCAATTGCAGCATGCGCATGCCGGGCAACTTGGCAGCGCGCTCGAGTTCCTCGATCGCATCCTGCGCATTGGTCGGCGGCATGACGGCGCAGCCGAGCAGCCGGTCCTTGTTGTAGGAGCAGTATTCCGACACCCAGCTGTTATAGGCGCGGGCAATTTCCTTCAGGACCACCGGATCCTTGATCTTGGTGAGTGCCGTGCCGACGACCGCAGTGTAAAGAACCTCGGCATCCACGCCGTCCTGGTCCATTTCCTTGATGCGCTGCGCCGGGTCACCGGTGCCGGGCGGGTTGTCCTCGAAGCGCAGGCCGCGCGTGACGTACTCGGTGTATTTCTGGCCACCAGTGAGCTGCAGTCCCAGCGGTGCCGGCTCGTGGTTTCCGATCTGCACGCCGTCGCCACCGTCGGGCAGGCGAACCACTTTCGGTGCGAACTCGCGCAGGTTCTTGGGCATGCGCTCGACCCATGCCGTCGGCGGGCACTCGATATGGCCGTCGGCCGAGATGCGGTTGTATTTCATTGCCATGATGTTTCTCCTCCGTGGATAGGTAAACGAATTTTGGTGGATTGAATTTCACTCCAATCGCCCCAACGCTGCTTGATCTGGATCAAGCAGGGGCAAGCTGTCTCGCTGCGCGACAAACCGCAGACCACTCCATTAGAATGGCGCGCCGGCTCGATGCGAATGACAATGCTTCGCAACTGGCTCCCGCGATCTCTACCTCTGCGACTCACCTCATGAATAGCTACACATTTTTTTCCGGCGGTTTCGCCGGGCAGGGCGCCAAGGTTTTCCTTGAAGACGGCGGGCGCGCCTACACCTACGACGACCTTGATCGCGAAAGCGCGCGTTACGCGGCCTTCTTTCAAGGCCTCGGCCTGGTTGCCGGCGACCGCGTGGCGGCCCAGATCGACAAGTCCGCCGACGCAGTGTTCCTTTATCTCGGCGTGCTGCGCGCCGGCCTCGCCTACCTGCCACTGAACACCGATTACCAGCGCGGCGAGCTCGGCTATTTTCTCGGCGATGCGGAACCGCGCGCGGTAATCTGCAGGCGCAGTGCGGCAGCAGTATTCGGCGAGTTGTTGAAGGATGCCCGCGACGCGAAGCTCTTCACGCTGGACGCTTCGGGAGAGGGCACGCTTCGCGAGGCCGTGGCTGCGGTGCCGGCAGCGGCGGTCGCCGGGTTTCGCACGGTGGACCGCGCGGACGACGACCTCGCCCTCATCATCTATACCTCTGGCACCACCGGCCGCTCCAAGGGGGCCATGGTCACGCATGGCAACATCTGCTCGAATGCCGCGGTGCTCAAGGACTTCTGGCGCATCACCGCGAGCGACGTGCTCGTCCACGCCCTGCCGTTGTTCCACGTGCACGGACTCTTCGTCGCCCTGCATCCGCTGCTCCTTGCCGGCGCCACCATCCTGATGCAGCGCAAGTTCGAACCGCGCGCAGTGCTCGCGGAGTTTTCTCGCGCGACGATGCTGATGGGCGTGCCGACGTTCTATGTGCGACTGCTGGGCGAAGCGGGTCTCACGCGCGAGGCCTGCGGCCACATGCGCTTGTTCATCTCGGGCTCGGCGCCGCTGCTCACCGAGACTTTCGATGCCTTTCGCGAGCGCTCGGGGCACACCATCCTCGAGCGCTACGGCATGTCGGAGGCCGGCATGATCACCTCCAATCCCTACGAGGGCGAGCGTCGGCGCGGCACGGTGGGCCCGGCGTTACCGGGGAATTCGGTGCGCGTGGTCGACCCGGAAGGAAAGCCGCTGCCGCCGATGCAACCGGGCGATGTTCAGATCAAGGGCCCGAACGTGTTCAAGGGCTACTGGCGCATGCCGGAAAAGACCCGCGAGGAGTTCACCGCCGACGGCTGGTTTCGCACCGGCGACATCGGCCAGTGGGACGAGAAAGGCTATCTCGCGATCGTCGGCCGCGCCAAGGACTTGATCATATCCGGCGGATTTAACGTCTATCCGAAAGAAGTCGAGATGATTCTTGATAATATTTCAGGCGTCGTCGAATCGGCCGTGGTGGGCGTGCCGCATCCGGATTTCGGCGAGGCGGTGACGGCCGTGCTGGTCGTACGGGCGGGCACGACCCTGAGCGAAGCCGATGTCATCGCCCGCGTGAAAGCCGAACTCGCCGGCTACAAGGTGCCCAAGCGGGTGCATTTCGTCGAGGACCTGCCGAGGAACGCCATGGGCAAGGTGCAGAAAGCGGCGCTGCGCAAGCAGTATGGCTAGGCGGACCGCTCGGCCTGCTACGCAAGCTCGGCCGCGCTGCCAGAGGAAGCCATTTCTAGATTCCCGAAATGGCCACAGACATAGTGAATCTACGGCGACTACCAGACCTTGATCAGCATGCGCACCGCCAGCACGTAGAGCAGGATCGCGTAGATGCGCTTGAGCCACTTGGTCGGCAGCTTGTGGGCCGCAGCGGTGCCCACCGGCGCGACCAGCATGCTGGTCACCACGATGCCCGCCATCGCCGGCAGGTAGATGTAACCCAGCGTCAATGGCGGCAGGCCATGGTCCTGCAGGCCGTTGTAGACATAGCCGATGGTGCCGGCCACGGCGATGGGGAAGCCCAGCGATGCCGCAGTGCCGACGGCATTGATCATGGCGACATTGCACCAGAGCATGTAGGGCACGGAGATGAACGCGCCGCCCATGGCCGCCACCGCCGACAGGGCGCTGATGCCGGCGCCCACGCCGAAAAGACCGGCAGGGCCGGGCATGCTGCGTGACGGTTTGGGAGTGCGATCGAGGAGGATGTTCGTTGCCGCAAATGCAATCACGATGGTGAAGCCGATGGCCAGTGCATTGGATGGGACCAGCGATGCAATGACGGAGCCCGCAAGGCCGCCAAGCACGATGCCCGGGGTCATCCCGCGAAAGATGTCCCATCGGATCGAGCCGCGTTTCTGGTGTGAACGGATGCTGGAAAGGGAAGTGAACAGGATGGTCGACATGGAGGTGCCGACGGCCAGGTGCACCACGTGTTCCGGCGGGATGCCTTGGGCAAAGAACATGAGCACCAGCAGCGGCACCATGATGGCGCCGCCACCAATGCCCAGCATGCCGGCAAAGAACCCGACCAGCGCGCCCAGCGCAAGATAAGCCACCACCCATTCAAGCATCATTGAAATATCCCAGTCCCTGCATCAGGGCGTTCATGGTCTTGCCGATCGGCTCACGAATGACGAGGTCGGCAGCATCGTCGAGCGGCGTGGGTTCGCGGTTGATGATCACCAGGCTTGCGCCGTTACGCTTGGCCATGCGAGGGAACGATGCCGCCGGCTCCACCACCAGCGAAGAGCCGATGGCGAGGAACAGTTCGGCGCGCTGAGTGACGTCTGCTGCCATGCGCATTTCCTCCTCCGGCATCGACTGCCCGAAGGAGATGGTTGCGGTCTTGAGCGGGCCGTTGCAATCGCCACACTCGGGTGCCTCGTCACCGGCCTGCCAGCGCTCGACAATGTCCTCGGTGGGCCATTCGCGGCCGCAATACTGGCAGCGCACGAGACGGTTGGTGCCATGCAACTCGATGACGGTGCTGCTGCCCGCGTCGCGATGCAGCCCGTCGATGTTCTGCGTGATCACCGCGGCCAGGTGGCCGCGACGCTCCAGTTCTGCGATGGCGCGGTGGCCATCGTTGGGTCGCTTGGTACGACTCTCCAGGAACATGCCGGCGGCGAGCTTCCATCCCTGGATCCGGGCCGGGCGGTGAGCGAGAAAATCGGCGTAGAGCACGGGCTGGTGACGCGTCCAGATGCCGCCCGGGCTGCGAAAGTCCGGAATGCCGCTTTCCGTGCTGATGCCAGCGCCGGTGAATGCAACCCCGCGCCTGGCCATGCGCACCAGATCAATGAGCAGTTCGATACCTTGCATGCGCCCGATCTTCTCACAGGCACAGTTCGCTAGGAACACCCTGAACAAGGGGGCCTGCCCCCTTGTAAATCCCCCGAATTCAGACGGAAGCTTGTGGTGGCTTTCACATTTTTCGGGACTTAATCAGCGCTTCCCTAGCGCACGACGAGTACCGGGATGTCCTTGACGTGGGTCAGGAGCTTCTTGGTTTCGCTGCCGATGAGCAGACTTGTGAAGCCGCTGCGGCCATGCGATGCCATGACGATGAGGTCGCACTGCTGCTCTTGGGCGACATGCAGGATGGCCTCATAGGGCGAGGTCCCGGTGATGAAGGCCGGGGTCACCTGGGCGCCCAATTCGGTGGCCAACTTGACTGCGCGGTCCATGAGCTGGCGCTCCTGCGATTCCGCTTCTTCAAGCAGCGTTGCGCGTGGCAGGCGAGTCAGCGCACCACCTTCGACGTGGTGCGGCAATTCCATGGGTGACAGCACATGAAGGATCAGCAGCTTTGAACCCAGCGCCGAGGCAAGGCGCGATGCCTCCCGTACGGCCCTGTCGGCCAGTTCGGTGCCGTCGGTGGGAACGAGAATATGTTTGTACATGCGCGCGCTTCCGAAATGGCTGTTGGGGTCTGGTGCGGGAAGTATTGCATCCGCAGTCGCAGTTTGCCACCGCTTCCGCACGTACCGCAGGTTTTCAGTTCAGCGACCGCATGACATCGGCCAGTTGCGAGCGCTCACTCGGCGTCATGTGCAGGCCACACTTGGTTCTCCGCCAGAGCACGTCGTCGGCTTCGCGTGCCCATTCGTGGGCGATCAGGTAGCGTAACTCAGCTTCATAGAGGCCACCACCGTAGTGTTCGCCGAGGTCGGTTTCATGTTGCGCCTTGCCGAGGATATCGGCGGCCAAGGTGCCGTGCCTGCGCGCGAGCCTCACCAGATAGTTCGGTGCAAGGTCTGGATGGTTTGCTTGCAGCTTTGCCAGCAACGTGTCGAAGCCGGTCACTTCATTGCCGGTCGCCGAGCCGAAATCACCCCCTGGCAGGGCTTCGGTGCTGGTCCATGCGCGCGTGCCCGGAAACCAGGGCTCGAGTTTCTTCAATGCCTGCTCAGCGAGCCGGCGGTAGGTCGTGATCTTGCCGCCGAACACCGACAGGAGCGGCGCGACGCGCCGGGACTCCCCCTGATCGAGCAACAGGTGGTAATCGCGCGTCACGGCGGACGGGTCGCTCTTGCCGTCATCATAGAGCGCGCGCACCCCGCTGTAGCTCCATCGCACCTGGTCGGGCGTGATCGCCACCGCGCTGTACCGGCTCGCCGACTCGCACAGGTAGGCAATCTCCGGCGAGCTGGCCACCGGGTTCACGCTCTGGCCGTCGATGCCCGCCGGAACCTGCACATCGGTTGTGCCGATCAGCGTGAATTCGCGTTCGTAGGGAATCATGAAAATGATGCGCCGGTCCGGGTTCTGCAGGATGAAGGCGTGCTTGCGTGCGTGGATACGCGGCACGACGATGTGGCTGCCCTTGACGAGCCGCACTTGCGCCTGCGACTGGATGCCGAGTTCCTCATCGAGCACGTGCTTCACCCACGGGCCGGCGGCATTCACCAGCACCCGTGCCGACACCGTGCGCTCATGGCGACCGCCGGCATCCTGCAACGTCACTTGCCAGCCCTCGACACCATTGTCGTCCATGCGACGGGCGCGGGTGACGCGGGTGCGCGTGTGGATCTGCGCGCCGCGGGCGGCCGCCGAGCGCGCATTGAGCACCACCAGGCGCGCGTCATCGACCCAGCAATCGTAGTAGCTGAAGCCGGTCGCAAATTCCGGCTTGAGGCCCGCACCATAGGCATCATCGGACAGCTTGATCGCACGCGAGCGCGGCAGGCTGGAACTGCCGCCGCGCAGGGCAAAGGCGCCGCGTCCGAGATGGTCGTACAGGAACAGCCCCGCGCGCAGCATCCATTCCGGCCGCAAGTGCTCTTCGTGGGGCAGGACGAATTCCAGCGGCCAGATGATGTGGGGCGCAATGCCCAGCAAGGCCTCGCGCTCGTCCAGCGCTTCGGAGACCAGGCGAAATTCAAAGTGCTCGAGGTAGCGCAAGCCGCCGTGGATCAGCTTGGTACTGGCCGAAGACGTGGCGCTGGCGAGGTCGTGCTGTTCGGCCAAGAGCACCGACAGGCCACGCCCGGCGGCATCGCGGGCGATGCCGGCGCCGTTGATGCCGCCGCCAATGATGACGAGGTCGAAACGCTGCAAGGCGATAGTGGGAGGGGCCGCGCGGGAACCGAGCCGCGCTGCCGCCTAGCCTCGGCTGATCAGGACTTGCCGCTGAAGTCGAGTTCGCTGCCGCCGCTGGCGGCCGGTGCGGCAGGACGGGCGACAGGAGCTGCGGCCGCCATTGGGGTTGGCGCGGTGGGCGCTGCAGGCACCGGCCTGGGTGCAACAGCGGCTAGCGCAGTCGCTGTTGTAGCAGCAGGTGCTGGGGCAGCAGGCGCTGCCGCGACCCGTGCAGCAAAACGCGGGGCAGCGGGGGCCGTTGCGGCCGAGGCATCAACAGGCGCGCCACCCACCGGCTGCGAGAACAGTCGTTCCAGATCCGCCACAATGGACGCGTTATCGACTGCTGCCCGGCCTTGGTAGCGAAGCAGGATGCGCGCGGGCAGGTCCAGCAGTCGCGGTTCGGGCTGGCGCATGTTGGCCGCGACGTTGAGGATCGGGATCAGGTGATTGTTCTTCCAGCCGCCCTCCGCGCGCTCCACGGCATCGATGATCGCCTGTTGCGCCTTGGCGATGCCCGAGAGCAGCTCGGCGAGTTGATCATTGGTGACGGACATGGGTGCCTCGCAATCGGAATAGTTCGGCGCACAGCATACCATCGCCGCGGTTAGCCTGACATTCGTGATTACAATCCGACTTCTAACACAGGATTATCAGGGTATCTATATCGAAAATGATCATAATAAATGCCGCTTCAGACGTACCTGATACGGCATCGCAGACTAGAATTCCGCATCCAGCTCTTCGAGATCATCGGGTTCTTCTTTCGCTGCGGCAGTCCATTCTTCCATCAGCGGCAGCGCGAGAATGCGTTTGCAGTACGATTTCAGCGTCGCGTCCATCGCCACATCGTAGGTGTGGAAGCGGGTACACACGGGGGCGTACATGGCGTCCGCAACGGTGAGTTGATTGCCAAACAGGTAGGGTCCGCCGTACGCCGACAGGCATTCTCGCCAAATCGTCGAGATGCGGTCGATGTCGGCAACGGCGCCCGACCAGACTTTGAAGCCCGGGTAGCGGGCCTTGAGGTTCATGGGCAGGGCAGAACGCAAGTTGGCAAACCCGGAATGCATTTCTCCCGACACTGCGCGACAGTGAGCACGGGCCAAGCGATCCTTCGGGAACAGCCCAGTATCCGGCGTGAGCTCCCACAGATATTCGGCAATGGCGAGGGTGTCCCACACGGTGGCGCCTTCATGCCTCAGACAGGGCACCAGGAAGGAAGGAGACAACAGCAGCAATTCGGCGCGCGTCGATGGGTCGTTGCTGGAGATGACGATCTCGTCGAATTCCAGTCCCGCCATACGACACAGAAGCCAGCCGCGCATGGACCAGGAAGAGTAGTTCTTGCTGCTGATTGTGAGCGTGGCCCTAGCCATAGACGACATCCTTCCGCGTCACCCGCATCAGGCGGGAAAAATTTCGAAAAATTGATTGATGGTGCGTTGCAGCATAATATACTGCGAATGTGAAACTTCAGTACAGCGGTCGATGCAAGACCGACGATTTTTTTTGTGGGCCCGAAATCCTGACCGAAACGAAAGGGCGTCGATGATTTACCTGGCCTACCAGGCCCAGTCGGACCTCCTGTCACCCATACAGGGGATGGCAAGGTTGGCTTTGGCGGCGCTGCGCTTGCCGATCCCTGGCCTTGCGCAAAGCTTCCTTGCCCGCAACCTGGCAGCCGCGTACGAAATGATCGGGGATGCGGGGCTGACCCACACGCGCCCGAGTTTCAACATCGACAGCGTGAAAGTGGGGGACCGGGAACTTGGCGTGCGCGAGGAAGCGGTGTCGGTCACACCCTTCGGCACGCTGTTGCGCTTCGCCAAGGATATTCCCATCGAGCAGCCGCGGGTGCTCGTGGTGGCGCCGCTGTCGGGGCACTTCGCCACGCTCCTGCGGGGTACCGTGCAGACCTTGCTGCCGGATCATGATGTCTACATCACCGATTGGCACAACGCCCGTGATATCAGCCTGGAGCACGGGCGCTTCGGGTTCGATGAATACGTGGAGCACGTGATCCGGTTCCTGGAAATCATGGGGCCCGGCGCGCATATCGTCGCGGTCTGCCAGCCCTGTGTCGCCGCGCTCGCCGCAGCAGCCGTCATGGCCGAAGCGGGCAATGTCGCCCAGCCACGCAGCATGACATTGATGGCTGGACCCATCGACACGCGGATCAATCCCACCAAGGTCAATGCGCTTGCGTCGAGCAAATCCATCGACTGGTTCGAACAGAACCTGATCTCCAAAGTGCCTGGCCGCTACCCCGGCGCAGGACGCCGCGTGTATCCAGGATTCGTGCAGCTGTCGGCGTTCATGGCGATGAACATGGAACGGCACGTCAACGCGCATTTCGAGCTGTTCGAGCATCTGGCGACGGGTGATCGCGAAAAGGCCGAAACTTCGCGCGCGTTCTACGACGAATACTTCGCGGTACTCGACCTGCCTGCCGAGTTCTACCTCGAGACCGTGCAGACGGTGTTCCAGGAGCATGCCCTGCCGCTGGGCAAGCTTGAGTGGCGTGGCCAGCGCATCAATCCGCGGGCAATCCGGCGCACCATGCTGCTGACGGTTGAGGGAGAAAAGGACGACATTTGTGCGCTGGGACAGACCCTCGCAGCACAGGATCTTTGCAGCGGGCTGCGACCGTACCGCAAGCGGCATCACATGCAGGCCGGTGTTGGACACTATGGCGTATTCAGCGGGCGTCGCTGGAATTCGCAAATCTATCCCATTCTCAGGAATGTGATTCAGTCGAGCGACTGATCGGGCAGCGCCAGAACACCGACGCGCGCAAGGCTGCCTTGGCCCGGGGGCATTCCCGTATAATTTCCCGCATATTGGCGCCTGTCGGTTCACATCGACAAGGCAGGCTGCGCAGCATCGCTCCAATCAATACACGGAAGCGCCTACGGTGGGCGTCTTCTCGCTCATCGGGAGGTTCACATGAAAATCAAGGTCGATAGAAAAGTTTGCGCCGGTCACGCGCTGTGTGCTGCCAAGGCGCCGGATGTCTACACGCTGGACGATGACGGCTATTGCAATTCCGATGGCATGACGGTGCCTCCGGGCAAGGAAGAGCAAGCGAAGTTCGGTGCTGCTTACTGTCCCGAACGTGCAATTGTCCTGTTCGATGCCGCAGGCAAGGAAATTCGCTAGGGTCGATCCGTAGCGATTCAAAATGTTGAGGAGGAATCACCATGGCAGCTGTCGCTGAATCGATCGCCGGGACCATTCCGGCACACATTCCGAAGTCGCTGGTCTTTGACTTCGACCATTTCACGGCACCCGAAGTGCAGAAGGAACCGCACCGCCAGGTGAGCCAGTTGCTGCACAAGAACGCTCCCGACGTTTTCTACACGCCGCGCAACGGCGGCTACTGGATCGTGACGCGGGCTGAGGTGGCCGTGGACATGCTGCGGCAAGTGGAGAATTTTTCCAGCGGGCCGGAGTTCAACCACTTCAAGGCATTCAATCCGCCGATGCTGCCGGTGCAGGCGGATCCGCCAAACCACACTGAATACCGACGCATCCTGAATCCGAAGTTCGCCCCCGGGCCGGTCCAAAAGCTCGAGGAATACGTGCGGCAGCTGGCGCGCACCATCATCGACGAAGTGTATCCGCGCGGCCGGTGCAATTTCATCGAGGAGGTCGCCGAGCGGTTTCCGGTGACCATCTTCCTGAAAATCGCGGGTGCTCCCCTGGCAGACCGGGCACGACTGGTTGCCATCGCCGTCAAGTACACGCGCAGCCCGACTTTCGAGGAACGACAGGCGGCGATTACCGACATGGCAAACTACCTGCGCGAAAAGTACAAGGAGCGGGTTAAGGAACCCAAGGACGACCTTCTGACGCAGATCGTTCAGGCCCGCATGCCGGACCGGGACCTGACCGACACCGAGAAGGAAGGCTTGGGCGTGCTGCTGTTTTTTGGCGGCCTGGATACGGTGAAGTCGGTACTCTCATTCGTCGTCAGTTACCTCGCACAACATCCGGCAGACTACAAGAAGCTGGTTGATAACCCCGCCATGATCAAATCTGCAATGGAAGAGTTGCTTCGCGTGAGCGGGGTATCGACGCCCGAGCGGGGAGTCACACATGATCTGGAGTATCGCGGCATCCCGTTCAAGAAGGGAGATCGTGTAGTTTTCCTGACCCAGCTCTGGGGAGTGGATGACCAGCAGATCGCGAACCCCTATGAAGTCGACTTCAGCCGGGATGTGAGCCAACACTACGCATTTGGCGCAGGCCCGCATCGTTGCATCGGTTCGCATCTGGCACGTCTGGAATTCCGCGTATTCCTGGAAGAATGGACGCGGAGCATCAAGGCGTTCAGGCTCGAGAAGAATGTCCCGGTGAAGACCGCGGGCGGCGTGGTTTGGACACCAGTGGAACTGTCGCTGGCCTGGGACGTTTGATCGAGCGAGTGCCGCACGAAAAAGCGGAATTTCGCTAATAAAAAAGGCGGCCCTGGGCCGCCTTTTTTATTTGGGTACGCCTCAGCTCGGCGCGACGAACTGCCTAGCGCCTGCCGCCACGCAGCTTGCGAATTGCAGCCAGTTGTGCGGCGAGCGTCGCCAGTTCGGCTTCCACGGATGCGATTTCCTGCTTGTCCAACGCCTTTGCACGCGCTTCTTCCGCGCGCTTGAGGGCGTCGGTGGCCTTTGCTTCGTCCAGGTCATGCCCGCGAATGGCCGTGTCGGCCAGGACAGTCACCAGCCTGGGCTGCACTTCAAGGATTCCGCCAGCAACAAAGATCAGCTCTTCTTCGCCACCACCAGCCGGCTTGATGCGCACCGCACCCGGCTTGATGCGCGTGATCAGGGGCGTGTGCTGGGGGTAGATGCCCAGTTCACCAGCCTCGCCGGGAAGCACCACGAACTCGGCTTCACCGGAATAGATGGCGGCCTCGGCGCTGACAACGTCGACATGGATGGTGTGTGCGGCCATTGGATGCTTTCCTGGAAGACTTCGGTGGCGCGTCGCTTACTGGAACTTCTTCGCGTTCTCGACCGCTTCTTCGATGGTGCCGACCATGTAGAAGGCCTGCTCGGGAAGATGGTCGTATTCACCGTTGACAATGGCCTTGAAGCCCTTGATGGTGTCCTTGAGGGGCACGATCTTGCCAGGGGAACCGGTAAACACTTCCGCCACGTTGAACGGCTGTGACAGGAAGCGCTGGATTTTCCGCGCGCGGGTCACTGCAAGCTTGTCTTCGGGCGACAGTTCGTCCATGCCCAGAATCGCGATGATGTCGCGCAATTCCTTGTAGCGCTGCAGGACGGTCTGGACGGCGCGCGCGGTGTTGTAGTGCTCTTCACCGACAACCTGCGGATCGAGCTGGCGCGACGTCGAGTCGAGCGGATCGACCGCCGGGTAAATACCCAGCGAAGCGATATCGCGCGAGAGCACCACGGTGGCGTCCAAGTGCAGGAAGGTGGTGGCAGGCGACGGGTCGGTCAGATCATCGGCAGGAACGTACACGGCCTGGATAGAAGTGATCGAACCGGTCTTGGTGGAGGTGATCCGCTCCTGCAGGCGGCCCATTTCCTCGGCCAGCGTCGGCTGGTAACCCACCGCAGAAGGCATGCGACCCAGCAACGCCGACACTTCGGTACCGGCCAGGGTGAAGCGGTAAATGTTGTCGATGAAGAGCAGGATGTCCCGACCCTCATCGCGGAACTTCTCGGCCATCGCCAAGCCCGTCAAGGCGACGCGAAGGCGGTTGCCCGGTGGCTCGTTCATCTGGCCGAACACCATCGCCACCTTGTCCAGCACCTTGGATTCTTCCATCTCGTGATAGAAGTCATTGCCCTCACGGGTACGCTCGCCAACGCCGGCGAACACCGAGTAACCGCCGTAGGACTTGGCGATGTTGTTGATGAGTTCCATCATGTTCACGGTCTTGCCGACACCGGCACCACCGAACAGGCCGATCTTGCCGCCCTTGGCAAACGGGCAGATCAGGTCGATCACCTTGATGCCCGTGGGCAACAGTTCGACCGAGGGCGACAGTTCGTCGAACTTCGGCGCGGCTTGGTGAATGGCGCGACGCTCTTCGGTCGGGATCGGGCCGGCTTCGTCGATGGGTCGACCCAGCACATCCATGATCCGGCCCAGGGTAGCAGTTCCAACCGGCACCATGATCGGCTTGCCCGAGTTGGATACCTTCATCCCGCGGCGCAGTCCGTCGGACGACCCAAGGGCGATGGTGCGCACGACGCCATCGCCGAGCTGCTGCTCGACTTCGAACGTCAGGCCTTTTTCGGCAAGAGGGTTGTTCGCGTCTTCGTCGAGAGTCAGCGCATCGTAGATGTGGGGCATCGCATCGCGCGGAAACTCGATATCGATAACCGCACCGATGCACTGAACGATGGTTCCCTTAGCGGCAGTTTGCGTAGAAGCCATGGCTTTTTCCTAAGCGTTCGTTTCTGAATCCAGATTCGGTGACGCGGGGCTATACAGCCGCTGCGCCGCCCACAATTTCCGACAGTTCCTTGGTGATGGCGGCCTGGCGCGTCTTGTTGTAGATCAGCGTCAGTTCGTCAATCACGTTCGCGGCGTTGTCCGAGGCAGCCTTCATGGCCACCATGCGAGCCGATTGCTCCGATGCCATGTTTTCCGACAACGCCTGCACGATAATGGCCTCGACATAGCGCGTCAGCACCTGGTCGAGCACGACCTTGGGATCCGGCTCGTAGATGTAGTCCCAGGAGCCTTCCGGGGATCCGAGCTTCTCGCCCGATAGCGGAAGCAACTGCTCCATGACCGGTTCCTGCTTCATGGTATTGATGAACTTGGTGTAGAAAATCACCAGGCGATCGAAACGGTCCTGGGTATAGCCGTCGAGCATGATCTTGATGGCGCCGATCAGCTTCTCCAACTGTGGGCGATCGCCCAGCTGTATGACGTTGGCCACCACATTGGCCCCGAGGCGCTGCATGAAGCCCAAGCCCTTGTTGCCGAAGGCGCAGACCTCGAAGCTTTCACCGGCGGCTTCCCATTCCTTCAGCTTGTTCAGCGCCATGCGCTGCACGTTGGTATTGAGGCCGCCACACAGGCCCTTGTCGGTGGTGATGATGATGATACCGACCTTCTTGACCGTGTCACGCTCGACGAGGAACGGATGCTTGTACTCTGGATTGGCATGCGACAGGTGGGCTGCGACGTTGCGGATTTTCTCGCCATAGGGTCGCGTCGCGCGCATGCGCTCCTGCGCCTTGCGCATCTTGGAGGCCGCGACCATTTCCATGGCCTTGGTGATCTTGCGCGTGTTTTGCACGCTCTTGATCTTGGTCCGTATTTCCTTGGAGCCTGCCATATTCGTCTATATCCGTGATTACGGGCTGTTACCTGTGCCGCGTTCCCCGCACAACCGACTTGTGGACGGGGTTGGCAGATTCAACATCAGAACGCGCCGTTGGCCTTCCAATCCTTCACCGCTTCCGAGAGCGCCTTTTCGTCGTCACCCTTGAGATCGGCGTTATCGGCAATGCGCTTGACCAGATCGGCGTACTTGGTCTTCATGTAATCGCGGAGCGATTTTTCCGCTGCATTCGCCTTCTTCACTTCGATATCGTCGAAGAAGCTGTTGTTGACCGCAAACAGCGCAACGGCCATTTCCCAGACTTCAAGGGGCTGGTACTGGGGCTGCTTCATCATTTCGGTCACAAGCCTCCCGCGCTCGAGCTGCTTGCGCGTCGCTTCATCGAGGTCGGATGCAAATTGCGCGAATGCCGCAAGTTCCCGGTACTGGGCGAGCGACAGTCGCACGCCGGCGCCAACATCCTTGCGTTTCATGATCTTAGTCTGCGCCGCACCACCGACCCGCGATACCGAGATACCGGCGTTGATGGCAGGACGGATACCGGCGTTGAACAAGTCGGTCTCAAGGAAGATCTGTCCGTCGGTAATCGAAATGACGTTTGTGGGAACGAACGCGGACACGTCGCCGGCCTGCGTTTCAATCACGGGAAGCGCGGTGAGCGAACCCGTCTTGCCCTTGACCGCTCCCTTGGTGAAGCGTTCAACCCAGGCTTCCGAAACACGCGCGGCGCGCTCGAGCAAACGCGAGTGGAGATAGAAAACGTCGCCTGGATAGGCTTCGCGGCCTGGAGGGCGGCGCAGCAACAGGGAGATCTGGCGATACGCCCAGGCCTGCTTGGTCAAATCGTCATAAATGATCAGCGCGTCCTGGCCGCGATCGCGGAAGTACTCGCCCATGGTGCAGCCGGAGTAGGCTGCAATGTATTGCAGCGCCGCGGACTCCGATGCCGACGCGGCAACGACGATGGTATAGGCCATCGCGCCATGCTCTTCGAGCTTGCGCACGACGTTGGCGATGGTGGAAGCTTTCTGACCAATGGCGACGTACACGCAGAAGAGGTCTTTGCCCTTCTGGTTGATGATGGTGTCGACGGCAACGGCAGTCTTGCCCGTCTGGCGGTCACCGATGATCAGTTCGCGCTGGCCGCGGCCCACTGGAACCATCGCATCGATGGATTTCAGCCCGGTCTGCACCGGCTGCGACACGGACTTGCGCCAGATCACGCCAGGCGCGACCTTTTCGATGACGTCGCGCTCTTTCGCGTTGACTGGACCCTTGCCATCGATTGGCACACCGAGCGAGTTCACCACCCGCCCGATCAGCTCCGGACCAACCGGCACATCAAGGATGCGGCCGGTGCACTTGACCGGATCGCCCTCAGAGATGTGTTCGTATTCGCCGAGAATCACCGCACCGACCGAATCGCGCTCTAGGTTAAGCGCCAAGCCGAAGGTGTTGTTGGGAAACTC
>CANJXQ010000035.1 GCA_947478805.1 Betaproteobacteria bacterium | reverse complement strand
TCGACGCTACGCCCGCGCGCCCAAGCCTGAAGCTGGCGTGCCTGCGTCTCGGTGATTGTGATCGTGGGTGCGATTCGCATGTCTGTGCCCTCCTAATACTACAGACACGGCAATCGCAATTAAGTTTTAATATTTACGGCGCACTACAGTAGGTCCACCGTCCTTGCTGCGGGATCGCATGCACCTGATGCCCTTCCGGTTCGCCGATGACCGGGTAAATGCGCTTGGGATCCGCGATGGTTGCGGGCAGCGCTTTCGTCGCCCCCGAAGCAGCGGCGGGCGCTCGCTGCGCCTGTGTCGCAACCGGCGGCGCCTGTGGCGAACGCCCATCCGACATCAATCGCGCGACACGCTCAACGCCGCTGGCGAGTTGCTGCTTGAGCGCGTCGATCAACACCGCTGTCGTGGCCCGTGTCTCGATCGGCGGCCGCACCGGGCCTGTCGCACGTTCCGCGATCCAGGTGCGCAGGGCCAATCCCAACCCCGCCAGCAACAGGATCACGGCAAGCGCCAGAAACCCCAATGCAAGAGGATCGAGCTTTCGCTCCTTGCTGTCTGCCTCGTCGTTCATGGCCATAGTCTAAACGGCCCCGCCAGGATGCGCCCGCGCGCCCTGCCTGCGACTCGCAAAATCAGGACGCGGCACCCAAGGGACCCGCGTCGATCCGGTACAGCGGTCCCTGGGCGTCGCGAGTCGAGGCGATCAATGCAAAATGTTGGACAGCCCACTGCACGGGCTGAAAGGCCAACGGGGCGGTGGGGGCGCGCGCATCGCGCAGCAGCGTGACATGCGGGACGAAGGCCTTGCGATCGAAGGGCACGCCAGCCTCCCGCAGCGAAGAGCGCAGGCGCGCAGCCAGAGATTCCAACGACGGATCGGTCGCGCAGCCGACCCAAACGACACCGCGACCGCGGGCCTGCCTGAAATAGCCGCCGCGATCGATGAGCAGATCGAATGAGGACACCGTCACGCGCGATGCCGCAGCCACCGCGGCCTCTCGGTGCGCGTCAGAGGTATCGCCCAGAAAGGCCAGCGTCAGGTGCAGGTTGCGCGGCTGCATGATGCGCCCGCCGCAGCCAGCCTTCGCCACCTGCGCCAAGTCGGACAGCGACTCCCGCACGCGCTGGTCCGGCCACAGGGCGAAGAACAGCCTTGTTCGTCCCGATGGCGCGCCGGCGCGCGACTCCTCTGGCTCGCGCACGGTTCAGCTCAGAGCGCGGTCAAGGTCAACACCAGCGGCACGCTGACAGAGGCCACCAGGGTCGAGATCACCAGGCTGGAAGCCACCGGGCCGCCCATGACCTTGAACTGCTCGGCCATGAGGTACACATTAGCCCCCACCGGCATGGCTGCAAGCACGGTGATCACGCGCGTCTCCAAAGGCGGCAGGCCGATCAATCGGGCCAGCGCATAGGCGGTGACCGGCATGAGTACAGCCTTGATCAGAACAATGCCGAGGCTCTGCCGCCAGCCATCGCGAACGCCGTATTGCGCCAGGCCCAACCCCAGCGCCACAAGCGACAGCGGTACAGCGGATTGGCCGACCATGCCGAGGGTCCGGTCCACCACGCCAGGCAAGGCAAGCCCGGTGAAGCCGAACACCGTGCCGCCGAGGATACCCACCACCACCGGATTGGTCAGCACCCCGCGCGCGGTGCGCCCGATCCCCGCCCAGGAAGCGGCACCGTGGCGCGCCCATTCGATCGACACCGTCACCAGTGTCCACAGGATGAAGGCATTGAACACCACCACCAGCGACACCACCGGGATGGCCGCATCGCCGAGCGTCACCTTCGCAATGGGCAGACCCAAAAGCACGATGTTGCAGAAGATCCCGCCCATTGCAAATATGGATTGCGACTCACCGTCAAGGTGAAACAGCGCGCGTGACAGCAAGCGCCCTGCAATGAACACGATGAAACAAGCGCCAAAAAAAGCAGCGAGCAGGCTGGCATCCGCCCGCGGCATCTCCGAGAAGCGGCTCATGATATGGAACAGCATCGCAGGGATGGCCGCCACGAACACGAAACGCGTCAGAGCGTCCGCCACGCTCTTGGGCCATTGCGCCCAGGCGCCCAGCAGGTAACCCAACAAAACGAGCAGGAAGAGCGGCGCAGTGAGCCCGGCAATGCTCTGGAACAGGGTCACCATCGGTGCACCCGTATCAATGAAGATGTCGCAGGCACTACAGCGCCGGACTCTGATACTTAACGACACCTGATAGAAGCGCAACCGCCTCGGCCGCTATGCCCTCGCCGCGCCCGGTGAATCCGAGGCGCTCGGTGGTCTTGGCCTTGATGTTCACTGCGCCGCGGGCAATGCCGAGGTCGGCGGCAATGTTGGCCGCCATGCGATCCGCGTGCGGCGCCATCTTTGGCGCCTGGGCAATGATGGTGGCGTCGATGTTCGCCACCGCGTAATGAGCAGCAGCGATCTTTTCGGCGACGGCACGCAGCAACACCCGACTGTCCGCGCCCTTGTACCGGGGATCCGTATCCGGAAAATGCCGCCCGATGTCGCCCAGGCCCGCGGCACCCAGCAATGCGTCGCAAATGGCGTGCAGCAGCACATCGGCATCGGAATGGCCGTCGAGACCCTTGTCATACGGGATATCCACGCCCCCGATGATGAGCTTGCGCCCGGCCACCAGCGCGTGCACGTCGAATCCCTGGCCAATGCGCATGTCAATCATGGGCGAGTGCTCCTGTTGTTTTTACTTTGCCAACGGATCCGGCGTTGACGCTGCGGCTTCCAGTATGAGCGCTGCCAGCGCAAGATCCGGCCCGTAGGTCACCTTGATGTTGCGCGAACTGCCCTCGACCAGGCGCGGCCTGAGACCCAGTTTTTCCACGGCTGAGGCCTCATCCGTCGCGGCCGGATCGCCGCGCAAGGCGTCCAGCAGCACGCCAAAACGGAACATCTGCGGCGTCTGCGCCTGCCACAGCCCGTCGCGCGGCACGGTAGCATCGATCACGCGGGCCTGTCCCGCCCCCGAGGTCGCGCGCTTCAAAGTGTCGGCCACCGGAAGCGCCAGGATGCCGCCGCTTGTGGATGCACCGTTCACATCAGATCTCACGGCGTCGATCAGCTTGCGAAGCTCCACCACCCCAAGGCAAGGCCGCGCTGCGTCATGTACCAGCATCCAGTCGTCGGTTTCCACGCTGCTCGACGCTGCAACCAGGCCATTCAATACACTATCGCGCCGCGAAGCCCCGCCACAGTAGAGCGGTGCGACGCGATTCGATCGCGCACCCAGATCGATCATCCGGAACTGCTCGTCCCCCGGCGCCAGCACTACAAACACCAATTCGATTTCGGGCACGGCCAGCAAGGCGTCGATGCTGTGCAGGATCATCGGCATTGCGTGGCCCGCCACAGCGCCGCCGCCCTGGCGCAGACTCAGTGGCAAATACTGCTTGGGCATGCCTGACGGGCGCGCACCGCCTGCACCAAAGCGTTCGCCGCTGCCTGCAGCGGGTATCAGGCCAAACAGTGAACTCACGTGGGTATGTGCCCGTAAAGGTGCGAAATCGCCGCCCGTCTGAAGCGCATCTGCCTGTAATTCCATCGGAAAAACAGTCGGGAGGCAGCGGGTGCGTCGGTATAATTATAGCTGTCCCCGCGTCGCGGCCGGCTGATGTTCAACCCAGTGCAAGCATCATCGCATGGGTTTCACATCGGCATGGCAGGCTGATCGCGGGTTTTCCTGTTTGTGCTGCCCATTTTTACCCATTGTTGAAACTTGCCATCGTGAACGCACCGGACGTCATCACCGAGGAAAATCCGCAGGCGCGGCCTGGCGCGGCGCTGCCTGGCTCCAGCGATGCCCTCGCCGTTGCGCGGCTCGCCCGCATGACCCGGCCCAATGCAGCCGCGACCCCGCTGATGGTGATCTGCGCCCATCCCGCGGACGCGCAGCGCCTGCAGGAAGAAACCGCGTGGTTCGATCCGGCGCTGCGCGTGACACTGTTTCCCGACTGGGAAACCCTGCCCTACGACGGATTCTCGCCCCACCACGACCTGATTTCCGAGCGACTGGCGACACTGCACCGCATCCAGCAGCGCGATTTCGACGTGCTGATCGTGCCGGCCACCACGGCGCTGACGCGCGTGGCGCCACCGTCGTTCCTCGCCGCCTATACGTTCTTTCTCAAGCAGCGCGACAAGCTGTCCATCGACAAGCTGCGCGCGCAGCTCACGCTGGGTGGATATTCCCATGTGTCGCAAGTGGTCGCGCCCGGCGAATACTGCGTGCGCGGCGGCCTGGTGGACCTGTTCCCCATGGGCAGCGCCCTGCCCTACCGCATCGAGCTGCTCGATGACGACATCGAGTCCATCCGAACCTTCGACGTGGACACGCAGCGCACGGTCTACAAGGTCAACGAGATCAAGCTGCTGCCGGCGCGCGAGTTCCCGCTCGACGAGGCTTCGCGCACGCAGTTTCGCGCGCGCTTTCGTGAAGCCTTCGATGGCGACCCCTCCAAGAGCAACGTGTACAAGGATGTCTCCAACGGCGTCACCCCGGCCGGGATCGAATATTTCCTGCCGCTGTTCTTCGACGAGGTGGCGACGCTGTTCGACTATCTGCCGCAAGGCACGCGCCTCGCGCTGCACGGCGACATCCACGCCGAAATCACCGAGTTCTGGCGCGATACGCAGTCTCGCTACAAGCTGTTGTCGGGTGACCGCACCCGTCCGGTATTGCCGCCCGACAGGCTTTACCTGTCGGCCGAAAACTTCTTTATCGATGCACACCGATTCGAGCGCACCGCGCTGGATGGCAGCCAGCTGCGCGCGCTGTCGTTGCCCGAAGTGTCGGTGGAGCGCCGTGCAGCCGACCCCTTGCATCGCTTGAAGGGCTTCATTGCCAGGCAACGCGCCCTGGGCGAAACGCAGCTCAACGTGGCGCCCGAATCGCGCACTGTTGCCGCGCGTCGCGTCCTGCTGTTGGCCGAAAGCGCCGGCCGCCGCGAAACCCTGTCGCAGTACCTGGGCGAATACGACCTCCATGCGCCGCCGTGTGACAGTTTCGGGGCGTTCATGGCGGGGCCGGATGCGGTAATGCTGGGCGCAGGGCCGCTGCTCAACGGCTTCATCGCCGTCGACGAATCCTTTGTCGTCATCACTGAATCCGAACTCTATGCCGGCACAGCCCGCACCAAGGCTGCACGTGAACGGTCTCGCCAGACCTCCATCGAGGGCATGCTCAAGGACCTGTCGGAGCTTCGCGTCGGCGACCCGGTGGTGCACCAATTGCACGGCGTCGGCCGCTACCAGGGCCTCGTCAATCTCGATTTCGGCGAAGGCGAAGGGGAATTCCTCCTCATCACCTACACCGGCGAGGACAAACTCTACGTGCCGGTCGCACAGCTGTCGCAGATCGCCCGCTACACCGGCGGGCCGCCGGAGACCGCGCCCGTCCACCGGCTGGGCGGCGACGCCTGGGACAAAGCCAAGCGCAAGGCAGCCAAGCAGGTACGCGATACGGCCGCCGAGTTGTTGAACCTCTACGCGCAACGCGCGGCCCGCCAGGGCCGGACATTCAACCTCAACCAGCACGACTACGAAGCCTTCGCCGAAGGCTTCGGCTTCGAGGAAACACCCGACCAGGCAGGCGCCATCACCGCGGTGATCGGCGACATGACCGCCGGCCGCCCCATGGACCGCTTGGTGTGCGGGGACGTAGGCTTCGGCAAGACCGAAGTCGCCTTGCGCGCAGCCTTCGTTGCGGTGTCGGATGGCATGCAGGTCGCGGTATTGACGCCGACCACGCTGCTGGCCGAACAGCATTTCCAGACGTTCTCCGATCGTTTTGCAGGGTGGCCGATCAAGATCGCGGAGCTGTCGCGCTTTCGCACCGGCAAGGAAACCACTGCCGTGGTGGAGCAACTGGCCACGGGCGGGTTGGACATCGTCATCGGCACCCACAAGCTGCTGCAGAAGGACGTCAAGTTCAAGCGCCTGGGCCTCGTGATCGTCGACGAGGAGCACCGCTTCGGCGTGCGCCAGAAGGAAGCGCTGAAAGCCCTGCGCGCCGAAGTCGATGTGCTGACGCTGACCGCCACGCCGATCCCGCGCACGCTGGCCATGTCGCTCGAAGGCCTGCGCGACCTCTCGGTGATCGCCACGGCGCCGCAACGACGCCTCGCCATCAAGACCTTCGTGCAACCTTACTCCCCCGGCGTGGTGCGCGAGGCCGTGCTGCGCGAATTGAAGCGCGGCGGCCAGACCTACTTCCTGCACAACGATGTCGAGACCATCCAGAACATGCGCGAGCGGCTGGAGAAGCTCCTGCCCGAGGCGCGCATCACCGTCGCCCATGGCCAGATGCCGGACAGCCAGCTGGAGCGCGTCATGCACGACTTCGTGCAGCAGCGTTCCAACCTGCTGCTCTGCTCGACCATCATCGAGACCGGCCTCGACATCCCGACCGCCAACACCATCATCATGCATCGCGCCGACAAGTTCGGGCTGGCGCAGCTGCACCAGTTGCGCGGGCGGGTCGGCCGCTCGCACCACCAGGCCTATGCCTATCTCCTCACACCCGATGAAGAGGCGCTGTCGGCAAATGCCAAGAAACGGCTCGAAGCCATCCAGATGATGGAAGAGCTGGGCTCAGGGTTCTTCCTCGCCATGCACGACCTGGAAATCCGCGGCGCGGGCGAAGTGCTCGGCGACTCGCAATCCGGCGAAATGCAGGCCGTGGGCTTCAATCTCTATACGGACATGCTCAACCACGCAGTTCGCTCGCTCAAGGCGGGGCGCGAGCCCGATCTATCGCAGCCCTTCGAGACGATCACCGAGATCAACCTGCACACGCCCGCGCTGCTGCCGCCCGACTACTGCCACGACGTGCATGAGCGCCTGGTCCTCTACAAGCGATTCGCCAACTGCGAGACCACCGATCAGCTCGACGGGATGCTGGAAGAACTGGTGGACCGATTCGGCCGCCTGCCCGAGCCCGCCAGCGCACTGATCGAAAGCCATCGGCTGCGCATTCTCGGAAAGCCATTGGGTGTCGCCCGGCTGGATGCCACCTCGGAAGCGCTGCAACTGCAGTTCATCGCCCACCCGCCACTCGATGGCGCGGCGGTCATTCGCCTGGTGCAGCGCAACCGCGGCTGGAAGCTCGCGGGACCGAGCAAGTTGCGCATCGACATCGTCACCGGTGACATCACCGAGCGCTCAAAGGCCGTGCGCCAGGTCTACGAACAGCTGGCGGCGGCAGCAGGCTCGGCCGCCCGGGACAAGGGCAAGAAAGCATGACACCGGCTGGGCGCCTGGTCGCCGCCGCGGCGTTGGCGCTCGCCGCAACCGGGATCCATGCGCAGGCGCCGAATCCGCCGCAAGTCGCCGCCACACCGCCCGAAGCACGCGCAGTTTCGTCTGCACCTACCCCGGGCTCGGAGCGTGAAGTCATCGACTCGGCACTGAAGCTGGCACAGGGTGGCAAGCTGCAGGACGCGCTGGCCCTGGTGCGGCCGGTGGCCGCCCGCGGCAACAACGACGCCGCCATCGTTACCGGACAAATCCTCGAGTCCTTGCCGGCTGCGACATTCGGCAACTATCGTGAAGCCGCGATCTGGTACCTGCGAGCAGCCACCGCCGGCATGCCGGTGGCGATGAACAACCTTGCCGCACTGCATGTCGACGGAAAAGGCGTTCCGGTCGATTACGGGGTCGCCAGGCACTGGTACCAGAAGGCTGCGGATGCGGGCTATGCCCTGGCCCAATACAACCTTGCGCTGATGCACGGCCGCGGACGCGGCGTCCCGCAAAACGACAAGCTCATGCTGCAATGGCTGCAGCGTGCGGCGGCATCCGGGCACGCGCGGGCGCAAGCACAACTGGCGCGGCTGTACCTGGACGGCAGTGGCATCGCCGCCAATCCGGCGGTGGCCGCCGAGTGGTTTCGCAAGGCAGCGCAGCAAGGCGACGTCCAGGGCCAGTATTTCCTTGGCCTGCTGTTGCAGCATGGTGCCGGGCTGCCGCGCGACCTGGATGAGGCACGCACCTGGCTCACCCGTGCTGCGGCCCAGGGTCATCCCATCGCCAACTGGGAACTGGCCCGGGCCTATGAAAACGGCATGGGGGTGCCCGCCGACAATCAACTGGCACTGAAATACTACGAGGCGGCTGCGGTTTCGAACCACGTGGAGGCGATCCAGCGCATGCACCAGATCTACCGGGATGGGGAGCTGGGGCAGCCCGTGGATGCTGCGATGGCGGCCTACTGGAGCCTGAAGCTGCGCGTGACGCTGGGCGCCAAGGGAAAACCGTAGCACTGAGGGACCGCGCGGCCTGCTAGGTCTGCATCAATGGTCCCTTTACAACGGGATCAATTGATTCAATCGGTCGGTTCAATCCAGCACGTGTGAAACCAGTCCGTCGGCGAGCTTGGGCTCGAACCATGTCGACTTGGGCGGCATGATTTGCCCGGCATCGGCCACCGCCATCAGATCCTGCAAGGTCGTTGGGTACAGCGCAAACGCTGCCGCCATCTCGCCGCTGTCGACGCGCTTCTCGAGCTCGGGCAGCCCGCGAATGCCACCGACGAAATCGATACGCTTGTCGCGTCGCAGGTCATGGATGCCAAGCACCGGCCCCAGCAGGTGTTCCGACAGCAGGCTCACGTCCAGGCGCGCCACCGGATCCTTGACCGCGGCCAGCTGCGGCTTGATCTGCAGCCGATACCACTGCTTGCCCAGGTAAAGCCCGACTTCGCCGTGTCGCGATGGCCTGACGGGAGTCGCGCTTTCCTCTACTGCATAGTTCCCCCGCAACTTTTCCAGGAACGCAATGTTGGTCAGGCCATTGAGGTCGGTCACCACGCGGTTGTAATCGAGGATGCGCATCTGGTAATGCGGGAAGGCCACGGTGAGGAAGTAGTCGTGGCTTTGGGCATCGGTCGCATTGGCCTTCCGGCGCGCCGCGGCCACCCGGGAAGCAGCCGCCGAACGGTGATGCCCGTCAGCAATGTACAGCGCCGGCATGGCATCGAATGCGCTGGTGATCTGCTCGATGCGATCTCGGTCGCGGATGGCCCAGATGGTGTGCTGCACGCCCCCCTCGGCCGTCACATCGGCATCGGGAGGACCCGACGAGGCCTGCGCCAGGATTGCATCCACCTGCGGCGCAGTCGGATAAGCCAGCAGCACCGGCCCCGTCTGCGCGTTCGTCGCATCGATCTGGCGTACGCGATCGTCCTCCTTGTCCGGCCGGGTCAACTCGTGCTTGCGAATGCGGTTCGCATCGTATGCGGCTACCGAGGCAGCGGCGACCAAGCCCGTCTGCACGTGCCCGTTCATGACCAGGCGGTAGGCGTAATAGCACGGCTCGGGATCCCGTCGCAGCACCCCTTTGTCGAGCATGTTCTTGAGATTTTCGGCCGCCTTGCCATAGACCGGCGCCGAATACACATCCACTCCATCGGGCAAATCGATCTCGGGCTTGGAGACATGCAGAAAACTCCAAGGCTTTCCGGCAGCCCGCGCGCGTGCTTCCGCACTGGACAAAACGTCGTAGGGAGGAGCTGCCACATCGGCGGCTCGCTCTGGAACCGGCCGCAAGCCGGTGAATGGCTGTATGAGATGCAAGCGGGTGTCTCCAGTGAAAGTGCTGAATTCTACCCGAGCAGTCACCCCAAACCGCCCCGATCGTCAGGAACGGACACGGGAGAGCAATGCCGACTCGCATGTCTGGCACCACAAAAAGGACATTTTGCAAGAAATGCTCGGCCTTCAGCACAAGCCCCGTAGAACGTCAACGGGCTGGAACTAACGCTTTGGACTTAGCGCGATGCGCATTGCAGTTGCTGTATCGGCGAACCAAAGCACTCCGCCCTAAACACCGTTCGCACGCGCGGTCTGACTGCCGCTCTGACTTCCGCGATGTCATTTAGGCCCTGTAAACCAGCGTCCTGCCCCTCATTTTCTGCAACGGCACCACCTGCGGCCGGTGCCGGTAAAGCATTGATCCCGCCGAATCCTGTCAACGAGACGCTGATCATTGCCGGCCCAAACCCGACCTGGCTGCCCTGCAATGCACTGACCAAGGCATTCACCGGCAGGCTGTTGACATCGCCGACGGCAGCGACCTGCACGCTGACGGCAGCTCCCACCGACAGAATGCCGGGCACATAGTTAAAGGTGTAATTGGCGGCGCTCAATCCGCCAGGAACAATAGCGTAAGTTCCAGGCAGCGAGGCCAGTGTTGCGGGCGTCGTGTATAAGAGCGATCCGCCCAGGACCACGGCTGTCTCTCCCAGACGGAAACCAGTCACACTGCCGGTAAAGGCCGGGTTGGCGGTGCCGAAGTCACGCGACTTATTATCGGCAATGACCGTGATCGGCGATGGCATCACACTGAGAATGCCATTGCCCGGCGTCACCACGTAATTCGCGGCAGTGCCCCCTGCCGCAGTAATGACATGCGCGCCAGCGCTAGCGGCGGCCGCTGTCGGAGCCGACAACACGAGGCCCGACACCACGGCAAGCGTGTCCGCATATTTCAATTGCAGCGGGCCGGCAGAAGCGGTCAATACCGGCTCAGGGTCGCCGTAGGTCTTGGTCTTGTTGTCGGCAGTAACGGTCAGCGGCGCCTTGCCCACAGTCAGCGTGCCGTTGACGGCCGTTACATTGTAGTTGGCGGCTGCCCCGCCGGAAGCGATGATCGTGTGTGTGCCTGCAGTAGCCGCGGCATTCGTGGCGGTGGTAAGTGTCACGCCTGAGACCACTCCCAAAGTATCGGCGTACTTCAGTTGCCCGGTACCAGCAGAAACGGTCAGCACGGGATCGGTCGCGCCATAGGTCTTGGATTTGTCATCGGCGGTCAGCGTCAACCCAGCCTTTGCCACCAGCAGGTTCCCGTTGGCTGCGGTGACGGTGTAGTTAGAGGCCGTGCCGCCCGAGGCCGTGATCGTGTGCGTGCCCGCCGTCGCCGCTGCCGCCGTCAGCGCCGAGAGTGAAACACCTGAGACCACTGATGCCGTGTCCGTGTAGTAGAGCGTGCCGCCCACCGTGTAGGTCAGCGCCGGATCAGCTGCCCCGTAGGTCTTCGACTTGTCGTCTGCCGTCGCCGTCAGGCTGGCCTTGCCCACCGTCAGCGTGCCATTGGCGGTTGTGATGTTGTAGTTCGAGGCCGTGCCGCCCGAGGCCGTGATCGTATGTGTGCCCGCGGTAGCAGTTGCCGCCGTCGGCGCCGACAGCGATACGCCACTGACCACTGATACGGTGTCCGTGTAGTAAAGCGTCCCGCCCACCTTGTAGGTCAGCGTCGGATCCGCCCCACCGTAGGTCTTCGACTTGTCGTCGGCGGTGGCCGTGAGGCTCGCCTTGCCAGCCGTCAGCGTGCCACTGTTCATCGCCACGTTGTAGTTCGAGGCCGTGCCACCCGTCGCCGTGATCGTGTGCGTGCCCGCGGTGGCCGCAGCTCCCGTGGACGTCGACAGGCCCACCCCGCTCACCACCGTCGTCGCGTCTCCGTAGTAGCGCGTCCCACTCACCGTGTAGGTGAGCGTCGGGTCCGTGTCACCGTACGTCTTCGCCTTGTCATCGGCCGTCACCGTCAGCGCCGCCGCCTTCGCCACGTTCAGCGTGCCGTTGGTCATCGCCACGTTGTAGTTCGAGGCCGTCCCGCCCGTCGCCGTGATCGTGTGCGTGCCCGCCGTCGCCGCTCCATTCACCGGCGCCGACAGCAACACCCCGCCCACCACCGTCGTCGCGTCCCCGTAGTAGCGCGTCCCCGTCACCGTGTAGGTGAGCGTCGGGTCCGTGTCACCGTACGTCTTCGCCTTGTCATCGGCCGTCACCGTCAGCGCCGCCGCCTTCGCCACGTTCAGCGTGCCATTTCCGTAGACGACGTTGTAGCCCAGCCCCGACGCCAGAGTGCCCTGCTGTATCGGGTGTGTGCCTGCACTGGCAGCGGCACCTGTGGGTGCTGACAACGCCCCGCTGAGTGCGCTACCTGCCGTGTCGCCAGCCACCAGGCCCGAATTGACCGTAAACGTCAATGCCGGATCGGCACCACCGTAGGTTTTGCTCTTGTCGTCGCCGCTCACGTTGAGCGTGGGCGTCACGCTATAGACGAAGCGGCTGCCCGAAAGCGAACTAATGCTGGCATGTACCGGCGGATTGAGGGCGTACGTGCGATTGAAGGCATTGCCGGGTGAGGTGATGCCCCCAAAGGTATTTGCCGCCGGATCAGTCGAATACACCAGGTAGCGCCCGCTGCTGGCAGACAGCGGACTTGCCCCTGCGCTGTTGACGAAGTTGGCCGCCGAAGCAATGACCAGGGCGTCGCCGCTGCCGCTCGCACTGACATTGCCGTTCAAGGTGACATTGCCCACGGTGCTTTGCAACAGCACGGTACCTGCATTCACCACTCCCGCCGACACTGCGGCGCCCTGTGCCGACAGGCTGGTCAGCGGCGTCGTGCCGCCCACACTGCTGGACAGGACCACGTTTCCGCTGCCGGCATTAATGGTCAGTGCTGTCGCGCCATCGATTGCACCATTCAGCGTTACCAGGCCGCTGCTGCTGGTAATCGATCGCGACGCGCCCGATAGTGTCGCCGGCCCGCTGAGGGTGATCGCCCCAGCGCCAGACGAAAGGTCAGCTCCCAGGGTTGTGCCACTCCCAGCGCTCACACTGATGGTGCCAGTACCGGACGTCGTGAGCGCGTTTGCGATATTGACTGCGCCGGATGCGCCTCCTGACTGCAACGTCAGACCGACGTTTGCGCCCATGGTACGCGCGGAACCCGTGCTCACGACGCCATTACCAGACGCCGCACCTACCGTGAGGCTGGAGTAACCACTGAAATTGGCGATAAGCCCATCCGTGAGATTGAGGAAGCTCGCGGATCCGCCCGCCCCCAGCCGTGTATCGCGAGCGGCACTTGAGGGTCGGATGCTCAGTTGCCCATTGCCTAGCGCCACTGCGGTCGATACGGTCAGATTGTCGGCAGTCAGGGTCAGTCCACCGCCGGTTCCCGCAACGCCCGTGCCATTGCCCGCGCCTCCCAACGACACTGGTGCCGTCGCGACCGTCAGTGTCCCCGCCGCATTCGTCACCGCCAGTGATACGGCACCGCCATCACCACCATTGGCATTCGAGGCCGCGGCAGCAGCGCTGCCGCTGGCGGCGATCGTCGAGTAAGTCAGTGTGTTACCAGTCAGGCTGACCGACCCAGCGTTGTTCCCGGCACTCGCCACATTGGCGGTGCCACCAGTCGTTGTAATGGCTCCCACCGAGGCCAGCGTAGTGCCCGTGATCGTCACATTGCCACCCGCCTGCCCCGCGCCCCCCGTCGTGGTGATCGCCGCCGTGCGCACCGTGCCACCCGTGGCACTGAACCCGCCCAGCGCCGTCGCCCCCACCACGCCGATCGCAGCACCCGCACCGTTGTCGATCGTGCCCGCGCCTGCCGTCAGCGTGAGCACGCGCCGGTTCGTCGCCACATCCGCGTTGATCGCCCCCGGCAGGCTGATGTTCCCGTCGTTGGTCGTGCGATCCGTGTTGATCGTCACGTTCCCCGCCAGCGTCACCGGGCCGCTGATCGACACGTTGTTCCCCGCGAAATCGGCCGTGCGCACATTGCCCGTCAGCGTGGTCACACCGGTCGTCGTCACCGTCAGGCTCTTCAGCCCGTCGCTCACACCCTGGCCGATCCCGGCACCGAATGTCACCGCGCCCGCCCCCGGATTCAGTGTCAGGCTGCGTGGTGTGCCATCCGAGTCAATCGTCGAGGTAGCCCCGCTGAACGTGATCGCGTTAGCGGTGCCCAGTGTCGTGCCCGTACCGCGCAGGTTGGTGATCGTGGCATCAATGCCCAGCGTCACGGGCCCGGTGATCGTGATGGCACTGCTCGCCCCGCCCGTCGCCGTGCCCGCCGCCGCACCACCGCTGCCGGTGATGTTGCCCGAGAGCGTCGCCGGCCCGGTAAGGGCCAGCGTGCCACCAGCGCCACCGGCGAAGTTGACCCCCGCAGCAGCAGCGCCACTGGCCGTGATGGCGTTCGTGATACTGATCGCCGGCGTCGCACCACCCGCCGTCGTGAGCGTGACATTGCCCCCCGCACCTCCCACGCCAGACACCGCCACCGAGCCCGATGTATTCGCGCCGGCCATCGTGATCGTGTTGCCCGTCAGCGCCACGGCGCCACCGGCCATCCCCACACCGGTCGCCGTGCCGCCCGTGCTCGTGATCGCCCCCGTGCTCACGCTGCCCAGCGCGCTCGCGTTCAGCGTCACCGTCGCACCGGCCGTGTTCGACAGCCCCGTCGTCGTGATCGCACCCGTGCCAAGCGCACCCGACCCCGTGCCCGTGAGGCTCACGATCCCCAACGGCGTCGTGCCCCCCAACGCCTGGCTGTTGCTCGTGTACGAGCCCGTGCCCACTGTCACCGTCAGCGCCCGCCTCGCCCCCGCGCTGCTGTCGATCGCCTGCGTCGACATTGCACCACCCAACCCGATCGTCCCCAGCCCCGTCGCAGCCCCGCCCGCGCTGCCCAGCGTCACCGTCGCCGCGTTGAGCAGCGCCGGATCCATCAATGTGATCGCTCCACCGGCTCCGCCATTCTGATCAGTTCCGACACCATTGCCACCAGCCGTCGATATGTTCCCGCCCAATGTGATCACCGGCGTCCCATCGGTCGCGTTCAGCGTCACCGATCCACCCGCCCCGCCCACACCCGCCGTCGCGTTCGTGCCCGCCGACGTGATCGCCACCACATCGACATCGCCGCCGCTGATGCTCACCGTGCCGCCGGCGTTGCCAGGGCTCGATGCGGCCGCCGTGCCACCCGAGGCCGTAATGGCCCCCGTCACCGAGGCAAGCGTCGTGCCCGTGATCGTGACATTGCCACCCGCCTGGCCCGCACCGCCGGTGGTGGTGATCGCCGCCGTGCGCACCGTCCCACCCGTGGCACTGAACCCGCCCAGCGCCGTCGCACCCACCACACCAATCGCAGCACCCGCCCCGTTGTCGATCGTGCCACCGCCCGCCGTCAGCGTGAGCACGCGCCGGTTCGTCGCCACATCCGCGTTGATCGCCCCGGGCAGGCTGATGTTGCCGTCGTTGGTCGTGCGATCGGTGTTGATCGTCACGTTCCCAGCCAGCGTCACCGGCCCGCTGATCGACACGTTGTTCCCCGCCACGTCCGCCGTGCGCACATTGCCCGTCAGCGTCGTCGCACCCGTCGTCGTCACCGCTAGGCTCTTCACCCCGCCGCTTGCACCCTGGCCGATCCCCGCACCGAAGTTGACCGTACCCGCCGTTGAATTGATCGTCAGGCTCCTCGATGTGCCGTCCGAGTCGATCGTCGATGTCGCACCACTGAAGCTGATTGCCCCCGACACCGGCGCTCCACCCGTGCCACGCTGGCTCGTCAGCGTCACATCCGCGCCCAGCGTCACCGCACCGGTCACGGTCATCGCACCGCTCGCACCGCCCGTCGTACCGCCCGTACCGCCATTGCTCGTGATGTTCGCCGAGAGCGTGCTCGCCCCCGTCAGGTTCAATGCGCCTCCCGCACCACCGGTCACCACGCCCGTGCCGCCGGAGGCCACGATTGCCCCGTTGAGCGCCACCGGCCCGGTCAGCGTCATCAGCCCGCCCGCCCCGCCATTGCCCGAGGTCACCGCATTGCCCCCCGTCGCCGTGATCCCCGCCAGCGTGATCAGCGGGCTCGCCCCACCCGTCGTCGTCGCCGTCACCGTGCCGGCCAACCCACCCGCACCCGACACCGCCGTCGTCCCCGAGGTATTGATCGCCCCGGCCGTGATCGTGTTCCCCGTCAGCGCCACGTTGCCCCCGGCCATCCCCACACCGGTCGCCGTGCCGCCCGTGCTCGTGATCGCCCCCGTGCTCACGCTGCCCAGTGCGCTCGCGTTCAGCGTCACCGTCGCACCGGCCGTGTTCGACAGCCCCGTCGTCGTGATCGCTCCCGTACTGAGTGCGCCCGCCCCCGTGCCCGTGAGGCTCACGATCCCCAGCGGCGTCGTGCCACCCAGCGCACCGCCGTTGCTCGTGAACGAGCCCGTGCCCACCGTCACCGTCAGGCCACGCCTCGCCCCCGCGCTGCTGTCGATCCCCTGCGTCGACATCGCACCGCCAGCACCGATCGTCCCCGCACCGCCACCGCTCGCACCGCCCGCGCTGCCCAACGTCACCGTGGCCAGGTTGAGCAGCGTCGGATCCATCAGCGTGATCGCACCACCGGCACCCCCATTGTTACCACTTCCAGTCCCCGCCCCACCCGCTGTCGATATGTTCCCGCCTAATGTGATCACCGGCGTCCCATCGGTCGCGTTCAGCGTCACCGAGCCCCCCGCCCCGCCGACTCCCGAGGTCGCCAGCGTACCCGCCGAGGTGATGCCCAGTACCGATACGTCGCCGCCCGTGATCGACACCGTACCGCCGGCGTTGCCCGCACTGGATGCGGCTGCCGCGCCACCTGAGGCCGTCACCGCCGCGCCCAGCACAGCGGTTCCGCCTGTCCCTGCGGTCAGCGAAACATTGCCGCCGCTTCGACCAGCAGCACCCGTCGTGACGATCGTGCCCGAGGCATTGCTGGATATGCTGGCGCCCGTTCCAGTAAACGTCCCGCCGAGCGTCGTCACCGCATTGTTGACCGCCAGCGTGCCCGATCCACTGCTATCGGAGTCCGCAGTCAGCGTGACGTTCAGCCGACCGGTGCCTACACCGCTCGCCGCGATGGTCTGTGACAGCGTGATGTTGTTATGCGCCTAGATGGTCAGCGACACATCGGCCGCTCCCGAACTCTTGCTAATGCCCGCAGCGAAGGTGACATCACCGGACTGCGAACTCGGAGCGCCCGTCGTCGTTTGTATCACTACATTGGTGCCGAAATTCAACGCCGCATTGATGGTTGCAGCACTCAATGTTGCCGTGTCAGTGGTGGTTGCATAGGTCGTGGTGCCGGCCACAGGTGTATTCGCTGCAGTCGATGTATTCGCCGTCGTCGCCGCAGTGATCTGCAGGTCATTGGGGTCGATAAGCCACACGCCGCCAGCGCCACGCGCTGCCGTCGCGTCCGGCAGCGTGGCAACGTCTAGATATTTCAATCCGGAGGTTTCGATGAAACCGCCGTCACCGCCCTCCGCACCACCGCGCGCACTCAACTCGCCGTATATGCGGGTGGCCAGGTTTGAGAAGACGATCAGCTTGCCGCCGTTACCACGCTCGCGCGCATCGGCATTGACCTTGGCATCTGCGCCGATGAAAACCGCATCGCTGTTCGGCAATGGGCCCTGCCCCTGGCGGCTGCCACCGATCTCAATGGTGCCGCCACCACTTGCACCAGACGCAGCGACAGTGCCGAGCACACCAACATGGGTGCCGAGCAAGGCGATGTCGCCGCCTTTGCCCGAGGCTCCTACCGCGCTGACGTCACCACTGGTCTCCAGGGTTCCCCCCTGCGCTTCGATGCGAACGCTGCCTCCCTTCGCACCGTTCGCGCTCACCGTCGAACCGGCATCCAGCATGACATCTTTTGCTACAAGGAACACCCGCCCGCTGGCATCCACGCGTGCAGTACCTGCGCGGATCGTTCCGGCATTGCGCACCGTGGTGCCGAAGATTCCCACTTGTCCGGCGTCCGCAACCACCTGTCCGACGTTCAGCACCGCATTGTCCGGTGCGCGCAATTCCACGCGCACGTCGGGCGATGCTGCAGTGACCAGTTCCACCTTGCGACCAGCTGCGAGAATGATCTGCCCGCTCGGGCTGGTGATCAGGCCGCTGTTCTCCACGCTGGGCGCCACGAGGAACACGCTGCCGCCGGCGGGCGTGCGAATAGTGCCCCGGTTGACGATCTTCCCCGCGCCCGCGATGTCATCGACACGAAAACGCCCAGCGAGAAAATCCGAATCTGCCATCCTCAACGTGGATGCCGCAAAACCGGCGACGTCAACCACCGCGCCATTGCCGATGAACACGCCATTGGGGTTGAGCAGGAACACGCGGCCATTGGACAGGAGCTGGCCGAGGATTTGCGATGAGCCGCTGCCAACGACGCGGTTCAGGACCGTCGAAGCAGCGTTGGACTGGATGAAACGCGTTGTCTCGTCCGCACCGATCGAAAAGCCCTGCCACTGGATGACGGCGCCCGGGCTGTTGGTGATTTGAAGCGACTTGCCGGACTGCGTGAAACTCGCAGTCCCACCCACCACCACCGGCCCCGTTGGATTGGCCGCCACGCCCGTCGAAAAGCACGCCGCCAGCGCGACATAGAGCGCGCTGCGTTTCATGGTCGGGTTGTAGGGAATTCTCGACACGGTGAGTGCTTTTATACCTTCGTATAGCGTAAATTTACGCAATCACGATTGTACTAAGCACGGGCCATACCAAGGGCGAATTAGTGATAATTATCACTAAGTTATGCCCTATTTTCGAGAATTGTGTGTATTAGTGCCGCAAACCCAGCCTTGGGAGTGGGTGACCTGCCGGATTACCAACGGCAAATGGGGAAATTCGGACGGTCGGGGCGACCGTAGCCAGAGTGGTCATTAGGAGGATTTCGCCCCCTTCGAGACGCCCCTCCCGCGCGCTACTTCTGAGCCAAATTGCGTTCCCGGATCAGGTTGCCGTAGCGGCTCATTTCACGCTTGTTGAACGCGGCAAAGTCAGCCGGCGTGGAACCCACCGCGATCAACCCGCGCTTGGTCAGTTGTTCCTTGAACGCCGCTGTTGCAAGAATCTTTGCAGTCGTACCGTAAATGGATTGGACGTGGGCCGGGTCCATGCCTTTCGGCCCCCAGAATCCATACCAGGAAGCGAACTCGTAGCCGGGCACGCTGCTCGCCACGGTCGGCACGCCAGGCACTGCGTCGGTTGGCTGGGCACTGGTCACCGCCAACGCCTTCACCTTGCCGGCTTGCACTTGCGCCCCGATGAGTATGGGTGGAAACATCACCGCGTTGACGGTTCCGGAGAGGATGCCTTGCAAGGCGGGGCCACCACCCTTGTACGGAACGACGAGGCTCTGGATGCCGGCAACCTGGCTGAACAATTCCACCGCGATGTGATCCGGCGTGCCGATGCCGGCCACGCCGAAACTCAGCGTATTGGGCGCCTTCTTGGCGTACTGGATGAGTTCCGCCATGTTGTTGGCAGGCACGGCAGGATGGATGGCGACGACGAACGGGCTCTTGGCCACCTCGGTGATGGGTGTGAAATCCTTTTCCGCGTCGAAAGGCATGTTGGGCACGAGAAAGGGCGTGATGACCAGCGTCGATGCATTGAACATGAGCGTGTAGCCGTCCGGTTTCGAGCCTGCAACGAACTGCGCACCAACGATGCCGGAGGCATCCGCCCGGTTCTCCACAATGAAGGGTTGCTTCAGGAGCGTGGCCAGTTCCTGCGAGACCAGGCGCGCCAACGCATCCACCCCGCCACCGGCAGACGTTGTCACAATGACCTTCACCGGTTTGTCGGGATAAGCCTGCGCGTGCACGAGCGTCGCGGGCGCCATCCATGTCAGCACGCCAGCAACAATCGACGCCGCGACCCGCCTGGGTATTGCATTCATTGCACGATCCTCCTGGGTGTCCGTTACGGAGAGCGCCGCGCAGCACCACGCGGAAAGCCGGGCATTGCGAATGGTCTCTTCCAATTGCTTTTACAATCCTGTGAACCGCGAAAGGATATCACCGTGAGCACAAAAGGCCTGACCTTCGATTTCGCCTCCGCCCTGGCCGCATGGCCGGGCGACGAGGAAGCAGTAACGCGTGCATGCATGAATCTACTGATCGACGGCCTGGGCGTCGTTTCGGCTGGCGCCGTGGAAGAAGGTCCGCGCCTGCTCGCGCAACTGGCCCGCAACGAGGGCAGCCGACCCGTGGCATCCGTGGTCGGAATGGGTTTCGCAACCTCGGCGGCGCAAGCTGCGCGCATCAATGGCGTGTCCATGCATGTGCTCGACTTCGAACCCATGTGGAATCCGCCCAATCACGTGCTCTCGACCATCCTCTCTGCATTGCTCGCGCTCGCCGAGCAGCGGGAGGGCGAAGGCAAGCCTCCCCAGGGACGCGAAATGCTGCGCGCATTGGCCAAGGGAGTGGAGGCCCAAGGGCGACTGCGCGTGGCATCCAAGCAATACGAGCCGGCCAAGCTGCTGTTTCACCCGCCCGGCGTGGTGGGCCCGATTGCATCGGCCGCCGCCTGCGCAACCCTGCTCGGGCTCGGGGTCGAAAAGTTGGCAATGGCCATGAGCATCGCGGCTTCGCGCGCCAGCGGGCTGATCGCCAACATCGGCTCCATGACCAAGGCGCTGCACTGCGGCGATGCCGCCATGCGCGGACTGGAAGCGGCGTTGCTCGCGCAAAGCGGCTTTACCGCCGATCCCGATGCCCTGGGCAGCCCCCGCGGTTATGGGCGCGCTTATTACGGTGCGGCGTTCGATCCCTCGGGGCTGGCCGTCCCGGTGGAAACCCCGCGCGTGCTCAGCCCCGGCATGGCGTGGAAACTGTTCCCCTCGCAGTACGGAACGCACTTCGCCATCACCGCCGCCCTGGATTGCCGCGCCGAAATCGATGACGCGGCGAGGATTCGCAGCGTGCGCGTAACGACACCGGTCATGGCCTACGTCGACCGGCCCGCGCCGGTCTCGGGACTGGATGGCAAGTTCTCCTTCCAGTACGGCGTCGCGGCTGCACTGCTCGATGCCCGCGTGGACGTCGCCACCTTCACCAACCAGCGCTGCGCCGCCGCCGACATGAAGGCGATGCTTGGCAAGATCGAGCTCAAGCAGGATGAGTCCATTGCCGGGACGCTCGATCGCATGCATGTCGATGTGGAGGTCTTGCTCGATGACGGACGAACCGTTCGTCACCGCTGCAATGCGCCGGAAGGCTCATGGTCGCGTCCGGTTGGCGCCGAGCGCGTGCGCGCCAAGGCGGCATCGCTGCTGTCATCGACACTGGGCAAGGAGGGATCCGATCGCTTCTGGAAGCTGCTCGATGCGGGCCTGGGCGATTTGCGCATCGCGCCGGTGATGCAATTGTTGCAGACCCCAGTGGATCGACCGGATCCCAGCAGCGCAGCCGCGCTTGTGTAGCATGCCGCGCGGACACTGGTAGCGGCGGGATGCCTCGTCGCGCCCGCGCGCTCCTGCGGCGCGCTCAGGGGACCGACAGCGCCTGCCGGATAAGTTGGTATCATGTCCGTGGTCATCTCCGCGGAGGACACATGTTCAAACTGGTAGGGAATCCCGCAGAGCACGGCCCCCTCGACATCTCGATGTCACAGGCCGCGACGTGGCCCGCGGTGCCGGGCCTGACCGGCATGGCCTTTCACGCGCTGCTGATGGGCGACGAGCGCGCCGGGCCGTATCTCGCGCTGGCCGCCATTCCGCCGCGCACCGATCCCATGCCGCTGTACCCTCCGCATGGCCACGGCACCGACACTTGGCGCATCACGCTGCGCGGCGAGATGAACATGGGCGCGCGCAAGTACCTGCCGGGCGAGTTCCGCTACCAGGCCGGCGGCAAGGCCTACGGTGGCGATGATTTGGCGTGGGGGCCCGACTGGGGCTACAGCATCGTCTTGATGGCTGACCGCCGCGGCACGCCGTCCTTCGCGCCCGACCGCAACCCGGAGTTCATCCGCTGGGCGCGCGCCCGCAGGAAACCGCTGTTCGACTGGTTAGGCATCGAGATGGTGGAGGACTATACGGCACCGCAAGGCGTAGCGACGACGCTGAAATCGGCGCCGCGGTCATTCATGGCCGAGGCCTCGTTCCACGACGTCAGCGCGTGGCATGAAGTGACGCCCGGCGTGCGCGTCGCAGTTGGCATGCTGGGCGAGCGCGATGTCGGTCCGGTGCTGCTGCACGTGCGAGCGGAGCCCGGCCAGGTGGCGTTCCCAGCATCGACGTTCGCTACCGAGGTGCTACACATCGGCATCGCCGGCACGCTCCGCATCGGCGATCGCGACCTCGCTGAAGGCGACCTCCGGCTGGTCGATGAGCGCACGCCGGGTTCGGCCGCTGTGGCAGGCACGGCGGGCGGCTGTACAACCATCGTGTTCGGCGACCGGCGCGCCCTCACCGACGAAGGCATTCGTGCCGCCGGCCTGCCGGCAGCTTGGGAAACGTTTCTGCGGGATTCACTCGCGCAACTGCGCCCGCGGCTGGGGTTGGGGTTGGGCAAGGCGGCGTCCGCGGCCTGAGCGTCGTTGACCATCGAGGGGGCTCAGTCACGCAACGCCTCCCTCGATCGTGAAACGCCCCCCGGGAGCCGACCCGGCTACCGCGCCTCGTCGATCCACGCCATCTGGATCGCCTCGAGTATTTTCTCCCCGCAACGCTCTGGCGTGTCATCGAAACCGTCGAGCGCCATCACCCATTTCATCAGGTCGGTGAAGCGCACGGTCAGCGGGTCGACATCTGCATGCGCTTCGGTCAAGGCGATCGCGATATCCAGGGTATCCGTCCATTTCATGATCAGCGCTTGCCTTCCTTGGTCAGGTTGATGGTGTACTTGGGGATTTCGATCACCAAGTCGTCGCTTTTCAACCGCACCTGGCAGGACAACCGCGAATTGGGCTCCAGGCCCCAGGCCTTGTCCAGCATGTCATCCTCCTTTTCCTCGGAGGGATCGAGCGCATCGAAGCCTTGGCGCACGATGACATGGCACGTTGTGCAGGCACACGACTTTTC
Organism: Betaproteobacteria bacterium; assembly: GCA_947478805.1. Classification (GTDB taxonomy): domain Bacteria; phylum Pseudomonadota; class Gammaproteobacteria; order Burkholderiales; family SG8-39; genus CAIYPG01. The sequence continues at coordinate 7,318 of CANJXQ010000035.1, read as the reverse complement.
ACAGGCGTGCTCGATTGGGATTCCATTGCCGAGCAGCGCATCGCACAGCGAGTCTCCTGGCATGGCTTCGATCACCTTGCCATCCGGACAAAGCTCTTCGTGCGGCAGCACGCTTATGCGAGGCATGAGGCCGCTCCTTCATATCCCATGGCGTGCTTCATATCGTGGCGATGTTGCGACCGGCCAGCACGCTTTTCACCGACCGGTCCATGCGCCGTGCGGCAAAGGCGTCGGTCGCGCGGTTCGCCCGCTCGATCGCCACCTTGATGCCACGATGATCGGTGCCTGCCATCGACTTCTCCAGCGCCGAAATGGCCGCATCGATGGCGGCACGCTCCTCCGCGTCGAGCAGGTCGCCGTCCTGGGCCAGTGCAGCGCGCACAGACTCGACCATGCGGCTGCCCTCCACCTGCTGCTCGCGCAGGGCCCGCAGATGCACATCGTCGCGCGCGTGCTCGAAGGAGTCGCGCAGCATGCGCGTGATCTCACCGTCGGACAGCCCGTAGGAAGGCTTCACCGCCACCGATGCCTCAATGCCCGTCGTCGCCTCCCTGGCCGCAACCGACATCAGCCCGTCGGCATCGACCTGGTATGTCACGCGGATGCGAGCGGCGCCGGCTGCCATCGGCGGAATGCCGCGCAGCTCGAACCGTGCCAGCGAACGGCAGTCGCTGACCAGTTCGCGCTCGCCTTGCACAACATGGATGGCCATTGCCGTCTGTCCGTCCTTGAAGGTGGTGAACTCCTGCGCGCGCGACACCGGCAGCGTCGAATTGCGCGGGATGACCTTCTCCACCAGCCCGCCCATGGTTTCGATCCCCAGCGACAAGGGCACCACGTCCAGAAGCAGCCAATCCTCCTCGCTGCTGCGGTTGCCGGCAAGCGCATTGGCCTGCATGGCCGCCCCCAGCGCCACCACCTTGTCCGGGTCGAGGTTGTTGAGGGGCACTTGTCCAAAGAGTTCGCCCACGGCGCGCTGCACATGCGGCATGCGCGTGGCGCCGCCCACCATGACCACGCCCTTGACATCGGCCACCGCCAGGCCCGCATCACGCAAGGCCCGGCGCGTGGGCGCGAGGGTTTTCGCAACCAGCGTCTGGCTCATGTCCCAGAAGTCCTGCTGGTTGACCACGACGTCGACAATTTCCCTGGTCGACAAGCGCGCGTTGAAGCGTGCTTCGACGTGGTTGGTGAGGTCTTCCTTGACCTGCCGCGCGCGTGACAGCATCAGCCGCGTATCCTCATCGGACAGCGGCGCGAGCTTGGCGCGTTCCAGCACCCAGCAAAACAGCCGGTGGTCGAAATCATCCCCGCCGAGCGCCGAATCGCCGCCAGTCGCCATGACCTCGAATACGCCGCGAGAGAGCTTCAGGATCGATACATCGAAGGTCCCGCCACCAAGGTCGAACACCGCATAGATGCCTTCGGCCGCGTTGTCCAGGCCATAGGCAATGGCAGCTGCGGTCGGCTCGTTGAGGAGGCGCATCACGTTCAGACCGGCCAGCTTGGCGGCATCCTTGGTGGCCTGGCGCTGCGCATCGTCGAAGTACGCGGGCACCGTGATCACCGCGCCGTAAAGCTCGCCCGCCCCATCTTCCCCTGATGCCGCGCCGTGAGAAATTCCCAGCGCCGCTTCCGCGCGCACTCGCAAGGTCCTGAGGATCTCGGCGGAGACTTCGACCGGGCTCTTGACGCCCGCGACGGTGCGAATCTGCACCATTCCCGGCGCATCGACAAAATCGTAGGGCGAATTCTCCGGGTACGGGACGTCCTTGAGCCCGCGCCCCATGAAGCGCTTTGCCGACACGATAGTGTTCTTCGCGTCCCTTGCCTGCTGCGCCTCCGCGGCAAATCCGACCTGCACGCTACCGTCGGCGAGATAGCGCACGATGGAGGGCAGCAAGGGGTGGCCATCCGCATCGTTGAGCACCACGGCAATGCTGTTGCGCACCGTGGCGACCAGCGAGTTGGTTGTCCCCAGATCGATGCCGATCGCAAGGCGCCGCTGGTGCGGTGCGGGTGATTCGCCGGGCTCGGATATCTGCAGCAATGCCATTCAGTTTTCCAGTCGTTCCTGTGCGGCGCCGATTTCTTCTCGCAGCTTGTCGAGGAACATTAATTTTCTCACCAATGAGGCGGATGTAGCGCCATCACGAGCGTCAAGCGCCACCTCCACGTCGGCAAAGGTGGCATCCAGTTCAGCACCCACCTGCGCATCGAGCGCGTCAAGCCGCTGTGCGTTGCGCGCTTCGGCCGCCTCCTCCAGCACCTCGCGCCAGCCCATCTGCTGCATGAGGAATTCGCGCGGCATGGCCGTATTGGTTTCAGCCAGCACATCGCCGCCTTCAAGCTCAAGCATGTAGCGCACCCTCAGAAGCGGTGTTTTCAACGTCCGATACGCTTCATTGACGCGCGTGGCCATCTCCATCGACTGGCGCTGCTCGCTCACCGGGGCGGTCGAGAACCGGTCGGGATGCACTTCACGCTGCAGGTCGCGGTAACGCTTCTCCAATGCCGGCAAGTCCACGGCAAATCGCCGCGGCAAGCCAAACAGTTCGAAGTGATCCGAGGGAGAGTTCAAGATGTGGAATAAGAAAAAAGGGCCAATGGCCCTGGAAGTTCAGGCCGCGCGCTGACATGCACGTAGCGTCATGTCCTGCGCGCGGCGATTCAATCGGCCTGTTCAGGCCGATTGCAATCAGACGTTGAACGACTCGCCGCAGCCGCATTCATCCTTCACGTTCGGATTTCGGAACTTGAAGCCCTCGTTGAGCCCTTCCTTGGTGAAATCGAGTTCGGTGCCATCAAGATAAGGCAGGCTCTTCGGATCGACCACCACTTTCACGCCATGGCTGTCGAAGGTCATGTCATCGGGATTGACGGCGTCCGCATACTCCAGCTTGTAGGCGAGCCCCGAACAGCCCGAGGTGCGCACGCCCAATCGCAGGCCCACGCCCTTGCCCCGCTTGGCCAGGTAATTCTGGACGTGGTTCGCGGCACTTTCTGTCAGTGTGATCATGACCCGGCCCTCGCTCATGCCGCCGCCTTCGCGCCGGCCTCTGGCAAATGCTTCTTGCGAAAGTCCTCGATCGCCGCCTTGATGGCATCCTCGGCAAGGATGGAGCAGTGAATCTTCACCGGTGGCAGCGCCAGTTCCTCGGCGATCTGCGTGTTCTTGATGGTCGATGCCTCATCGAGCGTCTTCCCCTTGACCCATTCGGTGACCAGCGACGAGGACGCAATGGCCGAACCGCAGCCGTAGGTCTTGAACCGCGCGTCCTCGATGATGCCCTTGTCGTTGACGCGAATCTGCAGCTTCATCACGTCGCCGCAGGCGGGCGCTCCGACCATGCCGGTGCCGACCGCGTCGTCGCCCTTGTCGAAGGAACCGACATTGCGCGGATTTTCGTAGTGATCAATGACTTTGTCGCTGTATGCCATGGTGTTGCTCCTGCAAAATGATCTGGCGAAATTGGCCTGCGTTCAGTGCGTCGACTCTAGTGGGCAGCCCTCAGTGTGCTGCCCATTGCACGGTATTGAGATCGATGCCGTCCTTGTGCATCTCCCACAAGGGCGACAATTCGCGCAACTTGGCGATCTTGCGTCGCAGGAGGTCTATCGCGTAGTCGACCTCTTCCTCGGTGGTGTACTTTCCGAGCGTGAAGCGGATGGAACTGTGCGCCAGCTCGTCGGAACGACCCAGCGCGCGCAACACATACGAGGGCTCGAGCGATGCGGACGTGCAGGCCGACCCCGAGGATACGGCCATGTCCTTGATCGCCATGATCAGGGATTCGCCTTCGATGAAATTGAAACTGACGTTGAGGTTGCCGGCGATGCGCCTCTCGAGGTCACCGTTGACGTAGACCTCCTCGAGCTCGCTGATGCCCTTCCACAACTTGTCGCGCAACGCGCGAATGCGTTTGTTGTCAGCCGCCATTTCCAGCTTGGCAATGCGCGCCGCCTCGCCGAAGCCCACGATCTGGTGCGTTGCCAGCGTCCCGGAACGGAATCCCCGTTCGTGGCCGCCGCCATGAATCTGCGCTTCGATGCGCACACGCGGCTTGCGGCGCACATACAGCGCGCCGATGCCCTTGGGGCCGTACATCTTGTGCGCGGTGAGCGTCAGCAGGTCAACCTTCATGCTGTTCATGTCGATTTCGACCTTGCCTGCAGCCTGCACCGCATCGCAATGGAAAATGATGCCCTTGGCCCGGCAGATCTCGCCGATCTCGGCGATGGGCTGAATGACGCCGATCTCGTTGTTCACCATCATGATGGAGACGAGGATGGTGTCGGGGCGCATTGCCCCCTTCAGCTTTTCGAGGTCGACAATGCCATTCGGCTCCGGATCGAGGTAGGTGACCTCGAAGCCCTGGCGCTCGAGTTCACGGCAGGAGTCGAGCACGGCCTTGTGCTCGGTCTTCTGCGTGATGATGTGCTTGCCCTTGGTCTTGTAGAACTGCGCCGCGCCCTTGATGGCGAGATTAATGCCCTCGGTGGCGCCCGAGGTCCACACGATTTCGCGCGGATCGGCATTGATCAGAGCAGCAACGTGCGCGCGCGCTTCTTCGACGCCCTTTTCCGCCTCCCAGCCATAGGCATGCGAGCGAGAGGAGGCATTGCCGAAGTGCTCGGTCAGGTACGGGATCATCTTCTGCGCCACGCGCGGATCCACCGGCGTCGTCGCCGAATAATCGAAGTAGAGGGGAAATTTCATGTTGGCCGCCACCTTGTTCAACGCGCGCCACCGGCGGCGGCCACCGGCTCGGGCGCCTCCGGCGCGCCCGAGCCCGGCATGGCGGCAACACCGCTCAGCCGCTTGTCCTGGATTACCTTGATGGTCTTCTCTGAAGCAGCCTTGGCATCGGCGGCGCGCTGCCGCACCACGAGATCGGAGAGCTTCACCGACTCGAGGTACTCGAACATCTTGTCGTTGAGCGTCGACCACAGCTCATGCGTCATGCAACGCCCTTCGTCGCGGCAATTCTCCTTGCCGCCACACTGCGTCGCGTCGATCGGCTCATCGACCGCCGTGATGATGTCGGCCACCGACAGGCGGTCCAGCTCGCGCGCGATGGTGTAGCCGCCACCCGGCCCCCGCACGCTGTCCACCAGGGAATGGCGACGCAGCCGCCCGAACAACTGCTCCAGGTAGGACAGCGAGATGCGCTGGCGTTGACTGATGCCGGCGAGCGTCACCGGCCCTTTGCCATGATGCAGGGCGATGTCCAACATTGCGGTTACAGCGAACCTGCCTTTGGTTGTCAGCCTCATCGTGGGGCTCCTGAACAATTGGTCATTGGGAAAAACCTGCTGCAAGCACGCATGCCCACCGCATTACCTGATTGATTTTATCAAGTATAGCCAATTCCGAGTAATGCAGTCAAGTATAACGGGCACCCACAAGCGACTACTTTCCAGCCACCTTCCGACCGCCCCAGCGGTCTGCAGACAGGGCGCTGTCGTTGTCTGCTCGCAATGCCTGCAATTCCTCCAAAATCAATTGGATACGTTGATCGATGTCGACGCTGTGGTCGAGCAGGCCTTGGATGGCGTTGGCCATGGGATCGTCGTCCTTGGTTACCGCGTAGGCTGAAAAGCCCAGCTTGGCGGCCTTTTCTTCCCGCGTCTGATCCTTCTCGCTCAGGATGATCCGCGCCGGTATGCCGACGGCGGTCGCGCCCGCAGGCACGTCCCTCACCACAACCGCATTGGATCCGATGCGCGCCTGCTCGCCGATCTCGATGGGGCCAAGCACCTTGGCACCGGCACCGATCACCACCCCATCCCGCAGGGTTGGATGGCGCTTGCCCTTGTTCCAGGTGGTGCCCCCGAGCGTGACCCCGTGATACAGCGTGCAATCGTCACCGATGTGCGCCGTCTCGCCAATGACGACGCCCATGCCGTGGTCGATGAAGAACCGCCGCCCGATGGTCGCGCCAGGATGAATCTCGACGCCGGTCAACCAGCGCCCAAGGTGCGACAGGAAGCGCGCCAGCCATTTGAAACCTGCCCCCCACAACTTATGGGAGACGCGGTGCAATACCAGGGCATGGAAGCCCGGGTAACAGGTCACGACCTCCCAGACGGTTCGAGCGGCTGGATCTCGATCGAATACGCTGGCGACGTCTTCCTTGAAGCGACTGAACATGGCTGTCCTGACTCCGTGGCCGGGCAGATTATCCTGAGGCAAGGGCCACCCGATGCCGCGGGCCCGTCAGTTTGGCGGGGGGTGTAATTATGCTATTTCCGAGTCTTTTTATCAACTATTGGGTAGCCAGCATGTCGCCCCTCAGGTACCGTGGCGCCCACCCGTCCCGTCCCACGCGGAAAGCATACCGCGCAGGACACTGATTTCCTCGGGCTCCAACCCGGAACGCGCATACAGTCGGCGCATGCGTTCCATGAGCCGGCGCGGGTTGCCCGGCAGAAGAAAACCGCTTCGATAAAGGCTTTGCTCGAGGTGTTCGAAAAAACGCTCGACATCTTCATGCGGGGCCAGATTGGCGGAAGCCGCCGCCTCCCGTGTGGCGGGCATTCCGGTCCTCATTGCGATCGCCGCCTCTTCGTCCAGCGCCGCCAGCCACAGCTCATAGGCCGCCACCTGGACGGCAGCGGCAAGGTTGAGTGAACTGGCTTCGGGGTCTGTCGGGATATAGGCCGTGCGATTGCAGCGCATCACTTCTTCATTGGACAAGCCGTAGGTTTCATTGCCGAACACCAGCGCTATTTGTGCTGCAGGCCCGGCGGCAAGCATGCCCGCGGCCAACTGGGCCGCCTCGCGCACCGGCATCGCAGCGTGCGACAGCGCCCGGCTGCGCGCGGTGAAAGCGATCTGCAAGGTCGTGCCGGCAAGCGCCGCATCCAGTGACGGGCTCAGCGTCGCCGCATCGAGCACCCCGGTCGCATTGGCTGCCATCGCGCTGGCCTCCGGATGCGGATATCGTTCAGGCGCGACGAGGACCAGTCGCGCCAGGCCCATGGTCCGCATGGCGCGCGCTGCGGCGCCGATGTTTCCCGGATGCGACGGGCGTGCCAGCACAACGCGTACATTGCGCAGAAATTCAGGCATTGGCGTTTAGCACTGTCAATTCATCGCAGCCTGTTAGAATCGCGCCCTTCGCATGCCCGCACGCAGCATGGCGGCGCGACGCTCTTTCTCAGATCCTGGAAAAACACCATGCACCCGACGCTCGGAATCGCGGTCAAGGCCGCACGTCGCGCCGGCTCGATCATCAATCGTGCCGCCCGCGACCTCGAAGGTCTCACCATCACGCGCAAGCGGCACGCGGATTTTGTCACTGAAGTGGACAAG
>CANJXQ010000034.1 GCA_947478805.1 Betaproteobacteria bacterium | reverse complement strand
GTCGAGAACCATAACCGTAATCCCAAGCCGTTCATCTGGACGGCGCGTGCCTCGGACATCCTCGCGAAGGTCGTCAAAGCACGTGCACGACTCAATAAGTTGCAATCTGTTTGACGCACTACACTAGGATAGCGTGGAGCGTCTGCGCGATGGCAGGCAGGCCGGCAATTCGCCTGTGTTAAAATCGCCACCTTCCAAATCTGCGCAAACACACCGGGATGGCCCTGAAGTTCAAATGCATGCGGGCCGCGGCAGCCGGTTTGCGCCGGCCATGAATCGATTCGAATGCCGCTTCCAGCGCCAGCCCGCCGCAAACCCGCACACACGCGATCGTTGACCCTCCAGGGTTACGAGCGCGAAGACGGGTTGTGGGACATCGAAGGCCACATTGTCGACACCAAGCCCTATGCGTTCAAGACGGGCGGCTGCGCGCGCGGTCCGGATGAGCCGATCCACGACATGCGGGTGCGTCTGACCATCGACACGGACTTCACGATTCATGACGTGGTCGCATCGAGCGACGCCATGCCCTACCCGGGGCTGTGCGACTCGACCTTGCCGGACTACAGGAAGCTGATCGGGCTGAACCTTGCGCGCGGATTTCGCCGGGCGGCGCTGGCGGCGATGGGGGGGACGAAAGGCTGCACGCATGTCACCGAGATGCTGACGCACCTGCCCTCGGCCGCGTACCAGACCATGTCCGCCCTGCCCAAGATGTACGACCCGAAAACGCCGTTGAATCTTGCCGCGGGCCGCTGCGTGGCGCTCAAGCCGGACGGTGAAATGGTGCGGATCCATTTTCCGCAGTCATATACGGGAAGCGGCAAGGCAGGAGCAACGTAGAATGCGTGGCGCCGACGATGGGCGGCATGCTTGGAGCAGCGAAACACCCGGGATGCAAATCCTGATCGATACACACTCAAGGCGATAGAAAATGAAAATCCACGAGTATCAGGCGAAAGATGTGCTGAAGAAATTCGGCGTGGTCGTGCCGCGCAGCGTGCCGTGTTTTTCGGTCGACGAAGCGGTCAAGGCCGCACAGTCGCTGGGCGGCAAGGTCTGGGTGGTCAAGGCGCAGATCCACGCCGGAGGCCGCGGCAAGGGCGGCGGCGTCAAGCTGGCGAAATCCATCGACGAGGTGAAGACGCTGTCGGGGCAGATCCTCGGCATGCAGCTGGTAACGCACCAGACGGGGCCGCTCGGCCAGAAGGTGCGCCGCCTGTTGATCGAGGAAGGCGCCGACATCAAGAAGGAACTGTACGTCGGCATGGTGGTGGATCGCAGCACTCAGCGCGTGACCCTGATGGCCAGCTCCGAGGGGGGCATGGACATCGAGGAGGTCGCCGAGAAGACGCCGGAGCTGATCCACAAGGTGTTCATCGACCCGGGTACGGGATTGAAGGACGCCGAGGCCGATGCCGTGGCGGCGAAGATCGGCATTCCTGCAGCCTCTATCGCGCAGGCGCGCGTCAACCTGCAGGCGCTCTACAAGGCCTTCATGGAGACCGACTGCAGCCTGGCCGAAATCAACCCGCTCATCCTCACCGGCGACGGCCGCGTCGTGGCGCTAGATGCCAAGGTCAACTTCGATGACAACGCCTTGTTCCGGCATCCCGAACTGGTGGCCTTGCGCGACCTCGACGAGGAAGATCCGGCCGAAATCGAGGCCTCCAAGTTCGGACTTTCCTACATCTCGCTCGACGGCAACATCGGTTGCCTAGTGAATGGCGCAGGCCTGGCCATGGCGACCATGGACGTGATCAAGCTGTACGGTGCGGAACCCGCCAACTTCCTCGACGTGGGCGGCGGAGCCGACGCGCAGAAGGTGACCGAGGCGTTCAAGATCATGCTGAAGAACCCCGGGCTGAAGGCCATCCTGGTGAACATCTTCGGCGGCATCATGAAATGCGACACCATCGCCGAGGGCGTGATCACGGCCTCGCGCGCGGTGCAGCTCAAGGTGCCGCTGGTGGTGCGCATGAAGGGCACCAACGAAGACCTCGGAAAGAAGATGCTGGCCGAATCCGGCCTGCCCATCATTTCCGCGAACAACATGGCCGAGGCGGCGCAGAAAGTCGTGGCCGCGGTGAAGGGAGCAAACTGAGATGTCGATCCTGATCAACAAGAACACCCGCGTGATGACCCAGGGCATCACCGGAAAGACCGGGCAGTTCCACACCCGCACCTGCCGCGACTACGCCAACGGCAAGAACTGCTATGTCGCCGGCGTCAACCCGAAGAAGGCCGGCGAGGATTTCGAGGGTATTCCAATCTTCGGTTCGGTGAAGGAAGCCAAGCAACAGACCGGTGCCACGGTGAGCGTGATCTACGTGCCGCCACCCGGCGCCGCTGCGGCGATTGATGAGGCGGTCGAGGCGGGCCTGGACCTCGTGATCTGCATCACCGAGGGCATCCCGGTGCGCGACATGATCAACACGCGCTACAAGATGCAGGGAAAGAGCACCATCCTGGTCGGGCCGAACTGCCCGGGCGTGATCACGCCGGACGAAATCAAGATCGGCATCATGCCCGGCCACATCCACAAGAAGGGCCGCATCGGCGTGGTGTCGCGTTCCGGAACCCTGACCTATGAAGCGGTCGGGCAGTTGATGGAACTCGGGCTGGGACAGTCGTCCTGCGTCGGTATCGGCGGCGACCCGGTCAACGGCATGAAGCACATCGATGTGCTGAAGATGTTCAACGACGATCCGGAAACGGACGCCGTGATCATGGTCGGCGAGATCGGCGGCTCCGACGAGGAAGAGGCTGCGCGCTGGATCAAGGCGAACATGAAGAAGCCGGTGGTGGGCTTCATCGCGGGCGTTACCGCGCCCGAAGGCAAACGCATGGGCCATGCCGGTGCCATCATCTCCGGCGGCAAGGGCACGGCGCAGGAGAAGCTGGCGGTGATGGAAGAGTGCGGCATGAAAGTGACGCGCAACCCCGCCGAAATGGGCAAGCTGCTCAAGAGCATCCTCAAGTAATTTCCGCTGGGGCGGAACAGGGCCGGACCGTCGTGCACAGTGTGCGGCGCCCGGCCCTGAGTTTTTTGTCGGCGGTGTCTGCCGCCGCATTGCTTGTATTTTCTTCGGGAATGATCTTGTTCGCCGCAGTTGGTCCGGCGTCGGCTCAGGCACTTGCCCAAGCATCGACGGCCGCGGGAGAACTCTCCCCAATTGCCGGGACGGTCTTTCGCGATTGCGTCGAATGCCCCGACATGGTGATGCTGCCACCGGGGCAATTCCTCATGGGGTCCCCGGAATCCGATGCCGAGCGCTGGAGCGCCGAGCGCGAGGGGCCGGTCCACGAAGTGACCGTCGCGCGGGCGTTCGCGATCGGTCGATACGAGATTACCCGGGCGCAGTTCGCGCAATTCGTCGCCGAATCCGGGTACATCGCCTCAGGGTGCCTGCATTGGACGGGTGCGGCCTGGGTCAACGATCCGGTGCTGGGGTGGCGCAATCCGGGCTATGAGTAGGGCGACGACGAACCGGTGGTGTGCGTTGCCTGGCGCGATGCCGAGGGCTACGTCAAGTGGCTGTCGGCCAAAGCAGGGCGCGAATATCGCCTGCCCTCGGAGGCGGAATGGGAGTACGCGGCGCGCGCCGGCACCACCACGTCGCGGTACTGGGGCGACAGCGTCGATGCCGGCTGCGCCTATGCCAACCTTGGCGACCACTCGATGCGCGATGGCCTCGGCATGGCGCCGTGGGCCGACTGCAATGATGGCTACGTCCGGACTGCCCCGGTAGGCCGCTTCCGCCCGAACGCGTTCGGGCTCCATGACATGCTGGGCAATGTCTGGGAGTGGACGGCCGACTGCTGGCACGAGGGCTACGAGGGGGCGCCAGCAGACGGCTCAGCATGGGTTTCAGGCACTTGCGAGCGGCGGACCAACCGTGGTGCGGCATGGAACAGCCACCCGCGCAACGTTCGCTCATCGAATCGCGGGAGTTATTCGCCCGATGCCTATGAGTCGGTGGGATTCCGCGTGGCACGTTGATCTGGGCAGTCTGGATTTATATCGGTAACGATATAGAGGCTATTTGTAGATATCCTGCTGGCGGACATCTCCGAGATTTTTTCCTGGAATTCTTAGAGAATGCAGGCTACTTGAGGACGCGAAACAGGTTGTTGTAATCGTCGGTCCACACGGTGGCGCCCCGCGGCAGGGTGATTTCCTTGATACGCGTCGCGATTTCCTTCATCTGCATCACGGCCTGGTCTCGCGCTACCACGACCCAGTCTGAATTGGACAAGAGCTCGTTGTCCTCTTCTGCGCTCGTCGGTTCATGCTCGATGAGGGCGGCGGACATGCCGCGATTCTCGGCCACCATCCTGACCACCGGCGCGAGTTCCAGGTAACGGTTGGTGGTGTGGAACAACAAGACGCCATCGGGTTTGAGGTGTCGTGCGTAGACCTCCAGCGCTTCGGCTGTCAGCAGGTGTGCCGGGACGGAGTCGCCTGAAAAGGCGTCGATGGCGAGCACGTCGAGATTCTGTGCGGCTTCGCGCTCCAGGCTCAGGCGCGCATCGCCCAGCGCCAGCTCGATGCGCGCGCGGCTGTCGCCGAGGAAGGTGAAATAGCGCTTGGCGAAGTCGATGACCTGCGAATTGATGTCGTAGAAACGGAACATGTCGCCCGGGCGTCCATAGGCTGCGATGGTGCCGGTGCCCAGCCCGATGACGCCGACCCGGATGTTCGGCCGGCGCGCCTGCATGGCCAGGATGACCGTGCCGACGCCGCTGTCACGGCCGTAGTAGGTCGTGGCCACGCGGCGCTTTTCCGCCGGTTCGCGGATCTGGCCGCCGTGGCGGATGGCCCCGTGATTGAGCGTGCGCACCTCGCCCTCGCCGCCGAGATTGCGCACGCGCAATGACCCGTAGAAGTTGCGTGACGACGCCACCAGGCTGTCGTCGTAGACGTCGATCAGTTTGTAGCTCGTCCACACGGCGTAGCCCGCAACCAGGGCGAACGTCGCCGGGACGATGATGGATGCTGTTCGGGTGCGCTGTACCAGGAGCAGGGCGACCAGCACGAGCACCATGCCCAGCTCGAAGTAGCCATGCAGCACGTGCGGGGCGCCGAACCCGACGATGAGTCCGCCCAGCACACCGCCGGCAGAAATGCTGAGAAAGTAGGCGGTCAGATAGCGCGGTGCCGGTCGTGCCAGCGACAGTTCGCCATGACAGAACATGCACAGGACAAACAGGCCGCCCAGATGCAGCGGAATGACCAGTTTGAGGTCGAGGCTGCCCATCGTGGCACCCATCAGGGTGATCGATACACCCGCCAGAGCGAGGAACGCCCAGCGGTGATACCAGCCGCTGGTGTCGAACACGAGCACGAAGGTCAGCAGGTAAAGGGACAGTGGAACGATCCACAGGAAGGGGATGGATGCGATGTTCTGGCAAATGTGATTGCTGACGGCAAGCAGCAGCATCGACCCCGCTGCCGACAGTGCAAGCCACATCAGGCGGGTGCCCACGGTCGGCGGCTTGACCGGTTCTGAGGCCGTCACGGCATCAGGCGGTGCGTCCTCAGCCCGGGCGTATGCACCCTTTACAGGTCCGGCGTGCCGGCTGAGCCACGCCGACAGGGCGCACAGCGCGGCGAATCCCACATACCCGACGGACCAGGCAATGGATTGGACGCGCGTCGATATCCAGGGTTCGATTGCAAACGGGTAGGCCAGCAGTCCGATCAGTGATCCGAGGTTGGACAATGCGAACAGTCGATACGGCACGCGCGACAGGTTGCGCGCGTACCAGACCTGGATGAGCGGCCCGGTGGTCGAGAGCATCAGGTAGGGAAGTCCTACCGTGGCGCCGAGCAACAACAGGATGCGAAGGCCCGGATCCTCGCCGCCAAGGGGCTTCCAGTCGGGGGATGCAACGATGGGGAGGAGCAGGCAGGAGAGGAGAAGAAGCACAATGTGCACGCTCGTCTGGCGTTCAGGGCGCAGGCGGCGGGCGCTCCAATGCGAATAGGCGTATCCCCCGAGCAGCAGGGCCTGGAAGAACACCAGGCAGGTGGTCCAGACCGAAGCCGATCCCCCGAACCAGGGAAGGATCTGCTTGGCGATGACCGGCTGCACCAGAAAGAGGAGGAATGCAGACAGGAATACAGTGCAGGCGTAGAGGATGGGCATCAGGGGGTGACTCGAGACAATGCGATGGTGTGCGGGAATGACGACGGGGATGACGGCCGTCTCGTGGTTTTTCAATATTGCGAGGGTGTCGGCCCAAGGCCTCGCGCATTCTAGCGAATAGCCGAACCCGTGCGCGGCCCGTGTACGGCTCCTGGCCAACTTCTTTGCATGCCCGACTACCGTCGTGGGCTAAAGTCTTGAAGCCTCCAATGCGAGCCCGGGCTACAATACCTCGCCGAAAAATACTGACAAGGTGATTCATCCATGGAAATGCTTTCGTTGCCGGAGTTCTGGATCGGGCTCCTCAAGATTATCTGGATCAACCTTCTGCTCTCCGGTGACAACGCCGTTGTCATTGCGCTTGCCGCGCGATCGCTTCCGCCGAAGCAGCAGAAACTCGCCATCTTCTGGGGCAGCAGTGCCGCCATTTTGCTGCGGATCGTGCTGACCATTTTCGCAGTCCAGCTCCTGATGCTGCCCTACCTTAAGCTGATTGGCGGCGCGCTGTTGATCTGGATCGGCGTGCAACTACTGATTCCGGATGACGGGGATGCGGACGTCAAGTCGAGCGACAACCTGATCACGGCGATACGAACCATCCTGGTGGCTGATCTGGTCATGAGCCTTGACAACGTGATTGGTGTTGCCGCGGCAGCTGAAACCGCCCCTGGCGAAGCAAAGCTCGTGTTGCTGATTCTCGGCCTCGCGATCAGTATCCCAATCGTCATTTTCGGATCGAGCATTGTCCTGAAATTGATGGAGCGATTTCCGGTCATCATCACTTTCGGAGCGGCCTTGCTCGGGTGGATCTCCGGTGAGATGGCAGTGACAGATCCCAGCATCGTCGACTGGGTGCAGGCGAACGCTGTGTGGCTGCACTCGTGGCGTATCGCCGCGATTGCCGGCGCGGCCGCCGTAGTGCTGATTGGCGGCGTGATCGCCCGGCGCCATCAGTTGACCGCCGCGGAAAGGGACATCAAGTAGTTGTTGAGATGTTCAGCGTCCCGACTGTTTGGGGGATGCCCCTCGCACTTTCTGCCAGACCATGCATCGGATGGAGCGGCAGGGCAGGCCATGGGCCCGCGGGAAATTATTCAATATCAATAAGTTATTGAATAGTTCGCATTACGCCGACGCGCCGTCGGCAGACTGGAGGCCCATGCGTCGGGCGATAGCAATATCGGAGCGAACGCGGACTGTAATTTCAGATGTCAGGCGGGGTGCTTGCAGCTCAATAAGCGAATACAAACAATATTTTGGGAAACAGATAGCGTAAAATGCCTTCAGTGTTCTGACCGGGCCAAGAACCGTATCCGTTCCGGCCGGGGGAGTGTGTCAAACATGGTGCTGGCGACAAGAAAAAGAAGCTGCGGGGGGCGCGAATGACCAAGGCAGGGTTCTGGAAGAAAGACTGGTTCCTCGGGCTGGTGGTATCTATCATCCTCTTTGGCGCCGGCAGCACGGCCCTGATTCAGGGTGTCGAGCGCACAGCCTATGATTGGGGTGTCAGGGCGTCCAACCGGACTGCCAGCGACAAAGTGGTGGTCATCGCCATTGATGACGAAAGCCTGCGCAAGCTCGGCCGCTGGCCTTGGTCGCGAGATGTCCATGCAAAAATGGCGGACCTTCTGGCCAGTGCGAAGGCAAAGGTGGTTGGCAACCTGGTGTACTTCAGCCAGCCGCAGATTGACCCTGGGCTTGAATACGTTCGCAAACTGCTGGAAATCTACGGGCGTACTGCGCCGGCCGGCCCACCAGCCGAGATTGGCGCGCTCCTGCAGGAAGCTGAACAGACCCTGAACCCGGATGCCAAACTGGCCGACAGTTACGCCAAGGCGGGAAATATCCTGTTGCCGATGCTTTTCGATCTGGGCGATCCGCGTGGCAAGCCGGACAAGCCACTGCCCGAGTTCATCACGAAGAATCAACTGACCGTTCCGCCCGGAGCCTCCGGCGACAGCCCCCTGCCGGCGGCGGCAATGAACCAGATGCAGATCGAGGATATCGGTCGCAATGCTGTTGGCATTGGGCACTTGAACTCGAATGTCGATGTCGATGGCGGGATTCGCGCAGAGCCGCTTGTGGTCAGGTTTTTCGACCAGTCAGTATTACCCCTCCCTGTCGGTGATGCTCGCCGCAAAGAGCCTGAATCTCGCAGTGGGTGACATCAAGGTACGGTTGGGCGAGGGGGTGACGATCGGCAACCTGAAAATATCCACCGACTCAGCCTTGCAGATGAACACGTTCTTCTACAAGGACCGAGACGGGCGTTCTGCCTTCCGCATCGATTCATTCTCAGACGTGCTCTCTGGCAAGGTCAAAGCCGACGATTTCAAGGACAAGATCGTTCTCATCGGGCTGACTGCGTCGGCGCTCGACCCGACCAAGGTCACCCCGATATCACCTGCCATGCCCTCGGTGCTGACTGAGGCACACGCCGTGTCTTCGATCCTCCAGGAGCATTTCTTCGTTTCGCCGACCTGGGCCTGGATTGTCGAGCTGGTGGTATTCCTTGTAGTGGCCGCTTACCTGATTGCACTGTTGCCGCAGTTGAAGGCCGGGATGGGCGCAATTGTCAGCGCCTCGCTGGTGGCATTGCTGCTGATTGTCCATGTGGTCCTGATGACTGGCCAGGGAATGTGGCTGCAGTTGATGCTGCCGATGGTCCTCCTGGTGGTGGGGCATGTCTTGCTGGTAACCAAGCGCTTCGCGGTCACCGAGCGAGGCAAGGAAGTGTCGGATGCATCATCGGCGGCCAATGCACGCATGCTCGGCTTGGCGTTCCAGGGGCAGGGTCAGCTTGACATGGCCTTCGACTATTTCCGCAAGGTCCCCCTGGACAATACGGTCATGGATAACCTGTATAACCTCGGGCTCGATTTCGAGCGCAAACGGCAGTTCAACAAGGCCGAATCCGTGTTTCGCTACATGGCCGATTTCGACCCGAAATTCCGTGATCTGGAAACCCGGCTCAACCGCGCCAAGCAGATGTCTGAAACCGTCATGCTGGGCGGTGGCTCCGGTGGGCGTACCAACACGAGCATTCTCGAAGGCGGTTCGGTCGAAAAGCCGATGCTGGGTCGCTACCAGATCGAGAAGGAACTCGGAAAAGGGGCCATGGGCGTCGTATACCTCGGCAAGGACCCAAAGATTGGTCGCGTTGTTGCGATCAAGACCATGGCGTTGGCGCAGGAGTTCGAAGCGGACGAGTTGGTCGAGGTGAAGGAACGGTTTTTCCGCGAAGCGGAGACCGCGGGACGGCTGTCGCACCCGAATATCGTCACAATCTACGATGCGGGCGAAGAGCATGATCTTTGTTATATCGCCATGGAGCTACTCAAGGGCAAGGACCTGGCGCCGTATGTCAAGCCGGGAAACCTGTTGCCGCAGGACAAGGCGGTTTCCGTTATTGCGCGGGTTGCTGATGCCCTCGGTTATGCGCACAAGCAGCACATTGTTCACCGCGACATCAAGCCGGCCAATATCATGTACGAGCCGGAGTCCGACCAGGTGAAGGTTGCCGACTTCGGCATTGCGAGGATTACCGACTCATCCAAGACCAAGACCGGCATGGTATTGGGTACGCCGTCGTATATGTCGCCAGAGCAACTGTCTGGAAAGAAGGTCGACGGGCAGTCGGACCTGTTTTCCCTGGCGGTCAGCCTGTATCAGTTGCTGTGTGGGAAGTTGCCGTTTGAAGGCGACTCAATGGCGCAGTTGATGTTCAGGATCGCGAATGAGCCGGCGCCCGATATCCGGACGATAAATCCTGAGGTGTCGCCCGGGCTCGTCGCGTTTCTCGACAAGGCGCTCGCCAAGGAGGCGGACCAGCGCTACCAGGGCGGCGACGAATTTGCCGCAGCCTTGCGTGCGGCCTTTGCGAACCCTGCGAGCGCAGCGCCCGCAGGCGACGTTGATATCAGCCTGTAATTTTCGGAGACACGCGTGGACTTGAGCGAGTCACTCGAAATCGCGAGTGCAACCGATCCGGGGATGGTCCGGTCGAACAATGAAGACTCCGTTGCTGCGGATGCGTCCAAGGGGCTGGTGGTGCTCGCCGATGGGATGGGGGGTTACAACGCCGGCGAAGTTGCAAGCGGCATGGCGACCACTGTCATAACGACCGAATTGCAGCAGTTGTTGAAAACGCAGGGGCCGCACGAGGTCGATGTAGCTAGTGGAAAGCGGGTTGCAGAAAAATTACTGCACGATCAGGTGTTAAAGGCCAACACCTCGATCTACCAGGCATCGCAGAGTCAACCCCAGTATGCAGGGATGGGCACGACACTGGTCGTGGCGCTCTTCTACGACAACAAGCTCGCTGTTGCACACGTGGGTGATTCACGCCTGTATCGGCAGCGCGGCGGCGTTTTTTCGCAGGTGACCAAGGACCATTCGCTGCTGCAGGAGCAGATCGACAGCGGAATGCTGACAAAAGAGCAGGCCAAGCTATCGACGAACAAGAACCTGGTCACGCGCGCTTTGGGGATCGATCCGACGGTCGAGCCGGAGATTCATGAGTACGATGCCTTGCCGGGTGATATCTACCTGCTTTGTTCGGATGGCCTTTGTGATATGGTGAGCGACGAGGATATTGGGCTGGCGCTTCAGGAATTGGGTGCGAACCTCAAGCTTTGCGTGGCTCAGTTGATTCAAATGGCCAATGACAATGGCGGCAGGGACAATGTGTCGGTCATTCTCGCGCGGGTCAAGCGGGAGTTCCCGGCCCCGCGCGGCGTGGTGGCGAAGCTCGCAGGATGGTTCAAGTGATTTTCCCCGGGATTCCGGGCAAGGATCGGCCCGCTCTGCACGAATGGGTAGGCCGGTGTGGTTTCATAGTGTGAGGACACTGCTATGGCGAAGCTGATTCTGAGTATGGATGGTTTGGTGCTCAAGGAAATTCCTCTGGTGAAGGAGAGGACGACCATTGGGCGCAAACCCCACAACGACATCCAGATCGACAACCTGGCGGTGAGCGGCGAGCATGCTGTAATCGTGACGATCCTGCAGGACTCATTTCTTGAGGATCTGGGGAGCACGAATGGCACGCTGGTCAATGGCCAGTCGGTAAAGAAACATTTTCTGCAAACCAACGACGTCGTCGAGTTGGGCAAGTACAAGCTGAAGTACATCAATGAGGTCACCGCGCAGACCAAGGCGGCCGACTTTGAGAAGACCATGGTATTGCGTCCTGGTGCGATGAAAGCCATGATGGCTGCGCCGCCGCCAGCTGCAACCGCGTCCCCCGTTGCGGCAGCACATGCGCCAGCAACTGCTGCGCCTGCGGCGAAGTCGTTTGGCGACACAATGGTGAATCAGGGGGCGATTGCGTCGCCCAAGCCCGCAGCACCTGCAGCGGCGCCTGCGCCTTCGGCGCCGCCAAAGGCGCCGGCGGCCGCCCCGCAGAAGCGGGGGGCCATCAAGATTCTTTCCGGAACCATAGCAGGGCGGGAACTGGAGCTGACGAAGCCGCTGACGACGTTGGGCAAGCCTGGCGTTCAAGTTGCAGTCCTGACGCGGCGTCCACAGGGCTTCTTCATTACGCATGTGGAAGGCGCCAATTTTCCGGCTGTCAACGGCAAGACTCTGGATGCGCAGGCCCATGTGCTCAATGATCACGACATCATCGAGCTTGCAGGCGTCAAGATGGAATTCTTCTACAAGAATTGACGCCCCCCCGGGTCCTGTACATGGCTGCTCACTCACGACCCTTTAACCTGGAGCAGGCTTGAAGCAGCACGTCATTCGAATCGCGCTTGGACTGGTCGTGGTGCTGGTCTTTCTCGGTCACGCAGCGCGCGTGTACCAGATAGGATTTATCACCCAGGTTGACAACATCATCTACGACGCGCGGTTGCGTTTCACAATGCCCGATGTGGTGGACGACCGCATCGTCATACTGGATATCGACGAAAAGAGCCTCGCGGTTCCGGAGTTGGGGCGTTGGCCTTGGGGGCGCGACCGCGTCGCGAGCCTGATCCAGAAGCTCTTTGACAAATATGGCGTCGTCATCATCGGGTTTGACGTGGTATTTGCCGAGCCGGATGCGAGTTCGGGCTTGAAGGTGCTCGAGCAGCTCGCCAAAAAGGAGTTCGCCGGTAACTCCCAGTTCGCGCAGACAATCAATCAGCTGCGCCCCCAGTTGGACCATGATGGGGCGTTTGCGCGCGTCATGAAGGGGCGCCCGGTCGTTCTGGGGTATTACTTCAACAGCGATGAAGACGCTCGTGAATCCGGGGCTCTCCCGGAGCCGGTGTTGCCAGCGGGGACGTTCGCCGGCCGAAATATCGGTTTTACGACATGGCGCGGATTTGGCGGCAACCTGACGGAATTTCAGGCCTCTGCCGCGAGTGCGGGGCACTTCAATCCGTTTGTGGATTTTGACGGCGTGTCGCGCCGCATCCCGTTGTTGGCCGAGTACAAGGGGAAATACTACGAAGCATTGTCGCTGGCAATGGTGCGCGTGCTCCTGAATGGTCCCAAAGTGGAGCCGGGATACCCGCCCGAAAAATTCACTACCAAAGGGTACGCTGGGCTTGAATGGCTGGAAGTGGGGCCGCTCAAGATCCCGGTTGATGAGACAGTCAGCGCATTTGTCCCATTCCGAGGGAAAAGGGGTAGCTATCCATACATCTCGCTTGCCGATGTTTACTTCGACAAGGTAGCTCCGGAGAAGCTCAAGGGAAAAATTGCGCTGATTGGCACTTCGGCTCCGGGGTTGCTCGACTTGAGATCCACCCCCGTCAGCAGCGTCTATCCGGGTGTAGAGATGCATGCGAATATGATTGCCGGGATGCTTGATCGCACGATCAAGCAGAAACCGTCCTATATGCTGGGGGCGGAAGTTGCACTGATCATCCTCGGTGGAGTTGCGCTTGCCTTGGTGGTGCCGTTCCTGTCGCCATTGAGGGCGGTCCTGCTCTCGGCGCTGGCAATCGTTCTATTCACGGGTATCAATCTGGGCATCTGGAGCGGTGCTGGGATGATTCTTCCACTGGCTACGGCATTGCTGATGACCGTCGCCCTGTTCACCATCAATATGGCGTACGGGTATTTCATCGAGTCGCGATCAAAGCGGCAATTCACCGAACTGTTCGGTCAGTATGTGCCGCCGGAACTGGTCGACAAGATGGCGCAGGACCCCGAGAAGTACAGCATGGAAGGGCGAAAGGAGAATCTCACGGTGCTCTTTTCAGACGTCCGGGGATTTACAACGATCTCGGAAAGCCTGGAGCCTGCGGAGTTGGCTCAGTTCATCAATGGCTACCTGACTTCCATGAGTCTGGTCATTCGCAACAATCGTGGCACCCTGGACAAGTACATCGGCGACGCCATCATGGCGTTCTGGGGCGCGCCGGTAGCCGATCCCGAGCATGCCCGCCAAGGCGTGATTACGGCGTTGATGATGCAAGAGGAGCTGAAGAACCTGCAGCGAGACTTCAAGGCACGAGGTTGGCCGGATATCAAGATCGGGATCGGCGTGAACAGTGGTGACATGACTGTGGGCGACATGGGCTCCCAGGTTCGTCGTGCCTATACGGTGATGGGCGATGCAGTCAATCTCGGGTCCCGCCTGGAGGGGATAACGAAGCAATACGGCGTGGGTATCCTGGTGGGGGAGGAAACGCGCAAGGTCGTGAGCGACGTGCTCTTCAGGGAAATCGACAAGGTTCGGGTCAAGGGAAAGGACGAACCGGTCACGATCTACGAGCCGATAGGCATCGAGGGACAAGTGGAAAAGGGCAGGTTGGAGGAGATCAAGCTCTGGCATGCGGCCCTCAAGCTTTACCGGGCGCAACAGTGGGACCAGGCGGAGTTGCAGATGATGAACTTACAACGCATGAACCCGGACTGTCATCTATATGAAATTTATGCTGGGAAGATTGTTGAGCACCGGGCACACCCCCCGGGCGAAGATTGGGATGGCGTAACAAAGTTTGAAACAAAGTGACGCGGAGCTGACCGGTGAAACTTCGAGTGCTTGGATGCAGTGGCGGCATTGGCGGCAGGCATTTGCGCACAACGTCCATGCTTCTCGACCAGGATATCTTGATCGATGCCGGAACCGGCGTGGCGGAGTTGTCGCTACCGGAGTTATCACAGATAGATCATGTCTTCGTCACCCACTCCCATCTCGATCATGTTGCAACCATCCCGTTCATGGTCGATACCGTCGGGGGAATGCGAAACAAGCCGGTCACGATTTATGCGCTTCCAGCGACGATCGAGATTCTTAAGAATCACGTGTTTAACTGGAGCATCTGGCCGGATTTCTCCCAGATTCCATCGCCGGAACTACCTTTTCTTACTTACCAGCCAATTCAAGTCGGCGAGACCATTGTGCTGGATGGGCGACGCATCACAGCGCTGCCGGCAGTTCATACCGTTCCCGCTGTGGGCTATCAGGTGGATTCCGGGGAGCGCAGCCTGGTATTTACCGGCGATACTACGACCAACGACCTGTTCTGGAAGATGGTGAATCGCATAACGAATCTGAAGTATCTGATCATTGAAACGGCATTTTGCAACCGCGAGATGGGGCTTGCAGTTGCTTCCAAGCATCTGTGCCCAAGCATGCTTGCGGACGAGTTGGCAAAACTCGAACGATCCTCGGAAATCTATGTGACGCACCTGAAGCCAGGTGAAATAGAACTGACGATGCAAGAGATTGAGGAGTGTGCGGGGCAATTCCGTCCGCGCATGTTGCAGAACAATCAGGTGTTTGAGTTGTGAACACGATGTCGACCCAGCGCAACAGTAACTGTGGATTCTGATCATGGCTAGCAAGGTCAGTCTTGATACTTTAAAGCGGCTTGAGCCCGTGTCCTCGATGTCGGATAGTCGTCTGTCCGAATTGGCTGAACTTTGCTACATCGAAACCGTCGCTCACGGGCTCGATCCGTTTCGTGTCAGGGGTATTGCGGGGCAATCCGTTTATCTGGTGAAAGGCGAGCTTTCCCTGACGATGCCGGATGGATCCGAGCGTTTGATCGTTGGGGGAGCGGATACCGCTCGCGGACCCATTGGTAAACAGGGCGTGGAATTCACGTCGGCACATGCGGTTACCGATCTTGAGTTGATCCGAATCGACGATGATCTGCTCGATATTATGGTCACTTGGGACCAGCTGGCTGCCGCTGAGACCCGGCGCTCCGTAGATTCTCCAGAGGAGGCAGGCGGAGGGCCTTCCCTTGCGAATTGGTCGATACTGTCAGGAATGTTCAGCGTAAGTAATCTGAAATATGGGGCATTTTCCCAGTTGCCATCGGCCCATATCGAAGAATTGCTCTGCCGTTTCAAGCGCATCAATGTCAAGGTTGGCGAAGTCGTTATCCGTGAAGGAGCGGAGGGGGACTACTATTACGTCATCGAAAGTGGTAAATGCCGCGTCGAAAGGCTTATTGGCGGGGTGTCGATGGTGCTTGCGGAACTCAAGAGTGGGGACGCCTTCGGTGAGGAGGCACTCGTTTCCGAGGCAAAGCGAAATGCAACCGTTACGATGAAAACAGATGGGATGTTGCTTCGCTTGGACAAGATGGACTTCATCGAGTTGCTCAAGGAGCCTCTGCTTCTGAGAGTTTCGATGGAAGATGCTCGCCAGAAGGTGAGCAATGGTGCGCGTTGGATCGACGTACGCTATCCGTCCGAATACCAGTATGACAAGCTCCCGGGGGCGCTCAACATTCCGCTTGCAGAAATCCGGAATGCCTTTGGGGTGCTCGACAAGACTCCCGAGTATGTTGTGTACTGCCAGAGCGAGCGCCGCAGTTCAGCGGCGGCATTTTTGTTGGCACAGCGAGGTTACAAGGCTTGCCTGCTCCAGGGGGGGCTTTGGGGGGTGGGGCGAACATGATCTCCATGCTGGACGTGGGCGGGAATGCGTTGCCATTGGCGATAGCGGGAATGGGACACCGCGATGGTGTTGCGCGACTCGGATTGATGGTTTTGCATGCTGTAAATAACAACGGATTTTTGTGGGCATTTCCCGGGCTCCCAACGGCCGCCGGCCGCGTCAAAAGGGACTCTAGGGATATTGGAGGTAACTCGCTATGAGTGCTGTCTTGCAAGCCGCTCCGGCAGTGGCGACGGATGTAAATGTCAGGCTGACATTTTCAAAGAATCTCCAGGTTGTAACGAATAAGATACATGCGACGGCCAACATCGACGAAATCATGTTGGAGGTGAGCGCGGATGTATGCAACTTGTTCAATGCAGATCGCCTGACGATCTACACGGTTGGCGACGACAAGCAAACTATCGTCTCCAAGGTGAAGACGGGGCTGAATTCGTTCAAGGATCTGAAGCTGCCAATTGCAGAACATTCGATCGCAGGATTTGTGGCATTGTCCAAGAAATTGCTGAACATCAAGGATGTCTACGATGATGGGGAGCTAAAGGCGCACAACCCCAACCTGCGCTTTCTGCAGGAGGTCGACAAGCGCACCGGATACCGTACCAAGCAGGTGCTGGTCGCCCCGGTCCTTGAGGCGGGGACCAATGAATTGATTGGCGTGGTCCAGATCATCAACAACAAGGCAGGAATCCCCTTCACTCCTTTGGCGGAAGAGGGGGCGCAGGAACTGTGCCAGACCTTGGCTATCGCTTTCCGTCAAAGGCAAAAACCGCAAGTACTCAAGACCAAGTACGATTTCCTGGTTTCTGACGCAGTAATTTCAGCAGCGGAGTTCGAACTCGCGGCCCGATCGGCCAGGAAAAAAGCGGTGGATGTGGAGCAAGTGCTGGCGGAGGAGTTCCAGGTAAAACTTCCTTCCATTGGGGCGGCGCTCTCCAAATTCTTTGGCGTTCCCTATGAGCCTCTGAAGTCAGACCGCATCAAGCCGATGGACCTCTTGAAGAATCTCAAGCGCGAGTACGTCGAGTCACAGGGATGGGTCCCGATCGAGGACAGCAAGGAGGGTCTGATCGTGATGGCGCTAGACCCGGAGCGTGTCAAAAGCTCCCGAATTGTCAGCAATGTTTTTCCGAAGCTCAAGCCAGTGTTCAGGGTCACGACCCAGAAGGAGTTCAAGGAAACGCTCAATCTGTTCTATGGCCAGGAGGCACTTGATACCGGAAACATCGGAGACTTGCTTGAAGGACTGGATGACTCGGAAGGCGTCGAGGAAGGAGGTTCTGCCGACGATCTTTCGCAAGCGGCGGACAACGAACTCGTAAAGCTTGTCAATAAGATCATCATCGATGCATACAACCAAGGCGCGTCCGATATCCATATCGAGCCTTATCCGGGCAAGGCGAAGACTGAAATTCGTTTTCGCAAGGACGGGTCCTTGCAGCCATACATCGAAGTGCCGGCGTCCTATCGAAACGCCATCGTGGCGCGATTGAAGATCATGTGTGACCTGGACATATCGGAAAAGCGCAAACCTCAGGACGGGAAAATCAAGTTCAAGAAATTTGGCCCTCTCGATATTGAACTACGAGTGGCGACGATTCCTTCAGCAGGTGGTGTGGAGGATATTGTGATGCGTATCCTTGCAGCAGGAGAGCCGATTCCACTGGATAAGTTGGGTGTTTCTCCATCGAATTTGCCGAAGTTAAAGGAAGCGGTAAGCAAGCCTTATGGCCTATTTTTCGTGTGCGGTCCTACGGGCTCAGGAAAAACGACAACGCTGCATTCGATACTGAAGTTTCTGAATACTCCGGAAACAAAAATATGGACTGCCGAGGATCCGGTAGAAATTACACAAAAGGGATTACGGCAGGTCCAGGTTAACAAAAAGGCGGGACTGGATTTCGCTTCGGTGATGAAGGCATTCTTGCGGGCGGATCCAGACATCATCATGGTGGGTGAAATGCGTGACAAGGAAACGACGGGAACCGGCATCGAGGCCTCCCTGACCGGTCACCTGGTATTTGCCACCTTGCACACGAATTCGGCCCCAGAATCCATCATTCGATTGTTGGACATGGGAATGGACCCGTTCAATTTTGCGGATGCACTGCTTGGAATTCTGGCGCAGCGTCTGGCAAAGCGGCTGTGTGGAAAGTGCAAGCAGGCCTATACCCCTGGCCCGGATGAGATCAAGCAGATCCTTCAGGAGTATTGTGCTGAACTACTGAACACCGGGCCGTTCAAGAAGGACACCAAGGGATCGTTCGAGAATACCTACAAAGACTTGGTAAAGAGTTATGGAAACGAAAAGGGGCAGTTCACCCTGTTTCGCAAGGTCGGCTGCGACGCGTGCGGGGGGTCTGGCTATAAGGGGCGGGCTGGCCTGCACGAATTGCTGATCGCAAGTGATCCCATCAAGAAGTTGATTCAGGAGCACGCTCGTGTTGCGGAGATCGTGGCGGTTTGCCTAGAAGAGGGTATGCGTACCCTGAAGATGGACGGGATCGAAAAAGTTCTGCAAGGTATTACAGACTTGGCGCAAGTCCGCGCGGTCTGTATCAAATAGCCCGATTTGACATTGAAAGCCCTTCTTATATCGAGGTTGGGTTTTAGTTGCTTGCGTAGACCCATTTACGGCATCCCAATACATAAGCTCGCGCGCGACTCGTGGAAAGCGTAGAAGACCTATTTCGCCGTCTTGAGCAGCTGAACGAGATCGGGGCTGCGCTCTCTCTGGAGCAGAATCTCGACGCACTCCTTGAGAAGATCCTTTTGGCGGCTCAAACCATTACTCGCGCCGATGGGGGAACGCTCTATCTTCTCGAGGAGGGAGGGCGCCTGAAGTTCGCCATCATGCGCAACGATTCCCTGAATATTGCCATGGGGGGCACAACAAAAAATCCAATACCCTTCTATCCAGTGCACCTTTACGGGAAGGACGGGAAGCCAAACAATCAAATGGTTGCCGCGTTTTCTGCATTAACTGGGCAGACAATCAACATCGCGGACGCGTATACAGCGGAAGGATTCGATTTCTCGGGTACGCGTAGTTTCGACAAGAAGACTGGCTATCGTTCTAAGTCCTTCCTGACTGTTCCCATGCGTAACCACGAGGGTGCAGTAATCGGGGTATTGCAGCTGATCAACAGCAAGGGGTCGAGTCCGGGGGATATCATTCCATTCTCGATGTCCGATCAGCGTTTGGCGGAATCGCTCGCATCCCAAGCTGCCATTGCGCTGACGAATCGCCAACTGATCATCCAGCTCGAGAGGTTGTTCGAGTCATTTATTGGATTGATCAATAGCGCGATTGACGAGAAATCGCCATATACCGGTGGACACTGTCAACGTGTTCCTGCGCTGACCATGTTGCTGGCAGAGGCGGCAGTCGGTGCAGCCAGAGCCGAGTTGGATAAATTCAGCATGACTGATGCGGACCGGTACGAGCTGAAGATTGCTGGCCTTCTTCATGACTGCGGAAAAATCACGACGCCAGTGCATGTCGTCGACAAGGCGACCAAGCTTGAAACGATCTTTGATCGTATTCATCTTCTCGATACCCGATTCGAAGTGCTAAAGCGGGATGCCGAGATACGGTCCCTACGCGCCCATCTGGAACTATCTCGTACGAATGGGTTGGACGAGATGAAGCGGCGAGAACGGGCGTACGCTCTTGATCAAGGATTGCGCGAGCAGTTGCGTCTTATCGATGAAGATCGCGAGTTTTTGAGGCGACACAACATCGGTGGCGAGTTCATGCCATCGGAGGCGCAGCGACGAGTGGGCGAGATCGCGGTAAAGTACCGTTGGACGGATCCTTCCGGGAACGTGGCGGAGTTCCTCACCAAGGACGAGGTCACGAATCTAACAATTGCCCGTGGGACCTTGACGGAAGCCGAGCGGGAAACCATCAATCATCACATTGTGGCCACAATTAACATGCTTGAAGCACTCCCCTGGCCCCGACATCTCCGCAGGGTTCCAGAGTATGCAGGGGGGCACCATGAACGAATGGATGGCAAAGGTTATCCTCGAGGCCTCAGTCGTGGGGACATGTCAGTGCCTGCGCGTGTGATGGGAATTGCGGATATTTTTGAGGCGCTGACCGCAAAGGACCGGCCCTACAAGCGCGGGAAAACACTTTCGGAGTCATTGCATATTCTCGGAAAATTCTGTCTCAACGGACATATTGATCCTGACCTTTTTGACGTCTTTGTGCGTCAGAAGGTCTATTTGAAATATGCTGAGGAATACCTCGACGAGGCCCAAATTGACGCCGTCGATGAAACCCAGATTCCGGGATATGTGCCCTGATTGGGGTAACGCAAGACTTGGGGGATGCCAGTAGGTGCTCAAAAAGGAGTCTAAACCCTCTCTCAGTCGTCTGGCCGTGGGCGCGTTAGACTTCTTGTGAAACCTACTGCTCTCTTTCCCAGCCGCAATAACCCCAATTAGTTGGGGCCGCGAGTCAGATAGACCACCAACCCCTCTGTTGCTACATCAACAAAGCGATCCTCGTAGCCCATCTCCTTCAGTTCCCACTTGAAGGTATTGCCCAGCTTTGCCTTCTTGAACATACCCAAGCGATTCTCGCAATTAAACTGGTGCGCACGCGTAAACGTATCCTCAAGGATGGCGGTTAGGCGCTTTTGTGACACCATTTGATCGGGGTTGTTTGCGATTGCGGGGGGGTAACGCTTGGCGATGTCCTGAGCCAAACTCTTCGCAAACTCATCAACTTTGCTCGGGCCGAAAAGCCTGAAAGCCATGCCGTCTCCCGGTAATCCCATTGTCGTTGGTAGCAAATACCAAATTGATTTTGGCGTGACCAACCTGCGAAAATTATATCATCGCCATCGTCTACGCTATGTGCGAAAAGTCTCTCTTCAAAGATCCAGGACGCATTTGACTCGGGGGCGGGCAGGACCTGGTGGCGGTTGCGAGACTATGGTCCGATTCGGGGGCAGTCTTTCATGCAGGTCTGGATCAGTGGCATGATAACCAACCGCCATTCCATTCATTAAAGGATGTTTGAATTTTCGCCAGTATGGGGGCGCGTGACAGCCGGTCTTTACGGGCTGGGGCGCAAAAGGGCGGTGGGAGTTCAGTATAATTTTCGGGTGGCGAAAGCGCTATTCAACACTTAGGGTCGGATAGGATTTGATACCAGTCTACATAGGATACGATCCGCGAGAGGCGATTGCGTTCAGCGTGCTGTCTTACAGCATCCACTCCCGTAGTTCCGCGCCGGTTAGTATTTCTCCAATTGTGCTTTCCCAACTGCGCGGCATGTATTACCGCCCGCGTCATCCGCTTCAGTCTACGGACTTTTCACTTTCGCGTTTCTTGACGCCATATCTCTCGGCTTTTGAGGGATTTTCCATATTCATGGATTGCGACATGCTCATGCGTGACGACATCGTAAATTTGTGGTCCTTGCGTGATGAGCGGTTTGCCGTTCAGGTGGTGATGCACGACCATCAGCCGCGTGAGGGGCGAAAATTCCTTGGTGAACCCCAGTCCCGTTATGGCAAGAAGAATTGGTCGAGCGTGATGCTCTTTAACAATAAGCGTTGCCGAAAATTGAGTCCTGAGTATGTCAACAGTGCCTCAGGCTTGGATTTACACCAGTTCAAGTGGCTTCAGTCGGATGGATTGATCGGGCAACTACCGCCTCGATGGAATCATTTGGTGGGATACGACTCACCGTCGCAAGACGTATCGCTTGCCCATTTCACACTAGGTGGTCCCTATTTTCCTGAATATCAACGATGCGAGTATTCCGATGAGTGGCGCGCGGAGCGAGATGCAATGATGCATGCGAGTACAACTGCAGAATAATCAGTGGCGTTCAATGCTTGAATGGATTCGCAGTATTTGGAGGCGCTTCGGCAGGGGGGGCGTTGATACCGCGCAGGACATAGCTCAC
Source organism: Betaproteobacteria bacterium (assembly GCA_947478805.1). Taxonomy (GTDB): domain Bacteria; phylum Pseudomonadota; class Gammaproteobacteria; order Burkholderiales; family SG8-39; genus CAIYPG01. The sequence goes on along the minus strand of CANJXQ010000034.1, from coordinate 8,097 downwards.
AACGGGCGGAAACGCGTCGAATTCGAAGATCAGTTGGCCAAGGCAAATTTGCATCTACGCGCGTTGGAGCTGGAGATCGCATTGTCATGCGTTTCGAGCGCTTTGCAGATAGATCCACAGTCTTCTCGGGCTCACTCGACGGCGGCGGCTATACATCAACAACTTCATGACCAAGAGTCTGCACTCGATCACCTTACGCTAGCAGCGTATTGGTCCCCGGCGGACTGGGAATTGGTGAATGCGCGGGCCAGTTTGCTCGAGCGAATGAATCAGGGGTCGCTGGCAGTGGCGGCGCTTGATGCGTTCTTGAGTGCCAATCAGGAGCACCCGGCAGCGACCTATAAGCTTTCACGCCTGTACTACTCTCTCGGCAGACATGATGAAGCAGTGCATTGTCTCCGCAGATGGCTTCTTGTCGACCCCAAGAATGTCGAAGCTTTGAACTTACTTGGTTTGATCGAGGGGCGAGAGTTCGGGCGGTTGGGCGAAGCTGAGCGTGTATTGACTCTCGCATTGACGATTAGTCCAGGGCAGCCTGAAGTTCTGAGCAATTTGGGGTGGGTGCAGTCTGAGCAGGGACGTACGAATGAGGCGATAGCCTGTTTTGATGCTGTCCTGCAGCGTGATTCGGATGATCATGAGTCGCGGCTCATGCGGTCATATGCTCACTTGCGTAACGGCGCATTTGCCGATGGGTGGAGGGACTTCGATGCCCGTCATTTTAGTCCGCTTGCGCCGATTCAGCGAAATGAAGAAAAAAGCCCATGCGACAGTTTGCACTCAATGCGCGGAAAACGCGTGTTTGTTTTGTCGGAGCAAGGACTTGGCGATCAGATCATGTTTGCATCTTGTTTTCCAGATCTTCTTGCTGTGGCGGGCGTTTGCACCGCAGATTGTGATCCTCGCCTGGTGACGCTGTTTCAACGCTCGTTTCCAACGGTACAATTTCTTGGAAGGAGCCCTCATGAAACTGTGACAAAGTCAGTCTGGGGCGAGTTTGACTGTCAGATTCCATTGGGTAGCTTGCCCAGATTCTTTCGCAATGCTTGGGATGATTTTCCGAGCCATCGAGGATATTTGCGGGCTGACCCGATCAAGGTCGCGGCATGGCAAAAGCGATTAGCTGAGTTGGGTCCAGGACCGTGGATCGGATTGTCTTGGCGCGGTGGGGCGCGCCTAACACGAACTCAACTGCGGTCGATACCGTTGGATATTTGGCGTGAATTGCTGCGTGGAGGCGCGCAATTTGTCAGCTTGCAGTATGGCGACTGCGCGGACGAGGTCAAGCAATTCAATCGCGATCATGGCCTGAGTGTCCATCATTGGCCAGATGTATTGGCGGATTACGATGAAACCGCTGCATTGGTCACCGCTTTGAATCTTGTGGTGAGCGTGTGTACCGCGATAGTCCATCTATCCGGGGCCTTGGGTCGGCCAGTGCTGGTTCTCACACCGGCAACGCCGGAATGGCGCTATCTGGGTTCGGGGCGCCGCATGCCCTGGTATCCCAGCGTTACCTTGTTCCGTCAGTCCCTTGGGGAGTCGTGGGACGATGTCCTACGCCGTCTGGCGACGGTACTGCCCTTTGCATCGAATGGGCTGAAATAGCCTGCTGCATGGGGCAACATCGATGATCGACTCACCGAGTAAATGGCAAAGAAGTTCCTCCTCAGTCCCAAGTGACGAAAATTGTCATTTCCTGCCGCCGAATGTCTCAGGGCAATGTGCGAAACGCCAGCCTATCAGTTGGCTGTTTAAGTATATGTTCTATATGTAATAAATATCTTTGCTAGCGGGTTAATAGTGGCATGTTAGTTGCTTTTCAATGATCGGCGCCATTAATCGCGTCGAAAACCATAGGAGAGTTTATGAAGGCCATTCAGAAGGGTTTTACCCTGATCGAGCTGATGATTGTGGTGGCGATCATTGGCATTTTGGCGGCAGTGGCATTGCCGGCATATCAGGACTACACCATTCGTGCGAAGGTTTCGGAGCTGATTCTTGCTGCATCTGGGTTCCGGACCTCGATTTCTGAGAAATATCAGACTGATCCGGGCGGCTCGGCATCCATGGGTGTGGGACTCACAATTGCCGTTGTTGGAAAGGTCTCTGGAGGCAGTGTCACCGATACGGGTGTGATCACCGTCCAAGGTAGCTCCGCGAGCACGTCTACAGGTGCTGGAGTCACCATTACGATGACGCCCCAAACGCAAACGGGTGGTGCATTGACCTGGTCTTGCGTTGGAACGCCGTCCAAGTACTTGCCGGCTACCTGCCGCTAGTATTCGGTTAGCGCGAACAGGGCCCCTCTTCGGAGGGGCTTTTTTTTGCACGTCGATTCGAGGCTGTCGGTACTATCCCATGATGTTGTTTCGAATTCTGGCTGCCTTGATGCGGCGTTTAATGTTCAAGATGTCATTGGGGCATCTTTTCAACGTACCCGTGCCGGGGCAATTGATTGAACATTCTCTTGCCCAAGGCCTGAAGCTTCAAAAGGCGGGGCAATTTGATTTGGCTGAGGCGGTGTACAAGGGGGTATTGGCCCGATCGCCCGATGAATCCAATGCACTGCATCTTATGGCGACAATAGAACACGGTCGCGGCAGGATGGACTTGGCCGAGGAATTGGTGCGTCGTGCATTGTTCGTCAGTCCTAAAGCAGTTGAATATATGAACACGCTGGGCACTATTCTCAGCGACTCCGGTCGTCCGGAAGCGGCATCGCAGATTTTCTGCAATGCGCTGAAATTGGATCCGGGCGCCTCTCTACCCAGGTCGAACTATCTGTTCCTAATGAATTTACTGCCCGACATCTCCCGTTGCTCACTTTTTACGGAACATGTCGAGTGGGCTCGAATTCATGCCGAATCCCTGCAGCTCAATGTAATCAATAGTGGCACTGACGACGCGGGGCAGAAAGAGCCGAGATTTCCCATCCGAATCGGCTATGTATCGGGTGATTTTTGGGGGGGGCATCCGGTTGGACGTATTTGTTCGGCAGTTCTTCCCCGCCATGACAAGCGTCGATTTTCTGTTTTCTGTTACAACAATACGAGATCTTCGGATGAGGTGACTTCGGTGCTGCGGTCCAATGCTGATTCGTGGACCAATGTGCGCGAAATTGACGACGAAGCGCTTGCTAAAAAAATACGAGCGGACAATATTGACATTCTCGTCGATCTTTCAGGCCATACGCGCAATAATCGTCTACTGGTGTTCGCGCGAAAGCCCGCGCGACAACAGGTCAGTTGGCTGGGATATCTAAACACTACAGGCATGACTGCAATGGACTGGAGAATTGTTTCCGAGGAGGCGGAGCCTCCTGGGGCGGAGAAATATCACACGGAGCGACTGTGGAGGTTGCCAGGGTTACCTTGGCCCTGGATCCCGCCTGAAGAAGGGCAAGGTATTACGGAGGACATAGAGCGTTCGGCCACAGATGGAACTGTCGTGTTTGGCTCCTTCAATGCCTTCCGAAAATTGAATAGCTCCGTCTTGTCGACCTGGGCGAGCATACTTCGAGAGTTACCCAAGTCCAGGTTGAGGGTATATGGTGTTCCCGAAGGGGACTCCATCGATCGAACATATGCCCATTTTGAGCAGGCTGGTATCGACGTTACGAGAGTCGCGTTGTTTGGAACGGTCGAGTATTCGCGATACTTGAATGCGTACGCTGAGGTTGATATTTCCTTGGATCCATTTCCATACAATGGCGGTGCGACAACGTGTGAAAGCCTGTGGATGGGGGTTCCAGTGGTCGCGCTGGCGGGGGCGGGCGGGTTCGCACGAACAAGTGCCTGCTTTCTTCGGTATCTGGGGATGGACGACTTGATTGCAACAACTCGTGATGGTTACGTGGCTACGGCGGTTCGATTGGCAAACAAGAGTGATGGTCCCTATCGAAGGCGAAAGGCACTACGCGAGAGAGTGAGGACGGCCTTATCCAATAGTCCATTGCAATTCATCAATGAACTAGAGAGTGCTTACGTTGGCATATTGTTTGGCACGCCCGCGCTCAATGTTGTCTCATGTTGAAAGAATTGCTCAAAAAAATAGCCGCTGGGGGTTTGCGAAATGACCGGGACGCAGAAAGTTCGGTCGCAATTAGCGAGAATACTGCCGCAGAGGCCTGCGCGAACGCCGGAAAACTAGGCCTGGCGGAGCATCATCTCCAGACCGCGATTCACCATGATTCCCGGTCCAGTGCTCTTCACTATAACCTCGGTTTGCTTAGGCACAATGTTGGTGATGTCAGCGGGGCTGAGGAAGCATATCAGCATGCCCTTGAGCTCGAATCGGATCGGCAAGAGGTGCATTCAAGTCTGTTGAGTATTTGCGACTTTTCCCGCACTTTGCGGGGGGGGGCCGGATTCTCCCTTCACCGTGAATGGGCCGAAACTTACGCAGACCCATTGACAGTGAAAGCGGAGCCACACACTAATGATCCCGATTCACAGCGACGCCTGCGAGTGGGCTACGTCTCCTCGGATTTCAGAAACCATGTCATCGGTCGATTTATTGAGCCTGTTCTACGCGCCCACAACAGGCAAAGCGTAGAAATATTCTGCTATAGCACTTCGGCATTGATGGATGAGACGACTCGGCGGTTGATGGCGTTGGCGCCACATTGGCGCAATATCTCCGCACTTGACGATGATCAGGCTTCCGAGCGTATACGGGGAGACGCGATAGATCTATTGGTGGACTTGGCAGGTCATTCGTCTGGAAATCGACTATTGATGTTTGCCCGCAAGCCCGCGCCGGTGCAATTGACCTGGATGGGCTATCTGAATACCACCGGCATGACCGCGATGGACTACAAAATGACTGACGCAGTCGCGGACCCCTTTGGCGTGGAACCATTTTATCGGGAAAAGCTGTTGCGGCTACCCCATTCACAGTGGTGCTACAACCCCGGCTTTGAGCCGCCAAATGATGGGGCTCGGCAGAGTCGACTCAATTCGTCCCGTTTATTGCTCGGCTGCATGGCGCGCTTTATGAAGATCAGTAACGAGTGCGTTGATCTTTGGATCGAGTTGCTACACTCGGTAGAGAATTCGGATCTACGCTTGGTTGATGTTCCCGATCACCCACGCGCAGCGGAACTTCTTGCTCGCTTTGCCGAGGCAGGACTAGCCAGCAGGGTCAGCATTCTCCCGACGTTACTCGGGGATGAGTACTGGAAGCGCATCATGGAGTTGGACCTGGCACTGGACCCCTTCCCTTATACGGGGGCCACAACTTCTTTGGATTGTCTTTGGATGGGCGTGCCAGTGATTACTCTGGCGGGAAGCTATGGTGCAGAGCGCTCTGCAGCCAGCATCTTGTCGGGAATTGGTTGCCAACACCTTATTGCAAGTTCCTCCGACGAGTATGTGCAGATTGCCCGCTTGCTGAACGCTGACCGATCCCGATTGGGGCAGCTACGTTCCATGTTGCACGAGAGGGTTCGTACGTCGCCATTGTGCGACTCGAGAAGTTTTACGGCGGACTTGGAAAAGGCGTTGCGTTCGGTATGGTCGCACTGGTGCCAGGCGCAAAAGGAGAAATCACAGTGAATATGCACTTTGAATTAAAGAACGGAAAAGAGGGTTCGTGAAAGCTATTCCGTTGCTTATCCCGGATATGCCCGATGCGGATGCAATATCGCCTTATTTGAGGAGGCTCGACTTCGCGCGTAGATACACCAATTTCGGGCCATTGGTGATGGAACTGGAACATGCGCTTGCCCGGGCACTAGGAGAGCCAAGGCCGCATGTCGTCACTGTGGCCAATTGTACGTTGGGGCTAGAAATTGCGCTTGCGGCACTTGGGCTGGACCCGGGCGCGAAGGTTCTGCTACCAGCGCTGACATTCGTGGCCTCCGCAAGTGCTGTTTTTCGCGCGGGATTGGTCCCCGTCCTCGCCGACGTCAATGAACACACCTGGTTGCTTACACCGGAAATAGCTAGGGACGCTTTAAGACAACATAAGCTTGGGTGCATCATCCCCGTGGCGACATTTGGCTGCCCACAGCCGCCGGCAGGCTGGGATCAATTTGTCCGAGAAACTGGCATTCCGGTGCTGATCGATGCGGCGGGCGGATTCGGGAATCAAGTGATCGGGGAGGCTGCAACGGTGGTTTTCAGTTTCCACGCGACAAAGTCCTTGGGAATGGGAGAAGGGGGCGCGGTGGTTTCTCGTGATCCTGCCTACGTTGATCGGGTTCGTCGCCTTTCCAATTTCGGCATTGATCTCTCCCTAGGGTTGTCTACCGCCACAGGTACCAATGCAAAAATGAGCGAATACCACGCGGCGGTCGGTCACGCGGCGCTCAAGCGTTGGCATGAACGCTACAGCCTGCGCCAATCGCTACATGGATTTTATTGCGATCAACTGTCGCGTCTGTGCCCGGCAGTCGAATTGCAGGCGAGACCGAGGAATGGCTCCTACACCATCATGCAGGTGGCGTTACCGACCGAAACGAGCCGCGACAGCGTAATGCTTGCTCTTGCCGACATGAACATAGAAACGCGGAGATGGTACCTGCCTCTGTTGCCCGATCATCCCGCCTGTGCAAGCGTGGCAACATGCGACCTTTCGACTGTACGACGACTCGGACCGCGCATGCTGGGGCTGCCGTTCCATCTAGAACTCACCGAGAAAAGTGTCATTTGGTTGTGTTCTGCGCTCGCAAAAGTACTGGCTACGACGGAATAAGCACTTGTTACACTTTGAAGCTTTAGGCCCCTATCCACTTCTGACGGAGCTTTAGGAAATGAAGTCGGCGTCGTGAAATGGTTCGCTCGCGAAATGCTGGGATATGACTGGGTGTCAAGGAGTAGACTTTTTTTGACGAGGATTCTGTCAGGTTGCACAATAAATCAACGTTTTCTTCGTGGTGACTTACAAATTCGGGACCAGATAGCCCACTTTGCGCAGGATGTGCAGCGTACAACGACCAGCGCTTGCTTTCGATCGGGAGTTCGGCTGCATAGGCCCAGACTTTTTGTTGCTCTCCAGGTGCCCGGCCATCGCAACCGATGGCGAAGATGCTATTGGAAAATGTTGTGGCGAGTGGCAGCATGAACATCGTCAGGATGTTGCCGAAGTCTTTGACGCAAAAAGTACGAACAAGATCAAGGTTCGGATGCGGTAGGTGTGTCTCGCAAGGAACCCCGACAATTCTATGACGAACGGATTCTGGTAGGGTGAACTCGAACAGCCGCTGGTGTGCCGCACGGCAAATCAAGTAGGCCTCTGTCGACAGCATCGCATCGCACAGCGCCTTGCGGAATTCTCCAGCATATAGGATGGCTCCGGCATGAAGGAAGTCATCTGCAATGCAGATAAAATCAGGTCGCAGGCGGGTTGTCAGTGAACTCGAAGTCACTACCGAGTTGCAGACGATTCTGACTCCATCATCGAATGCGGTCCTGTCGATTCCGCTGAGCAACGTGGGGCCGGGTGCAAACATGTAGGCGTTATGTCGGCGGCGCCAACAGCGCGTGGTCGCTTCGATGAAGCGCTCATAGCTGGATGATCGTTGCCTCTCACTTTCGGTATCCATTGTGTACAGAAGGTGCTGGAGCGTTCCGGCATCGCCAGTGCATTTCGCGGGGTCGATGAAGAGCGCGCGGCCTGCGTGGTACATCGCGCCGAGCACTGGGATAGCTTCGCGCCCCGCGAGGCCCATGGGCTGGTCCCAAATGAGCACGTGGCTCGCGTCGTCTGGTTGCAGGGCTGCGCCGTCAAAGGGCGACTGTACCGACAATTCGACAATGCGCTCCAACAATTCTGCCAGCGCACCCTTGCAGGCGGGGTCTAGGTAGTCTGGCATGCGCAGGGCCTCCCGCAACGGCAGGTTGGCTATCGCTCCACTGCGCCAGATGCGGACCTCCCGAACCAAGTCCCCGTAGGGTCTGCTCTGGAAGGCCAGCTTGAAGAGGGTGTCGCTCAGGTCTTCGGAGGTCGAAAATGGTGGGTACAGGGACAGCGTCACCCTGGATTCATGCATGGTCAGAACTCGGTGTGGCTCGTGAGGATTTCCTTGATCGTCCGGCCTTCGGCAATCATGCGCTTGATTTCTGCTTCCTTGCCAACCATGGTCCGTACCGC
>CANJXQ010000033.1 GCA_947478805.1 Betaproteobacteria bacterium | reverse complement strand
TCGCAAACGGGATTGACCGATGCTGAGGCGGTTAAGCAGCAGGCAGCATCGCAGCAAGCCGTGCTCGCTCGACTTCGCCAACTCAAGGCGAGCGGAAGGATCATTCTCAAGCCGCCTGTGCATGCTACCTTAGCCGATATCCCTGACTTGCCGCTGGAAAATGGGGATCGACTTCAAATTCCCTCGCGCCCTTCAACGGTCAGCGTCTATGGGGCGGTTTACAACGAAGGGTCATTTGTTCACAGGCCAGATCAACGCGTATCCGACTACCTTGCCCAAGCGGGTGGCGTTACGCAATTCGCCAACTCTGGTTCAACTTATATTCTGAGAGCTGACGGCTCAGTAGTCAGCAAAGGCCAGTCCGGGTGGATAGGCGGGAGTTTTGAAAGCGTGAAATTGATGCCCGGGGATGCGATCGTTGTACCGGAAGATTTCGATCGTACAACTTGGACGAAGACGCTAAAGGACTGGGGCCAGATCCTCTATCAATTCGGACTTGGTGCAGCGGCAATCAAAGTGTTGCGTTAATGTCAAACGAATCTTCCGCTAGTTCTCGACAAGAAGCCGCGCAGACTGATTGGGGCATGCTCAATGTTGAACGGGATGAAATAAGCCTGCTCGATCTCGCAATCGTACTTGCGAAGCACAGGAAACTCGTCATTGGCATGCCCCTGATTGCAGCAATGATTGCCGCCGCAATTTCACTATTGCTGCCCAATATTTACACTGCGAATGTCCGTATTCTGCCGCCCCAGCAAAGTGCGTCCACTGCGTCCGCGTTGCTAAACCAGCTGGGTGGCGGACTAGGCGGTTTGGCGGGCAGCATTGCGGGCATCAAGAACCCTAACGACCTCTATATAGGAATGCTGAAGAGCCGCGTCATTGCTGAAAATCTTATTACTCGGTTTGGGCTTGAAAAGGTATATGACCAGAAATTCAAGAGTGATGCGAGGCAGGTGCTTGACGCGAGTACGATGATATTTTCCGGGAAGGACGGAATCATTTCAATCGATGTTAATGACAGGGATCCCAAGCGCGCGGCAGATATTGCGAATGCTTACGTCGATGAGTTGATGAAACTGACAAGTGTGTTGGCGGTTACGGAGGCCTCGCAACGCCGCCTCTTCTTTGAAAGGCAGCTTGCGCAGGCCAAGGCAAGTCTAATCGCGGCTGAGAGAGCCACCAGGAGCGACCTGGAAAAGGGGGGGTTGGCAAATGTCGATTCCCAAGGACGAGCGATGGTGGAATTGACCGCACGCTTACGGGGGCAGATATCCGTGAAAGAGGTCCAGATTGGAGCGATGCGCGCATTTGCTACGAATCTAAATCCGGACCTGCAGAAGAATCAGGAGGAATTGCTGGCACTCAAACGCGAGCTCGCTCGTGTAGAGGGCACTTCTTCAGTCACAACACTCGAGCCGACAAACAATGGGGTCAGTAGTGGTCTCGACAATCTCGGGCGCCTGCGTGAAATGAAATACTACGAAACGATATATGACTTGCTGGCCAAGCAGTATGAGGTGGCTAAGATTGACGAAGCCAAGGACGCCTCCATAATCCAAGTGCTGGATAAGGCAATTGAGCCGAATCGTAAATCCCAGCCCAAACGAGCGATAATCGTGATGGTGTCTTTCCTGGTGGCTGCGGTATTAGCTATTATTTTGGCCTTTATCCACGAGGCTATCAGGAGGCTTAAGATTGATCCTCGACAGTCGGAGCGTTTGGCGATTCTCAAGAGTTACTCGCATATTGGGCGCTCAACCAAGTAATAGCACTTGGGAACAAGTGCTCAGAGTTACGTCTTGTTTCTTGCCGATTTGCGAATGCTCGATTCGAGCTAATCGACGCGAAATCTAGCGGCTTTGGCGGATTATCATATGAAGAGTAGTAACTTAGATCGGGTTACACAGTCACTATTGGTCGCATCGGTCAGCGTAGGTATTGGCTTGGCTACTCTTTGCGGCGGGCGACATAATGTCCTGTCGTGGTAGTCGACGGAGCCGTTAAGGAAACGCTGGGCGGTTTTAATGACCAAGTGCAAAAAGTGAAGCGTGATGCTGCTTGAAATCGAAAGCGTCCGGGCTGAACCATTCAGCCGGACAGCGGAAGCTCATCGACTTGCGTGGTCTGGTGTTCAGTGGCCAGGCAATGGCATCGAGTCGCGCCTGAGTGTACCCGCTCAAGTCGGTACCCTTGGGCAGGTACTGTCGCAGCAATCCATTGGTGTTCTCGTTGATGCCGCGTTGCCACGGGCTGTGCAGATCGGCAAAGTACACTTTCACCCCGGCGGCCTCAGTCAGACGTTGGTGCTCGGCCATTTCCCGACCCTGATCGTAAGTCGTCGACAGTGGCTTTTGAGCCTCGATCCGATTGAGCACGCGGCTAAAGCCACTCAGCGCCGATTCCGCACTGGCGTCTTTTATCTTGGACAGCACCGTGAACAAGGTTGTGCGCTCAACCAGCGTTCCGACAGCCGAGCGGTTGTGCGCGCCCTGGAAGGCCGCCCCATTTTTCTGTGTCCAAGGGATTTATTTCAGTGAGTCAATTCGTCTTCATGAAGATTCATGGCAAGTGTCCACGAAACTGCGGCTGGGGAATCTGCGGAAGATGAAAAGAGCGCTAGTCACGGGGGCCAGCGGTTTTGTTGGAACGCACCTGCTCGAGGAACTTTCGGAGCTTGGAATAACAACGACTGCCCTGTATTTCTCAAAATACCCTGAGAGTGAGCGTTCTGAGTCCAACAAGTCGATCCATTGGGTCAGGTGCGATCTCACGAAAGAAAATATAGAGAGTCACTTGGTCGGGGTCGACACAGTTTTTCATTTGGCCGGTTATGCCGGACTCGGCTCCGACGCGGAAACAAGGAGCCGCCTAGAAAACCTCAACGTCGGTGCAACCGGCCGTTTGGCATCGCAGGTGCTAAAGGCGGGGGTGCGGATCATCTATGTGAGCAGCGTGCACGCTTGTGATAATGGGGTGGACAAAGGAATCATCGACGAATTAACCGGGCCACCTAAGACGGAATACGGTCGCAGCAAGCTCCGTGCGGAAAGATTGCTCTACGAATTGGGCGAGAGTGGACTGGACTTCACCATACTTAGGCCGACGCAGATTTTCGGTGAATACCATGAAGGAAGTGTTGTTGAATTGGTGAAAGCGATTGGGCGAAGGCGTTTTTTCCTGATCGGCGATGGGAAAAATTTCACAAATTTTCTTTACGTTAAGGATTTTGTGCATACTTTGATACAAGTGGCTGAGAACAGAGCTTGCAGAGGCAAGACGTATGTCGTGTCCGATGAGCCATTGGCACTTGCGTCGTTAGTGAATGAAATATGTACGCACTTGAACGCTCGTCCAATGCTCTTAAAGCTGCCGCGTGCCCTTGGAATGTTGGTGGGGTTGATGTGTGACATTCTGGCAAATAGATTCGGCACTAGATTGCCGCTGTCTAGGCAGCGAATCCGGGCTATGACAAGAGATGTTCAGTTTTCAAACCAGAGGCTCTTGGCCGATATCGGGAACCTCACGCGTTATGGCGTTAGGCGCGGGCTGGCTCGTTCAATCGCCTGGTATCGCGCTTCTGGATTTCTCCAGTAGTAGCGGCCCCAGGCAGACTTCAATATGGCGGCGAAATTGCGGATTGTTAGAGTAGTCACGGCGTCATATGTTGTGCAATGGCACCTTGGAAGTACGCTGAAGCGCCTGCCACGTGATTTCGAAGTATGTGTTGCGGGTGAGGATGTGTCTGCCTATAGGGATATATATCCAGGCGTGAAGTGGGTCGATATTGAAATTAAGAGAAAGATAGGACTTCTTTCGGATTTGCTTTCGTTAATTTCACTTTGTCGTCTGTTTCGTGAGTACCGACCAGATATCGTGCATTCGATCATGCACAAAGCGGCACTTTTGACCGCGATCGCAGCATTTATCTGTAGGGTTCCCGTTCGTATCAATACTTTTACCGGCCAATACTGGGCCACAAAAAAGGGGCTTCCGTGGGTAATTTATTACCTGTCTGACCGAATCACCAACTTGCTGAATACGATTTGCTTGACTGATAGCCCGTCTCAATCAAAGTTCCTGTTTGAGCACAAGATTTCGCATGCGGGGAAACCTCTGCCTGTGTTGCTAAAGGGTTCGCTTTCAGGAGTCGAAATTGAAAAATTTAATCTGCCAGCCCTGGATCGTCGCGTCAGTCAATTGCGCAGTGAGCTGGGGTTGACTTCGTCAAATTTCGTTTTCATATTTCTTGCGAGGAAAACAAAGGATAAGGGTGCTATCGATATTCTTAAGGCATTTTCCTTGGTTAGTGCGAGGGAACCAGAGGCGAGGCTGCTATTTGTTGGACCCGACGAATCAGAAGGGGAACTCGAGACATTGCGCGCATCACGGCCCCACCTTTTCGATAAGGTAATCGATGTTAATAGACGGGTAGAGGATCACGAAGTCTATTTGGCTGCCAGTGATCTGCTGTGTCTGCCAAGTTACAAGGAAGGGTTCGGGTCCATAGTAATCGACGCGGCCGCCTTGGGAGTGCCTACGGTCGGGTCAAATATCTCGGGCTTGGTAGACTCCATCGAAGATGGCAATACCGGGGTGCTGTTTCCTGCTGGAGATGTTGATTCGCTAGCAGAGGCCATGCAGAATTTCCTTGAGAATACGGACGGGTATGCCAGCATGCGATTGGCTTCAAGGGCTCGGGTAGAAAAGTACTTTACCGCGGATTTGCTTTATGAGGCATTGAGAGCGTTTTATGTCGACTTGGCAGCAAGGCGTGGGCATTAGGTGGGTGTGCGGGTTATGGACAGGCACTTATCGAATGCCCGACGAATTAGGCAAGCTTAGCCCTGAAGATGAAACCATTGCTAGTACTTGCAGGAGGATTTGGTACCAGGCTTCGAGCCGTAGTTTCCGAAGTGCCAAAACCATTGGCCCCCGTTGTGGGTCACCCCTACCTACGATATTTGATTCAGCAGTGGCGCCTGCAAGGCGTGAATGACCTCGTCTTTCTGCTCCACCATCAGTCGAAAATGATCGAGGCCTATCTGAATGCCTTGCTCGATCAGGGTGAGTTCGGCGAATGTCGTATAAGCACAGTAACTGAAAATCAACCCTTGGGGACGGGGGGGGCCATTGCGCACGCGATTCAGCAGCGAAGCCTGTCCGGATCATTTCTCGTCGCCAATGCCGATACATGGCTGGGATCTGGGATAGCCCGCGTTGCAGATGCGCCCATGCCCGCAATGGCAATTATAAGTGTCGGAAATACCGGACGTTACGGGAGCGTTGCAGTAGAAGGCAGTAAAATAGTTTCCTTTAGCGAGAAGAAGGACAGCCAAGGTGTGGGCTGGATCAATGCAGGGCTATATCATCTTGAAGCCAGCCAGTTCGATGCTTGGAAAGGAGGGCCATTTTCTCTCGAGCAGAACCTGTTTCCGGAGCTGGTGCGTTCCGGTCGGTTGCATGCCGTTCTACTGGAGACTGATTTCATCGATATTGGCGTTCCCGAAGACTATCACCGGTTCTGTCGCTGGATCGAATCCGGAAGAAGCGAGGTCTTGTAGTTTTGGATAATTTTCAAATTCACGAGAGGGCCACTTTGCGTGAGGCGCTTCTTCGGATCGAGGGCAATCACCACGGACTCGTACTCACGACGGACGAGAGTGGGACGGTAACCGGATTGGCAACCGATGGTGATATTCGCCGCAAGTTGCTGGCGGGTGCTTCTCTGGATGACATAATAAAGCTTTGCGCGAATCCGGAATTTGTCTGGGCGGACTCCGCGACCCCGCGTGAAAGCCTGCTGAAACAACTGGATCATCGTATTCGGTTGATACCGCTACTTGACGCACAAAGGCGTTTGACAGCAATTGTCAGTCGCGACCATCTGCCACGACAAGCAGAAGAGCAGACCTATGCACGCGCTCGCTCCCCGGTGCGAATAAGCTTCGGCGGGGGTGGGTCGGACCTTACGCACTTTTTCGCCAATGAGGGCGGGGCCGTAATAAATACAACCATTGCTGCCTACAGCCACGCCACCTTGCGCATGCGCAGGGACGAAAAGATCCTAATTTGCTCGCTCGATTTGGCTGATTCTCTTCGCGCAGAAGATCTTCAAGGTGCGCTCGGCCAGAAAGGTAAGTTCGGCCTCATCCAGGCGCTCCTCAAGACGGTGCATCCCGACTTCGGTTTTGAGCTTTACCTTCAATCCGATTACCCGATGAACTCCGGGCTTGGCGGATCGGCGGTCGTATCTGCTGCGGTGCTGGGGTGTTTCAATCAGTTCCGGCGCGATCATTGGGACTTGCATGAACTGGCCGAGTTGGCCTTTCAGGCGGAGCGCCTATACCTGGGTGTGGCTGGAGGCTGGCAGGACCAATATGCCACGGTATTCGGGGGATTCAACTTTATGGAATTCCGCATGGATCAGAACATTGTGCATCCGTTGCGCATCCCTCCGGATGTACTTCTTGAACTGGAAGAGAGTCTGATACTGTGCCATACGGGGGAGGGTCATGATTCCGGCAATATCCACGAGGATCAGCGGCAGCAGATGCAGAAGGAGCATGTTCGCAAGCAAGTACAAACGAATGTCGAGCTGACCTACAAGATGCGCAATTACCTTCTACGTGGCCACCTGCTGCTGTTTGGTCAGTCACTGCATCAAGCGTGGCAATTCAAGCGTCAGTTTAGCAGCCGCATTTCGAACGGCGCACTGGACGAAATCTACGAAAATGCCTTGCAACACGGCGCAATTGGCGGAAAGCTGCTAGGCGCGGGGGGCGGGGGGTACTTCCTGTTTTATGTGCCGCCGTTCAGAAAGCTTGAATTGATGCAGCATTTGGAGGCGTCAGGGCTGAAGTTGCGGCCTTTTCGATTCGAACCGGATGGATTGCAAACCTGGTCGGCACGAGAAGGTAGAAATAACGTGGAATCGAAACCTGAATGAAGCTTACGATTGGAACTCACGAAATTGGTGGCGACCGCGTTTTCGTCATTGCCGAAATCGGCAACAATCACAATGGCAGTTTTGATCGTGCCATTCAGATGCTCGACTACGTTGTGAGTAGCGGTGCCGACTGTGCCAAATTCCAGATGCGGCACCTTGACGAAGTATATCGGCAGCGCACCTTGCGTAAAGATGGTGAGGACCTGGGTACGGAGTATGTCCTGGATCTTCTTAGGCGCTTCGAGCTTTCGGTGGATGAACATCACCGGCTCGCGGCGTACTGTTCCGCAAAGGGCATACTTTACCTGTGCACCCCTTGGGATGCGCGTAGCGTGGAGGTGCTGGAGGACATGGCAGTTCCTGCCTACAAGGTTGCCTCCGCCGATCTGACCAACTTGCCCCTGCTGGACAGGCTATGCGCCACCGGCAAGCCGCTCATCCTGTCGACTGGCATGAGCCGACGCGAAGAGGTGCGGGCGACGGTGGACTTCCTTAACCGGCGCGGCGCACGCTTCGTGCTGCTCCATTGCAACAGCACCTATCCCGCACCTCTGCACGATATCCAGCTCCATTGGATGGAGAAAATGCGGGGAATCCATGGGTTGGTTGGCTATTCCGGGCACGAGCGTGGCACGGCGGTGTCGCTGGCGGCAGTGGCGCTGGGTGCCTGCGTGATCGAGCGGCATTACACGCTGGATCGGACTATGGAGGGGCCGGACCATGCGGCCAGCCTTGAGCACTCCGAGTTCAAGCGCATGGTCGAAGGCATTCGCGAGATCGAGCAGGCCTTGGGTGACGGGCAGGAACGCAGGCTCTCGCAGGGGGAGATGATTAACCGCGAAAACCTTAGCAAGAGCCTGGTGGCCGCATCGGCCCTGCGCAAGGGCACGGTGCTGCGGGCCGAGCACATCAAGGTGCGCAGCCCAGGCCAGGGGTTGTCGCCGCAGCGCTATGACCAACTGATAGGCCGCAAGCTGCAGCGCGACTTGGCGGATGAGGATTTCTTCTTTCCCTCCGATTTGCAGGACGAACGGATCGAGCCGCGCCCTTACTTGTTCCGCCGCCCCTGGGGTGTGCCGGTGCGCTACCATGATTTTCAGGAATACCGGCAGCGTATCCAGCCCGACTTGTTCGAGTTCCACCTGTCCTACACTGACATGGAGCTCAACCCGGGCGATTACCTGCAGGGCACCTACCCGTTCGGTCTCGTGGTACACGCACCGGAGCTTTTCGCCGGCAGCCGGCTCATGGACCTCGCCTCGCCAGACGAAGCCTATCGCCGCCAGTCCCTCAGCGAGACACAGCGCGTCATCGACATCACCCGTGACCTGAAGCGATTCTTCCCGAGGACTGCGCGACCGCTCATCGTGGCAAATATAGGCGGTTTCACCATGGACGCACCACTCCCAGCGGAGGTTATAGCTGATTATTATCATCGCTTCGCTGCCAGCCTGGAGCAACTGGACCTCGAAGGGGTGGAGCTCATTCCTCAGACAATGGCGCCTTTCCCTTGGCATTTTGGCGGACAGCGCTACCAGAACCTGTTTGTAAAAATTGAGGAAATCGTCGAATGGTGCGGCAAGCTTGGCTTGCGCATGTGCTTTGACATTTCTCACAGTCGTCTGACCTGTAATCACCTTGGACTGGATTTCTACGAGTTCTGCGCCAGGGTGGCGCCTTACTCCGCGCACCTTCATCTGGGCGACGCTGCCGGCCTCAACGGCGAGGGATTGCAGATCGGCGAAGGTGACATAGACTTCGTCCGTCTGGGCAGGACTCTCGAAGCTGGATGCCCGCGCGCATCCTTCATTCCAGAAATCTGGCAGGGGCACAAGAATGGCGGGGAGGGCTTTTGGGTGGCACTGGAAAGGCTGGAGGGAAACCTATGACCAAGTCTTTAACTGAAATTTACCATCATCGGATTGAAGCACTGATCTTGCTCGATCAGGCAAATTTTGAATCAAGATCTCATTGAACAAGTCATAGTATTGGCGAGCCAAAGCCTCGCACTTCTTGCTAATCAGCCACAATCTTTCAACATGTGGGAATGGCTCTAATTTCCTTACAGGACTCAAGATAGTTAGACGGTAAATATTTCAACGCGCGTCTTGCCGGACAGATCGGTGAAAAGACGACAGCGCTCTACAATTTCGTGGAATGACAAAATAGTCGGTACCCAATTCATCTTCTTAACATAGGGTTTATAGTGTCAATAAAACTGAATCTTGGCGCAAGCCCTATATGGAGCAAGGCTGGTTGGCATACCCTTGACCATAAACTGGCGGAAAGTACTGATACCGCAATTGCGGGTGATGCGGCAAACATAAAACTGCCAGATGAATCGTGCGACATTGTGTTTTGTTCACATGTTTTCGAGCATATCCCCCATACACGACTTCCAATTGTGCTTTCGGAAATAAATCGTATTCTCCGGCCAGGTGGGGTTTTAAGGCTTCTTACTCCAGATTTGGAAATCGTGGCCAAGGCTTATGTCAATAAAGATGAGAATTTCTTTCGGCAGGCAAAAAATGAAGATGAGTCGCTGAGGACAGACCTCGGACTTGGGGGCATGATGATGAATTTTGTCGTCTCTCCCGGCCAGGATACAGCCCTCTTCGATAGAAATTTACAGACATTTATCGCCGGGTACGCGCATTTATATTGCTACGATTATTCAATGCTCGACATTATGTTAACCAAGCTCGGGTATTCTTCACGAAAGGCGGAGTTTAACGATTCTGAGATTGATGAAATGCAAGAACCGCTTCATGTGGCGGGTCTTGAGAAGAAGTGGCAGAATTTCAATCAAGAATTTTATTCAAAGAATGGATTGGTTCACCGTTTGGTTGATGGTAAATATGAAATCAACTTTAGGGTTACCGGTTTTGATCGCGATCCCCTTACATCGCTAATAATCGAGGCAAAGAAAGATACCCACGTCAATAAACGCACTGCAGACGAAATTTTCAACAAGAGCACGAATAACTACAATCGGTACAGTTGGTCATTACTTCGCGCGCCAGAGTTTGTTTCTAGGCTAGATAGCCTGCATATTACTTATCCACTCGTTGAGTAATTAGAAATGACAAAACGCGTTGTCTTGATTATTCAGGCCCGCATGGGTTCAACGCGATTGCCGGGAAAATCGATGATGGATTTGGCGGGCGCTCCGTTGGTGGGGCGCATTCTGGAGCGCGTACAGCGTTGTTTGCGGCTCGACGATATAGTGCTGGCAATTCCTGAAACAGACAGGGACGCCATTCTGAGGTCACTCGGGGAGCGTTATGGGGTGCAGGTATTTGCCGGGTCTGAAAATGATCTTGTCGAACGTTACTATCAAGCGGCCCTCTGGTCTAGGGCGGATATTGTTGGTCGCCTACCAGCGGATAACCCAACTCCGGAACCATCGGAGATCGATCGAATCATCGATCATCATCTGTCGTTGGAGCATCGAGGGTTTTCTTCCAACCTGTCGGTGATCGGCGACTCCGGCTACCCTGATGGGATAGGTGCCGAGATGTTTGATTTTTCCTTATTAGCGGAAGCCAGAGAACGACATAGTGACCTTCGACAGCGCGAACACGTCCATCTTAACTTCTTCGACTACAGCACCCGACAAGTAGTGGATGCGGAATGGTGTCCTGTTAGTACCGTGAAGTGCCCTCAGGAATTTAGGCGGCCGGATCTGGTGTTGGACGTCAACACACAGGAGCAGTATGAATTCATGCGCCAACTCTATGAATATCTCTATCCGAAAAATCCTAAGTTCCATATCACGGACATTATCCGCTGGTATGACGAGGTTTATCAACCGGTGAAACGACCCAATTGACCGCCCAATATGACCGCATACGTAAGGACTCTCCCAAATGAGCAATAGTCGCGTCGTCTATTTCAATGGAAAGCTTGTGCCTGAGACTGAAGCGAAGATATCTATCTACGACTCTGCGTTAATGTTTGGCGACATGGTCTTCGAGATGACGCGTTCATTTAATAAGAAGCAATTCAAGTTACGGGAACACATCCATCGCTTGTATGCGGGGGTCAAGATTCTGCGGATTCCTTTGCAGATGACGCAGGAAGAAATGGAACGGGCCTGTTACGAAACTATTGAAGCAAACGACCATTTATTCGCAGCAGACGATGAACACAGGCTGATGATTGACGTCTCCCGTGGTCTACTTGGCATCTATCAAGGTATCGAGGGCCTGCATAAAGGGCCGAATGTCATCATTGCTGACTTCCCGCTACGCTGGACGGTCGCCAGCATGGGAAAACTATTTGAAACTGGCATCAATGCGGTCATTACATCGCAACGTGCCATTCCCGCAGTCCTGCTGGATCCAAAAGTCAAGAATCGCAGCCGAATTCATTATTTGATGGCGAATATTGAAGCTGGGCAGATTGAGGGCGATAACAACTGGGCGCTCTTGCTGGACCCCGATGGATTTGTCGCTGAAGGTACAGGCGACAATTTTTTTATCATTAAGGACGGTACGGTTATCACCCCTGAAGGGCGCAATATTCTGCGTGGCGTTTCCCGTGCCTACGTGATGGAGAATCTCTGCCCGCAACTCGGCATCCCAGTTATCGAAAGGAATATCGACCCATACGACGTTTATACCGCTGATGAAGCCTTCATGACAGGAACACCGTTTTGCATGCTACCTGTTACTTCACTCAACGGGAATCCTATTGGCACAGGCAGAGTCGGTGAGATATTTGGCAAGATCATTCAGCGCTGGAGCGAAAATACCAAGGTTGATATCGTCAAGCAAATACAGACTTGGGAGGCCGCACAAGATCCGGCAGTGAGCGCTGATGTGCCAACACCTTATCGATTCAAGTCGAAGTGATTGGTCGTATCGGCTTCATGCAGGGCCGCCTGTCGCCGATGTTCGAGGGGCGAGTACAGATATTTCCGTGGGCCTGCTGGCAGGAAGAGTTTCCGGTTGGCGCGCGACATGGCTTTCGGATGATGGAATGGACACTGGATCAGGATCGGTTATACGAAAATCCGCTCATGCACGCACAAGGCCAGTCGGAGATCAGGGAATTGTGCCAGCGCCACAACTTCGGAATTCCCTCCCTCACCGGTGATTGCTTCATGCAGGCGCCTTTCTGGAAGGCTTCCGGAACGCAGCAAGTGGAACTGAAACGGGATTTCCTCGCGGTGGCAGGGGCGTGCGGCGCGGTCGGTATTGCGATGATCGTGGTGCCTCTAGTGGACAATGGCAGGCTTGAGAATCCCATGCAGGAAGATGTGCTGGTGGAGTTTCTGCAAAGTCATGCCGGTTTTCTTGCCGGGCGCCGCCTGCGCGTGATCTTCGAGTGCGATTTCGCGCCGGCGGAACTGGCTCGTTTCATCGGGCGCCTCCATCCGGCATCATTCGGCATCAACTATGACATCGGCAACAGCGCTGCACTGGGCTTCAGCCCGGACGACGAATTTGCCGTTTACGGACATCGCATCGTCAATGTTCACGTCAAGGATCGCGTTCTTGGCGGAACCACTGTGCCGCTGGGCACCGGAAACGCCGACTTCGAAAGCGTGTTCGCGCTTCTTGGACGGATCGACTATCGCGGCAACTACATTCTCCAGACGGCTCGTGCTGCCGATGGTGATCATATCGGAGCGCTGGACCGGTATCGTGACATGGCACTGGACTGGGTGACCCGACATGCAGCTTGATCTTGCCGGCAAGACGGTCCTGGTAACCGGGTCCTCACGGGGCATCGGGCGGACTATTGCCGCAGTGCTGCACAGCGAAGGCTGCCGCGTTGCGCTCAACGGCCGCAATGCCGCCGGCCTAGAAGCGAGCGCCGCCGAGTTGCCGGGGGCCGTCGCATTGGCCGGCGACATGACCAGGCCCGAGGAGGCGCGAAGAGTCGTTGCGACGGCGGTGGCAGTGCTGGGCCACCTCGACGTGCTGGTCTGCAATGTGGGCAGCGGCCGTTCGGTGCCGCCCGGCAAGGAAACCCCCGAGGAATGGCAACGGGTCTTTGCGCTCAACCTGTGGAGCAGCACCAACGCGGTCGAGGCAGCCCGGGGAGCGCTGGCGGTATCGCGCGGCACGATCATCTGCATCTCATCTATTTGCGGGCTCGAAGTCGTGCCAGGGGCTCCGGTGACCTATTCCTCGGCCAAAGCTGCGTTGCATGCCTATGTGCGCGGCATCGCCCGGCCACTGGGCAGGCAGGGCGTGCGCATCAATGCGGTCGCGCCGGGAAATATCCTGTTCGACGGCTCGGCTTGGTCGCGCAAACTGGCCGAAGATGCAGGCGCTGTGACGGCGATGCTGGAGCAGAATGTAGCACTGGGCAGGCTGGGCAGTCCGCAGGAGGTCGCGGAGCTGGTCGCCTATCTCGCGTCGCCTCGCGCCGGATTTGCAACCGGCGGGATATGGACGCTCGATGGCGGGCAGGTTCGCTCATGAACACACAACCCAAAAGAATGAACAAGGCATACGCGAAATTCGACCTCGGGGGTAGGACGGCCCTCATCACCGGTGCAGCTGGGTTGCTGGGCTTGGAGCACGCTGTCGCGCTGCTGGAAAGCGGCGCAACCGTCGTTCTAACGGACATCGGCGAAACCGGTCTTGCATCCTCGCGCGCCTCGCTGTCCCGTAATGCCGATCCGGGGCGCATCCTTACCCGGGTTATGGATGTTTCCAGCCCGGATGGGGTCAGGGTCGTGGCCGGGGAACTTCACGCGGCCGGGCATCGGGTCGACATTCTGGTCAACAATGCTGCCATTGACCCAAAGGTGACGGGCGACCAGGGTGTACTGGAGACTTCCCGGCTGGAGAATTTTCCGCTCGACCAATGGGAGTTGCAGGTGGCTGTGGGTCTGACCGGGGCGTTCCTGTGCAGTCAGGTATTCGGCAGCGCCATGGCCAGCGACGGCAAGGGCGGGGTCATCCTCAACATCGCCTCCGACCTGTCTGTGTTCTCCCCCGATCAACGGCTGTATCGCAAGCAAGGCCTGGCCGAGGACGCGCAGCCGGTAAAGCCGGTGACTTACTCCGTGATTAAGGCGGGACTTGTTGGGCTGACGCGCTACCTTGCGACCTATTGGGCTGACCGAGGCGTACGCGCGAACGCGCTTTCACCTGGGGGCGTGTTCAACGGGCAGGGTGAGGAATTTGTCCAGCGCCTGACTTCGCTGATCCCACTGGGTCGAATGGCGAAGCGGGACGAGTACCGTGCGGCGGTGCAGTTTCTCTGCTCCGATGCCTCAGCCTATTTGAACGGCCAGAATATCGTCATGGACGGGGGGCGTTCGGTTTGGTGAGCCGCATCCTGGTCACGACCGCCGATGAGCGCACATGGCCAGAGGATCAGCCGATTCTATTTCTTGGCGAGTGGTGTCGCTTGTACAACCGGAAAGCAAAGTGGAAAGATCTGGATGCGGAAGTGGTGCCATACCACTGGGATGATCGTGAGAAGCTTCACCGGGACTATTGCTATTTGCAGGATCTTTACGAAGAACTGCTTGAGGACTTGTCAGCGCAACTCAATGCACTTCACGGAGTAAGCCATTCTCTACGGTATTGGCGCATTCTGGTAGGGCCGTGGCTCGGTTTCTTCGTACAAATGCTGTTTGATCGTTGGGCGATGATTAGTCGTGCAGTGATAGGCAACGCCATAGTTGGCATAAGGGTACTGGATTTTTATCCCGAGCAGCCGATTCCTAATGACATGGAGCACTTTGGGCGGCTCTTCATCGAAGACGCATGGAATGAGGCCATCTATAGTCAACTGATACAGGGGTGGACTAGCGTTCCAGCAGAAAAGTTGGGGTGTCGCGAGCAATTTGGTGCGCGCGCGACCACACCGCCGGTGCTCTCTAAAATGCGTCGTCTTAAACGCACACTCGCGCGCATTGCTTCAATCATTTCGCAACTGCTTGTACGAAATGATGAAGTTTTCTTCATAAGCTCATACTTACCTCTGATACAAGATTTGCGCGTGCAGTGGTGTTTAGGGCAGTTTCCAAAGATCTGGAAATCTCTGCAGCCACCGAAGGTGCAGGTGGACTGGGACAAGCGCGATTGGAGCATGCGGCGTTCGGGGGATGAAGGGTTTTCGGCTATCGTGCGGTCGATGATTCCGCAGCATATCCCAACGCTGTACTTGGAAGGCTATCGCCATTTGCAAGCACGTTGTCTAGAACTGCGCTGGCCGAATAAGCCGAGTTTGATATTTACTAGCAATGCGTTCCTCTCAGATGATGTGTTCAAGGCGTGGGCAGCGGAGAGGGTCGAGATCGGTACGCCATTGGTCATAGGGCAGCATGGCGGCTCCTATGGTGTGGCGCTCTTGGGGTTCTCGGAAGATCATGAATGCGCGATTGGCGATGCATTTTTATCGTGGGGATGGGAAGGGGGGGGCAATCCAAGGATCAAATCCGTGGGCAACCTGAAAATGGTTAATCGCGAATGGGTATGCGACCCGCACGGCGGGGCCTTGATGATTGAAATGACGCTACCACGCTATAGCTACCACTTGTACAGCGTCCCGGTCGCATCCCAGTGGCTGGATTATTTCGAGGAACAATGCCGGTTCGTGTCTGCGTTGCCCGAAAACTTGAGGGGGCAGTTGTTGGTGCGGCTTTTCAGTCAGGATCATGATTACTGCCAGAAGGAACGGTGGCAGGATCGCTTCCCAGAAATTCGTCTGGATGATGGTGTGGTGCCGATCGCGTCACTTGTGAAAAAATCTCGACTCAGTATATCTACATATAACGCCACCACGTTCCTGGAATCGCTTGCAATGAATGTTCCCACAATCATGTTCTGGAATCCACGGCATTGGGAACTGCGTGCCAGTGCAGTTCCGTTGTTCGAAAGTCTGAAAACAGTGGGCATCTTTCACGAGACGCCTGAGTCTGCGGCGCAGCAAATGACGCAGGTGTGGGACGATGTCGCGGGGTGGTGGGAAAGTGAAATCGTTCAAGTGGCGCGTCAGCAATTCTGCCATTGCTACTCACGCGTGACTGCCCGCCCGATTGAAGAATTGGCGGAGGTTCTTCGACAAGTTGCACGGCCCGAAGTTTCTCATTGACGGATACTGCCAATATGCAGGTGGTGTGTCGTGAAAAGGCAGTGGGCGCAACGTCGTCCTTTGTAAGGTCGTTTTTTTGAACTGGGCTTCATCCATCCGTGGCCGGTTTGCCATTACGTTGTCGGCAAATGCGCTTAAGTCCTTCCTTAGCTTCGTAACGGGGCTGCTTCTCGCCAGGGGGCTTGGACCCGAGGCTTATGGAAAGATGGTGTTTCTGCTTGGGATATCCATCGCAATCAGGCAATTGCTGGATTTGGGTAGTTCATCTGCCTTCTATACATTTATTTCCCAAAATATGCGCAGCCGCAGGTTCGTTGCTTATTATTTCTGCTGGATGGCAATACAACTGACATTGCCGTTGATCGCTATTTGGATATTAATCCCTGGAAATTGGCTTGCAGTGATTTGGAAGGGTGAGGCAAGAGGCATTGCGGCCCTCGCCTTCCTAGCTAGCTTTCTTCAAAACGGTCTTTGGCCAGGGGTGCTGCAGATAGGGGAATCGAAACGCGCCACACGTTGGGTGCAGACAGTTGGCGTCAGCGTGGCCCTACTCCATTTGATTGTAGTGGCCGTGCTCTGGCAATGGGAAATCCTGGGGCTGCACCTAGTGTTCGCCGCTATAGCAGTGGAGTACGTTGCGGCTTCCTGGGTGGCACTCCGAAGGCTTTATTTTGAGCGGAAAGCTGAGGACGACGCGGAAGAGTCCATGCGTATAATTTTTCACGAGTTTGCGAAATATTGCCTACCGCTGATTCCCTACGGAGGGCTTGGATTTGCATATTCGTTTGCTGATCCCTGGTTGCTTCAGCATTTTGGAGGCAACACGGAGCAAGCCTACTACGGTGTCAGCGCTCAGATCGCGGGAATTTCAGTCATTTTCGCCGCATCCGTTCAAAACACCCTTTGGAAGGAAATAGCAGAGGCGAACCACAGGGGTGATACGCAGCGCATTACCATGCTCTACCGCAAGGTCGATCGAATCCTGTACATGATCAGCGCGGCTATAGCAGGGTTTCTGATTCCCTGGGCTGAAGACGTTCTGAGGTTGCTCGTTGGGGCAGATTACGGGAGGGGGGCTTTAGTACTGGCAATCATGCTGATCTATCCTGTGCAGCAAACCAAGTCTCATATCGAGAGCACTATGTTCTTTGCGACTGGTCGCGTACAAATGCAGGTGATAACCGGAATCTGGTTCATGCTTGCTAGCCTAATTGGCACCTATTTTGTCCTTGCTCCTGGCGATGCTGCCGTTCCCGGGTTGGGATTGGCGTCAGTTGGAATGGCGGCGAAAATGGTGGTCATGCAGACGATACAAGTACAGGTGATTGCTATAATCAACGCAAGGTATTTGGGCATACGCTTCGATTGGTCGTATCAACTTGTGTGCTTGGGAATTTGTGTTCTTGCCGGAATAGCATCAGCGATGGTGGTAAGTGCTGTATTTGAACAAACAATGAATGCTGTCGTTCGGATGTCAGGGGCGTTTGTGATGTATTTGGCGGTGATTGGTCTGGCTGTGTATGCAATGCCCGGGTTGGTTGCGTCCACGCGCGCCTCGCTTACCGATGCGTTTAGATTCGGACGCACTTCCAGTACCCATGATTCGAATCTACGCCGTTGAGCTTCACCGACAATCTATGGAGCCGGGCATGATAGTGCGCACTTTACGGAGACAGGCAGGGCGCTATAAGCGAGCTTTTTTTGGCCGACTTCATAAGGTCTTGGCCAGCAGAAAAAAAGTCGCATTCGGGGAGCGGAATAATTACGGCGTCAACCCGCTCTTTACTACTATCGATATGGCTGATGCCGACATTTGCATGAATTTTAATGACACTTTAGAATTGCCCTTCGATGATTCGAGTGTCAACGTGGTCTTTACCTCCCACGCGCTGGAGCACTTACCCGAAATTAACGCAGCAAGATTCCTTGAGGAAGCGTACCGTATCTTAGGCCGGAGGGGTAAGCTGCTGGTTGAACTGCCGGACTGCAAGTATCTCTACGATTCATGGCGGTTCGGTAATCGGGATATCTTCAATCAATTCATGTTTGACCCTGCCATTTGCTGCCAGATAGGTCACCCCGAATTATGCGGACGCAAGGATATTGCCTTTGCCGGAGTCATTAGTTGCGCGCTTGTCACGAACGCACAAGGTCTGGATCATCATGCTCCCGTGGCATTTGACGCAGATTTATTCGAGCAAAAGGTCAATGACCTGCCAATGGACGAATTCTTTGCATGGCTCTTGAGCCTGCAGAGCGAAAAGGAAAGGTTAAGTGGCGGACACGTTTCCGCGTGGTACCCGTATAAATTCAAGGCGGCACTTTTGTCTGTCGGCTTTCGTTCGGTGCAGGAATTGACGCCATTGAGCCGCCTGACGATCCCACCCTTCCTGTTCCGCGGTGGATCGCGCCAAACCTATTCGTTTCGAACATTAGCGACGAAGTAGGGAAAGCATTCTAATTAGACTTGACAGTCATATTCAAAAATGCCTGATTTCACCTCAAGCGACAGCTTTCGCAAGAATGGGTTTGTACTTATAGAAAATGTCCTTGACTGCGATGAAGTCGCTAGGCTGCGGGTTAAGTTGTCCAAGGATTTTTCGCGCCACACCAGGACAATGGAAACGATCAGGTATTTTCTGGAGAACAAGGAGCTTCATGCGCTGCAATTCAACCCCAAAATCATCGGAAAATTGAAAGAGGTCGTCGGGGATGATTTCACGTACGTGAACAATATTGAAATTCAATGCAATTCGTTTGGTCTGAACGGTCGAAAAGACGGTTGGCATCCGGATTGTGGGTCTGAAGTGGCCGACATTTCCAATCAATATCTCTTTGAATCGGGGTACTTGTTTGGCAAAGTGGGGGTCTTTCTTCAAGACAACACGTTAGAATTTGGCGGGGGGATCGATGCGCTAGTTGGGGGGCATCGCGCATTCCGGAATTTTGGCAACCCCTTTTTCAACTATGTATTCTGGAAACTAGCGTCTGAATTCCAGCACAAAGTAGGTAAGAAGATAACGGTGCCTGTAAAGGCGGGTTCTGCCGTGTACTTTGACTCCAGACTCCCGCATCGCTCAAGCCCGGGGACCTTGATTCAGGGGGCAGGCAAGAAGATGGCGCGTGTGGAACTACCCCCGGAGCACTCCAAATACGTGTTGTATTGGGAAGCAACGGATTCGCGTGGAGCTAGGGATTTTCTGAGAAACGCACAGAAGCGCGCTATTCTGGAAGATGCCGCGAATGGCAGTGAGCTTTTTTTTACGGAATATTTGGGTTATGTCTATCCGGAGCACTACCCAAGTAGCTACAAGAGATTGGTTGAGTTATCCGCGAGCGTGCGAATAGCGTCAATAGATCCAATGCGGGCGATGTGCTTTCGAACACTGTATCAAAATCAGACTCACGACCTTGACAGTATTGAGCGCATTGGGCTGTCGCCGGCCCCGTAGTCGCCAACTTTAGCTTATTTCAACTTTTCAGACTCTACATGGCTCACGTAACCGATGGTCGAATGCCGCCGGGTCGGATTGTTGGATCTCTCTATATGCACAAGCACTTTGACCCGCGCATCCTGTCTGGTGCTGCACATGTATCAGGCAGTGGGCTCCGTCTTTGGCGAAGTGAATAAGCCATCCATTACCAGGTGTCTCCATACAAAGTGCCGCCCGACGGGTCCCTGATGAACCTCGAAAGGCTTCGCTTTGTCTAGAAACACATACCTCTCGCATGAGCTACGCCAATGTCGATCAAAGGTTGAAGAGTTAGAGAGCCTAAGGGGATTAGCCGCTCTACTTATAGTTATTGCGCACATCCCGCATTGGAATCAAAGCTTTGAAATTGAAATAATCAGGAATGGCTATTTGATGGTTGAATTGTTTTTTGTGTTGTCTGGGTTTGTTATCTACAAGGCCTACTCGACCGACATAAATAACCCAAAGCAACTTCTACGATTTCAGTTCTTAAGATTTTGACGACTCTATCCCGTTCACGCGCTATTTCTAATGGTTTTTCTTTTCATCGAACTTGCAAAATATATCGCGCAACAAAAACTTGGCATTTCAAGTCCGAACGCTAAGCCACCTAGGGGGGACTTCTTGGTGGCACTTTTCCAGCAAATAATTATGATTCAAGCTATTGGCCCAACAGGTAATGCATCAACTTTCAATGGGCCCGCCTGGTCTATAAGCGTGGAGTTTTACACTTACTTCACTTTTGCACTGATAACGGTTTACTTCAGCAGGTTCAAGCAATATATCTTCGCAGCGTTCTTCTTCATCTCACTATTCTTGCTAATTAGCCAGAATACTTTTGGATTTAATAATTTATTTCGGTGCTTCACCGGATTCTTCCTGGGATGCCTTGTTGCCTACATAAAAGACAAGGTACACGTTCTTCTGCCGAGCTATGCACCTTTGCTGGCATTCACTCTTCTTGTCATTTTTCTTGCGATCAAGATGAACAAAGAATATGACGTAGTAATATTTTTCCTAACTGCGCTTTTGATTTTTTCTCTAGTATCTTCAAAAAAGGGGCTCCTTCAAACAGTGCTGAACTTGAAGCCGCTCACCTTGTTAGGGGCTATCTCCTATAGTTTGTATATGAGTCACTCAGCTATTGAATGGACCGCCAACCAGATCGTTAGAGTAATTTTAAAAAAACCTGAAGCAATTTCTGCTGGTATAAGCACACCTGTTCTGTCCTTTTCTGAAACGGCAATGGCATATTTTTTTGTTCTCTCTTTTGTTCTTGCGGTTAGTACGCTTGTATTCAATTGTGTTGAAAAGCCATTGCGTGAAAGGTCTCGTCGATTTGCTTTTGAAAAATTGAGCTGAAAGCTGGTTTTATATTGATTTCTTGGTACCGCTAGCTCGAACCGTTGTCAGTTAGCATTGGCATTGTTCCCCTTATTGCGTAATTACATATAGAAAACTTAAGGCATTAAATTGAAACTTGTGCGCTACAAACATGCGAATTCCGCGGCCGAATCGGGCTGTGTGGAAGGTGACCTGGTCTACAGGTTGATCGGGGACCCGCTGGGTAAGCCCAGTCGCGGTGAATTGGTTGGTAAGCTTGGCTCAGTCAAACTTCTTGCACCGTGTTTGCCAACCAAGGTACCCGCTATAGCCATAAACTTTCCCGGCATAGATAGATACACGCCCGATATGATGGAGCCATTGGTGTTTCTCAAGCCTGGCACCAGCGTATGCGGTCCAGGCGATTCCGTAATCAATCCTTTTCCCGGCCTCAGATGGTGGGGTGAAGCCGAATTAGGCGTGGTCATAAAACATACCCTTCGTAACGTCAGTGAAGATAATGTCCGCGACGGGATTCTCGGATTTACTATCGGCAATGACGCATCTGTCGAGAATGTCGAAGCGCGTGACCATCATCTTGCGCGCTCGAAAGCATCGGATACTTTCTGTCCGCTGGGGCCTTGGATCGATACTGAGTTCGATGCTAGCGACTGTTTAATCGAGGCTGTCCAGAACGGCGAGGTTATTCGACGTGGCCGCACCAGCCAACAGGTCTGGCAGTGGCCGAAAATCGTGTCCTGGTTATCGCACTGGATGACACTGGAACCTTGGGATGTCGTGTTGACGGGGAATCCGCCTGATACCGTTGGTATGCGCTTCATCCAGCATGGCGATACATATACTGCACGCATCCAGGGGCTCGGTGAGCTCACAAACCCCTTCTACGTCAAGGGCAGGCAGTAATGATGAGGCCGCATTCCCGATGCGGCCGGCTCATGTTTATGCTCTTGGGGCCGGGCATGCGCGAGGAGTACCCACGGAACGCAACCAATCGCTTGTAAAATAAGACCGCTTATTCGGTCTGCCGGATTGAAATTTATGTGCAGCGCCCTACCTCCGCGTATGAAACTAACGAATTGCACGTGCTAGTCTGCGCGAATCGACTAACTATCATTGAGTGAAGGTTCGAGTATATGTACGATTTCTATTTTGCTGATAGGGAAAGCATCTGCGCCAGGCCAGAAGATTTCCTGATCTTTTGCAAACGGCTTTTGCCGAGGTGGGCTAATGGAATACCAGACAGCGAGTGTATCGCCTTGTGGCGAATACTTAAGAGCCTGCCGAAGCAGGCGCCGACGCTTGTTGAAACCGGATCGGGCGCCAGTTCCCTTGCCCTGTTCCTTCACGCTGCCTTGAATGGTGGGAAGGTTTTCAGCTGGGATACTAACGCCAGTAAAGGGGCGTACCTCCGATCCGTCATTTCAGACGCTATGTGTCGGGTATTGGAGGTTGATATTCATAAGATATGGACGTTCATTCCGTTCAACAGCACGGATCCCCACGTTGGAATTTCCGCCCTTAAAGAGATGGGGCTGACCGCCGATTTTGGATTTTTTGACAGTTGGCACGTGCTGGATCACTTGCTGCAGGAAATCGATCATTTTGAGAAAGTTGCCTCACCGAAGTTTGTGATCGCACTTGATGATGCCTACTACACCATGAAGTACCAGAACTTTGCTTACGTCAACATGATTCGTCAAAAGCTAGGGTTGCGCAGGGTAGACGAGCCTCAGGACAATCGCTGCAAGCCGTTTTACGAGGAAGTCGATTCGCATCTGAGGGGCCGTTACCCTGTGGTGGAGAAAATTCAGGATGAGTATAAACAGCTGTATGCAAAGGATTTGTCATTGGCGTATTACGAGAGCAACCGGGAATTCACCAATTTGGTTGGGATGGAGGACGGGAGCAAGCTTGATCACCGCTTTGATGCATGGAGAGTTTCATGAGCCTAATCTTTCTTTCTGAGGGCTCAAATTCGCGTAGTGGAATCTCAGCGCGTATTTGGTGCCGATAGCAATTGATTTCTCACAACCTTGAGCAGATAGGAGAAACATGAAAGTCGTAATTGGCATACCGGCACGCATGGGCTCCTCGCGCTTACCAGGGAAACCTCTGGCGAAAATTCTTGGCATGCCCATGGTCGAACATGTCTACCGCCGCTGCCTGCTGGCAGAAAGTGTGGACGAAGTATTCATTGCCACCTGCGATCAGGAAATTCTCGATACTGTGCAGGCGTTCGGCGCCAAGGCCTACATGACACGCAAGGACATTGAGCGCCCGGGATTGCGCGTTGCGGAAGCCTGCCGGCAGAAGCAGCTTGACGACGATGATATCGTGGTTGTTGTTCAAGGTGATGAGCCGCTTGTGCATCCTGGCATGATTGACCTAGCGGTGCGTCCGATGCTGGAGGATCCGGCAATCCAACTGATCACTTTAGTTGCCGATGCCAATGAAGCGGAGTGGCGTGATCCCAATGAGGTGAAGGTTGTCACCGATCTTAAGCAAGATATTCTATTTATGACGCGTAGCCCGGTTCCTTCCAATGAGTGGAAGTGGGTCGGACCAAGGCTGAAGCAGGTTGCGATCATGCCCTTTCGAAAGAAATTCCTGCTCCAATTTCAGGCAATGGCACCGACCCCCTACGAAATTGCCGAGCAGGTCGAACTGTTGCGGGCAGTCGAACATGGCGTGAAGGTTCGTGCCGTCAAGTCCCCATACCAGAGCATATCGGTGGATACGGAGCCTGACCGCGTCGAAGCCGAAGCCGCGATGAGAAAAGACGAGTTTTATCCACGTTACGCTAGACGCGAGGAAGAAAAATGACGGCACCAAATCACATCAAATCTGAATTGAAGGCGGGGCGGTCCGTATTCGGTACTTGGTCGAATCTTTCCTCGCCCTCGGCACTAAATGTTATCGGACAGGCCGGACTGGATTTTGTCATCATTGACTTGGAGCACGGGCCGACCTCGTTCGAAACGGCAGAAATGCAGTTGTACGCGACAGAGTCCGCTGGATGCACACCGATCATTCGCTTGGGCGAAGGCAGCGACCCGACTATTCTTCACGCCCTTGATATCGGGGCACAGTGCGTGCTGGTCTCGCAAGTCGCGACCCCGGAGGAGGCGCAACGAATTGTGCGGGCGTCCAAGTACTTTCCCGATGGCAACCGCGGCCTCTCGCCTTACACCCGCAATCACGGTTACTCCGACGTCAATCTGGCTGAAAAGTTGCGCCGCGCCAACGAGGAAATGTTTGTTGGCGTGCTGGTTGAGGGCGAAGCTGGCATGGGTAATCTGGAGAAAATCGCCCAGACACCCGACCTGGACATGATCTACTTGGGTATTTTCGACATATCCATGGCGGTGGGGGTGCCTGGTGACGTGCGACATCCTAAGGTAATCAAAATGGTGCGGGATTGCGTGCGCATCATCGAGCACCATGGATTGTCTGCAGGCTCGGTGGCTCCTGACCGAGAGTATCTGACGCTGCTCCACGAGGCAGGCTTCCGCTTCCTTTCATATCGTGTCGACAGCGCCGTGCTGCGTGAAGGCTTCGAGACTGCGCATTCGTGGTACGTGGAACTACAAACTGAGGCAAGCAAGACCAGCAAATAACCTGAATAACATAAGACAATTGTATCAACGAGAGTAAAGACAAAAATCATGTTGCTTATTAGAGAAAAAATGAGATGCGTAAGCTGTGGGTCGGTCACGCTAACTGAGGCAGAGGGGCACTTTCAATGTGATGCCTGCGGGGTGCGTTACCAGCTGGAAAATGGAATTCCCGACATGCTTTTAAAAGATGTTGTTGAAAAAGATCGAACTGCGCGTATTTCTTTAGATTTTTATGACGTTAATTCCAAACTTTACGACAAGGAATGGGAGAAGTTTGAGCCTTGGCAGATTGAATTACGTCAAGACTTTATCAAAAGGGCCAAGCAACGTGCTCCCGTGCCTGAAATTCTGGAAATAGCTTGCGGGCCGGGGCGCGATCTTGCCTATTTCACAAGTCAAGGATGCAGTATGACCGGCGTGGATTTGTCATTTGGCCAATTGAAGACAGCCCGTACCAAAGTTGCAGTACCGCTGTTGCGCGCCGATATGCGCAATCTCCCGCTGCAAGACACGCTGTTTGATGCAATATGGTGTTGTGTCGCATTGCTCCACGTGAAGCGTGACGACGCACCACTGGCATTGGGGCAAATGCAGCGAGTATTGAAGCCAGGCGGATTACTTTTCCTCTCTGTGCTTTGGGGGGAGGGGAATTTGGAAGTGCGTCGGGAAGTTTATAACAATTGTCCCGAATACTACGAATTCTACAAGGAGCCCGAGATCTCCGCGCTTGTCAAGGGAGCAGGATTTTCCATTGAAGATATCTTACGCAGAGAAGCCTTTCGGGGTAGGAAGACCTCCGAAGTTACGGGTGGCGTCAAGACCTACATCGATATCTTTGCACACCAGTAAATGGCAATATGACAACCGATTTTTTCTCCGGCCTATTGCTTGATTCCCAATATTTAAAAAGATTGTTTTTAGTGCTAGACACCGGCTTATACACGTCCGTAGATGTCCGGTAGTCTTCTGCTTTGCCACGTCTCTTCATCGTCGAGGCGACCCAAGGAATTTCTGCTAAAGGAGGGAGGGGGGGGGGGTATCTTTTCTTCTGCCCAAATTACATTCGCCTGCTTGATTGGGAAAGGCGTCTCGGCACATTGACTAGCCGTATCGTGACTGGCCCGCTGATTAGTCAGGCTGCCGACCAATTGCGTCAACCATTTCTTAACCTGATTACCGCTCAAGGAAAAGTACATGGATCGATAGCCTGGTGGGCATCGCGCTTGTCTGAACGCAACACCATGGTGAGCCCACTATTTCTTAATTGCTGTTACTTGCAAATTGGGCAGACAGTACTTGAGAGCAAGAAGGGGTCATTGTGCGTGATAGCCGAGAGTTGGGCCGTACTGGAATCGCTCGCGAGTACTGCGTTGCGCTACGGATGGTCCGTGGAATGGGTTGCACGAAAGAGCCGGATCGCGCAACGCGTCCACTCCAGAATTGTGACCGTTGCACGTGTCGCCACGTTCTTTGGAAGAGCTCTGCTTCAGATTTGTCGTGATAGGCCGGCGAGCCCGCACCGGCAACCGCACATATTGCTGCGTACCTGGGTCGACGAAGCCTGCTTCAGTCGGGATGGTTTATTTCGTGATCGGTATCTGCCCGGGCTATGCAAGTGGTTAGAAACCCAAGGCTATGCGGTTACTACGATCCCCGTACTATTTAATCTCAGGCGCTCATATCGTTCTGCTTGGAATTGGCTCCGCAACAGCAACCAGAAATTCCTCAACCCTTACGCCTATTATCGCCCATCTGATTATTGGTTCACGCTCTTGCAGGCACGCCAACAGATTTCCATGCCCGCGGGGACCGCTTTCCTCGTCAATTTAGACTGCACACGACTGTTCGACGAGGCCCGGCGTTTTCATGCGTGGGACGTTGGCTCGCTCCAAGCAATCCTGAGCTACCGATTGCCGCGTCGACTTGCCGAAAAAGGCTTATTGGTAGATTTATATATCGACAGTTTCGAGAATATGATCGTAGAAAAGCCCTTGATACTTGGCTTTCGTAGATTTTTTCCTGAGACGAGGCTCGTAGGTTTTCAGCATGGGGCACTTCCGCCGAATATCCTTTGTCTATTTGTAACGAAGGGCGAATCGGGATTTGCGCCGCTCCCCGACCGAATCGTATGCAACGGGCCATTTTTTAGGGATGTCCTGATACGGGAAGGGCTACCGGAAGGTCTAACGGTTGCAGGACCAGCCTTGCGCTACCGTCATTTGTGGCGCCAAGCACCCTGTTCGGAGGTGCCGGCAAAGAGCGGAATCTTCGTTCCGTTGCCCATGATGTTGAGCGATGCGGCAGAGTTATTGATGAAACTGATTCAAGCATTCGCCGCTGAGCCTAAAATCAGGCTCTTCCTCAAGCCTCACCCGATGTCGTCAGCGCGCATGCTGGGTTCAGCCGGTATATCAAGCCTGCCGCAGAATTTCGAAATCGTCTCCGGCGACATAAGTTCATGGCTAGTACGGGCTCAGGTAGTAATTGCACTCAGTTCCAGCGCCCTGTATGAGGCTCTTGCTGCAGGTGTTCCGGTCCTACCAGTGGGTCGCGAGGCAGCGCTTGATCTTAACCCGCTGGCTTGGCATGCGAACTGTGCGCGACAGTACTACTCGGCCAGCGAGATCAGGGATGAGGCCCTGCGTCTGTTGCAGATTTCGCCGGATGAATTGCGGTCGTATCAAGAGCAGACGCAGAGAATCCTCGAGGAAGGCTTCGGTCAGGTCAACGATTCCACGCTGAGTTGCTTCGTAGATGGCCTACTGCCGGCACGCAATTACACCCCCGGGAGGTAGTTGGTGTCCAGATGTGGCTGCATGGGTCAGTGTTTAAAGCCCGTGGCAGAGGCAATGGGCGGGGCGATCGATTGGCTAAACTCTTACATTCATGCAAGACTTTACTCGACGTTCGACTACATCGGCCCGATGCAGTATGAGAATAAGGTACACGAGGAAAAGTGCAAGTAAGGTGCATATTGTGACCTGGCTCAGACCTATAGAATATGAGAGCAAAGTCAATTTTGGATCTTGCGAAAAAAAGCTCATGTTGAATTCTGCTGAATCAGAGACACTTTCTTGATGAGATGATCACATCAGTTAGTCAAGTTGCTTCTTCAATTTCGCATATTTTTGGTTTTTTTCATGCTCTTCAACTCCTACGCTTTCATCTTTGGATTTTTGCCATTCACATTGGCCGGCTATTTTCTTTTCGCGCGGAGTAGTCACCGGCTGGCCGCCCTGTGGTTGACTATTACATCGTTGTTCTTCTATGGCTGGTGGAATCCGATATTCGTGGTTCTGATGATGGCGTCGATCATCGTCAATTACGGGTTTGGTTACGTCATCGGTCATGCTCAGCTTAGATCTGCCTCACGAGCGAAGGTAATACTTGTCACTGCTCTTGTGGCCAATCTTGGAGTACTAGCCTATTTCAAGTATGCCAATTTCTTTATCGCCAACGTTGGCCAGCTAACGGGCATGAAATGGACAGTTGAGAATATCGTTCTGCCAATCGGCATTTCGTTCTTCACCTTTACGCAGATCGCCTTTCTAGTGGATGTTTATCGCGGCATTGCTCGCGAGTACAACTTTATCCACTACACGTTGTTCGTGACCTATTTTCCGCATCTGATCGCCGGGCCGGTTTTGCACCATAAGCAAATGATGCCGCAGTTTGGTCATGGCGACACTTATCGGTTTAATATTGAGAACATCAATGTCGGCCTGACCATCTTCATTGTCGGGTTAGCCAAGAAAGTACTGCTGGCAGATCAGTTTTCCCTGTATGCAAACCCTGTTTTCGAAATGGCTGAGCAAGGTGGTGAGGAACTCAAGCTGATTGAAGCCTGGATAGGTGCATTGGCCTACTCGCTTCAGCTTTACTTCGATTTCTCGGGTTACTCCGATATGGCTATCGGCCTATCGCGTATGTTCAACGTCAAGTTGCCGCTGAATTTTTATTCACCATACAAGTCACCCAACATCATCGAATTCTGGCGTCGCTGGCACATGACGCTTTCCACCTTCTTGCGGGATTACCTATATGTGCCGCTGGGCGGAAGTCGCAGAGGTCGTCCGCGTCGTTACGCTAATTTGATGGCGACTATGTTGCTCGGCGGTCTGTGGCATGGCGCAGGCTGGAACTTCGTCTTGTGGGGCGGGTTACATGGAATGTACTTGGTGATTAACCACGGGTGGCAACGCTTGACGTCTTCGAAGGAAACTTCCTTCGGCTGGCGATATATTATTGGGACTGGACTGACCTTTGTTGCTGTAATTGTGGCGTGGGTACCTTTTCGAGCAACGGGCATAGATGCGGCGCTGAGAATGTGGGCGGGGATGCTGGGGGTGAATGGGATTACGCTACCTCAGAGTTTGGGGCCAAAGTTACCAGCTTGGGTTAGCAAGGTGTCAACATTTGACGGCCCTACGCCGCTAACAGGATTGAGTTTTAAGGAAGTCGCGCTTGCAGTGTCGATTGGATTGGCGATAGTGTGGTTATTGCCGAACGTGCAACAGTGGATGTCACGCTACCAACCAGCGTTGAATTCTGTTTGTTGTGTTGGGGCGAGCAAGGGATGGAAGCCTACGACTAAATATGCGCTCGCCGCCGGCGCAGTTTTCGGCATTGCGCTGTTGTCCCTAAATCGCGTGAGTACGTTTCTTTACTTTCAGTTTTGACGCTACGATGACATACCTAAAAAGTCTTTTGACAGGTTTGGTGTCAATCTGGATTTTACTGGGCGCAATCAATTGGCTTATTGATCCCTTTGATATTTGGCAAACGCCGATAATCATCCAAGGTTTCAATATGTTGAAGCCTGAACGCGCAACACATCAGCGACTGTATGAATCCAGTCTGTTTAGAAAGAGTCATGCGAAAACGATGATTCTCGGTACATCGCGTGCAGATATTGGTTTAGACCCAAAGCATCCCGCATTGACTCCGCCCGCCTTCAATTTTGCTATGGGTGGTCAGCCGCTAAGGGAGACTTTAGCTTTGATCAATAAGGCAAGTGAACTTGGGCGCGTTCATGCGATTGTGTTCGGCACGGATTTTTTTACTGCGAATGCTGCCCTCAATCCACCGTCCGATGCGGTCGATTCACTCTTTGCTTTCGACGAGTTCTGGAAGCCAGCGTTTGCCATGGATACATTGCTAGCCAGCATAAAAACAATTGCAGCTCAGCATACCTACGACCCTGAGAGCGCTGGCGATATATGGACAAGAGATGGATTGCGCGCTTTTGGGGTTGCAAAAGTGCGCAAGAATGGCGGCGCAAGAAAACTGGCGATTTCTTCTGAAATTACCTACGCTGGTAACGGTGGCTATTTACCGTCACCGCATCGTATATTTTCATTTCGCAGCAAGACGCAAGATACAGAGGAAACCTATGCGGCTATTCTGCGAATAGCTCACGAGCAAAGCATAGACCTGCGGATATTCATTTCGCCGTCTCATGCTCGCCAGTGGGAGTTGGTGGCGGCGCTGGGCCTTTGGGATAAATGGGAACAATGGAAGCGGATGATAGTTCGTCTAAATGAAGCAGTAGCATTTGAATCGGGGAGCAAACCATTTGCTATCTGGGATTTTTCTGATTTCCTCAGCATCAATACGGAGGAATTCCCGCCCCTTTGCGATAAAGAAACGACCATGCATTGGTATTGGGAATCCTCACACTACAAGCCCGCCTTGGGGAACCTAGTTCTTGACCGAATTTTTGGCCTTGACAATCCAGACCTACCAACCGGCTTTGGAGTTCAACTTCTAACTTCAAATATTGATGCACACTTGAAGCAGATTAGAAGTAGACATGATCTCTGGAAGGCAAGCCACTCGATTGATGTCGCCGAAATACAACGAGCAGCGAGTAAGGATCGAGGTGCATTTCTAACAGAGATAAACCGGCAATGTCCATAGACAGACGCCCTCCGGCTGCCTCAAGCGCTGCAGTTCCGAAGGCCCCAGATTCTGGTACCTCCTACGCCACACGTAAAACGTCGCATCGCTCACCCCCATCTTCCTGCAGACAGAAGTGGCTCCGTTTGTTTGAACAGCTTTCCCCGATTTATAAGTGGACTCCGGGCGGATTGCGGGAGGTGCAGAGTTGTCCACGGCGGCGTGCGTCGCTTGCGACGAACGCAAAGCCGCGGTGGGCAACTCGGGGCGCACCAGGATCTTCATCTTACGCGGCCAATTTTAACTGCGGTAGTGTGGCCAGATACTTCTCTTGCGGCGTCAGCCGC
>CANJXQ010000032.1 GCA_947478805.1 Betaproteobacteria bacterium | reverse complement strand
GGGCATCGCGGCGCGGTGCTGCATACCTACCCCTTCTATCACGCCTACACGGACCGCCATTTCGACCCGCTGTGGCGCGCCGCCGAGGCATCGGGCTTTCCGCTGCACTTCCACCGCGTGATCGCCAAGCAGAAGCCGGTGCCCTTCGCCATGAAGCAGACCGACGCCACCTGGCTCGCCGGCTCGGTGCTGCGCTTCTTCGCGCCCATGGAGCCGATCTGCTACATGGTGTTCAGCGGCATCTTCCACCGCCACCCGAAACTGAAGATCGTCTCGGCGGAGAGCGAATTCGGCTGGTGGCCATTCTTCGTGCAGGCCTGCGACGACTCCTGGGAGCGCCAGCGCCACTGGAGCAAGAGCGAACTCACCGAAAAGCCGAGCGAATATTTCCGCAGGCAGGTCTACCTCACCTTCATGAACGACGTGGTGGGCTGCTCGAACCTGAAATTCATCGGCACCGACAACTTCATGTTCGCCACCGACTACCCGCACAGCGTGAGCGTGTGGCCCAACTCGCGGCGCTACATCGCCGATCAGATGGCCGGCATTGCACCCGACGTGCAGGTCAAACTGAAGGCGGGCAACGCCGTTCGCCTGTACGGCCTGGCGGCCTGACGCGCTGCGCGTGAGCCGAATCCGCAACCAGGTGGCCATCGCGGGCGTCGGCTATTCCGACCTCGCGCCCCACGCCCCGCGCCGGCAAGAGCCTGGGCGCGCGCGGCAGTTGAAGAAGGCCGATGTCACGCTGGTGAATTCCGGATCGCCGCTGGGCACTGGCGCCGTCGTGCTCAGCAACGAGGCCATCTGACGGTCGAGACTGCGCCTGGCGGCGGCAGGAACACATGAGAAGAAGGATGGGCAGCATCCATGAGCAAGACAAGTAGCGACCGCGGGCCCGCGCTGGGCAGCGAAATGAGTCCCCTGCCACTCAAGGGAGTGAGGATCACGGATCTCACCTGGGCATTGGCCAGCGCCGGCAACGCCACGCTGCTCGCGAGCCTGGGCGCCGAAGTGATCCGCATCGAATGGCCGGAGCGCATGGACTTCACGCGACTCTCCGAAACTGCGGGCGTCGGCATCTCCTCGCGCGAGGCGCAACGCACGCCACTCGGCCCGGGAAAGAAAGAAATTCCATACCAGAAGAAGGGCAGTCCCGTGCCGCCGCATGCCAACCGCAGCGGCGTCTTCAACGACCGCAACCCGGGCAAGTACGGCATCACGCTCAACATGAGCCTTGCCGAAGGCCGCGAAGTATTCAAGCGCCTGGTGCGCACCAGCGACGTCGTCATGGATGGATTCAAGGCGCCGGTGATGGGCAAGTGGGGCCTGGACTACGACGGCCTGCGCGCCATCAAGGAAGACATCATCTACATCCAGATGTCCGGCTACGGCAACACGGGTCCGTGCCGCAATTACGGCTCGCTCGGGCCGACGGCTCAGGCTTTCTCCGGCCTGGGCTATTTGCACGGCCTGCCGGAGCCGCACGAGCCGACCTCGTGGAGCCACTCCTACATGGATACCACCCCGCCCTTCTACGGCGCGCTCGCCGTGATCGGCGCATTGCACCACCGCAACCGCACCGGGCGCGGCCAGTACATCGACCAGGCGCAGTACGAACCGGGGCTGTTCCTCAACGGCACGGCGCTGCTGGATTTCTCGGCCAATGGGCGGCGCTCGGGGCGCCACGGCAACCGCTCCCCATACCTGCCCGCCGCGCCCCACGGCATCTACCGCTGCGCGGGCGACGATGCCTGGATCGCCATCGCCGTCTTCAACGATGCCGAATGGCGGTCCCTGTGCGCCTGCATGGAAAATCCCGACTGGACCCGCGAGCGCCGCTTCGCGACGCTCGAGGCACGCATCGCCAACCAGGATGCGCTCGATGCATTGGTCGAACAATGGACCATCGCGCAGGACCACTACGCGCTCATGTACCGCCTGCAGGAGGCCGGCGTGCCGGCCGGCGCCGTGCAATCCCCCGAGGACAAGGTGCGCACCGACCCGCACCTGAAGGTGCGCGATTTCTTTGTCCAGCTCGATCACAGTGAACTGGGCACCTGGCCGTTCACGCGCCACCTCACCCCGAAGCTGTCGGCCACGCCGGCACATCCAGGCGGACCAACGCACCGCGGCGCGCCCTGCATCGGCGAGGACAACCGCTATGTCTACGAAGAGCTCCTGGGCATGAGCGCGGAGGAAATCCGCGCCTATGAAGACAGGGGGGTGATCTGATCATGGCGGGCACCAATGCAAAGTGGCAGGCCGCGCGGGCAACACCCGGATTTTTCGATGACATGCGCGTGGTGGAGGTCGGAGGCGAATCCGTGGACTTCTGCGGCATGCTGCTCGCCGGCGAGGGCGCTGACGTCATCAAGGTGGAGCCGCCCGAAGGCAGCCCCAGCCGCAGGATCGGCCCCTTCTACGAGGACCGTCCCGACAAGGATCGCAGCCTCTTCTTCTGGACCTACAACCGCGGCAAGCGCGGCGTCACGCTCGACCTTGATGCGGCACGGGACCGGCAGCGCTACCTTGACCTGGTCAGGACCGCCGACGTCATCATCGATGCGCAACCGGCCGGCCGCATGAACGCGCTCGGGCTGGGCTACGACGCGGTGAAACAGGTCAACACGGGCGCCGTCTATTGCTCGATCACGCCATTCGGCCTGTACGGCCCTTGGCGCGACTTCAAGGGCTCCGACCTCATCCACCAGGCGCTCGGCGGCTCGGCCTACTGCATCGGCTACAGCCAGCAATCGCCCGGCCAATGGGAGACTCCTCCCTTCATGGCGCAGAGCTGGCACAGTTATGCCATCGCAGCGGAACATGCCGCCGTCGCCATCGCCGCCGCGTTCTACTGGCGCCACCATCCCGGCAACCGCACCGACGGCGGCGGGCGCGGCCAGTTCATCGACGTCTCCATTCACGATGCCTGCGCGCAGTCCACCGAAGGCACCGTGCCGCGCTACATCTATACCGGGCGAAACCAGGTGCGCAATGCCCCGCAGCAGATCCGCTGCTCAGACGGGCGATTCATTGCGCTGGTGATCACGATGCTGCGCATCGCCAACCTGGCGAAACTGCGCGAGCTCCTGGCTCCCGCCGGGCTCGACAAGGAACTGGAGGACCCGCGCTTCGACACGGCCGACTACGTCAAGACACCCGAGGCCACGCAACGCATCGCCGCGACGCTCGGCCGATGGGCGGCGACAAAAACCGCGGAAGAAGCCTTCCACGCCCTTCAACGCTGCAATGTCGTCTGCGCGCCCAACCGGCCTCCGGAAGAACTGCTGGACGACGCCCAGTGCAGGGAGCGCAACAATTTCGTGGACATCGAGCACCCGGAACTCGGTCGGCATTTCACCTATGCGAGGCACCCCAGCCTACGATCGGAGGCCAGCTGGCGGACGGGTCCACGAGCGCCCTTGCTGGGCGAACACGACGAAGAGGTGTGGCGCCAATTGCAGTCGAATGCGTGACCGAAGGTGGATTAATTACTGACACGATAATGTAGTAGCCTTTTATTCTATTGCATATAACAGCCATATCCTGACATCATGCTTTGGCGATAACCGACCCTGATGGGTCTCAGCGTTGCGCCTGCCTGGCCGCAGCCGCGGCAGCTATCTTGGCGCGCAGCACCGGCATCTCCTTTTGCATGGCGCGCTCGCCCTCCAGGATGGCAAGGTGCTTGGCATTGAAGTCCGTGCCGGAAATGCCGGCGATGGCCGGCCGCACCACGACGTCGGCGTCGCGCAATTCCAGGGCTGCGATGCTCTGGCCCATGATGGCGAACGACTGCAGCAGCACCTCGATGCTGCTCGCGGTCTTTTGCTCGCGCGGCTTGGAGGAAATGTCCACGGCGATCACCACGTCCGCGCCGAGTCCCTTGGCGATGCGCACCGGCACCGGGCTCACCAGGCCGCCATCGACATAGTCGCGATTGCCGATGCGCGCCGGCTGGAACACGCCGGGCACCGAGGAAGAGGCGCGCACCGCCAGCCCGGTGTTGCCCGTGCGAAAGACGATGGCCTCGCCCGACTGCAGGTCGGTGGCAACGATGGCGAGCGTTCGCGGCAGGCGCTCGATGACGCGCCCGCCTAATGT
Source organism: Betaproteobacteria bacterium (assembly GCA_947478805.1). Taxonomy (GTDB): domain Bacteria; phylum Pseudomonadota; class Gammaproteobacteria; order Burkholderiales; family SG8-39; genus CAIYPG01. The sequence goes on along the minus strand of CANJXQ010000032.1, from coordinate 26,945 downwards.
CGCGTTGACGTAGTCCTGCAACGCCTCGCCCTTGATCACGCCGCGATTGGGCAGCGACCAGTCGGCCACCGTGGTGTCGTCCATGGCGAGCGCGGCCTTTTGCAGGTCGAATCCGGACATCCCGCTGGCGTACAGCGCCCCCACCAGGCTGCCCGCGCTGGTCCCGACAATGAAGTCGGGCACGATGCCCTGCGCTTCGAGGGCCTTGATCACCCCCACATGCGCGAAGCCGCGCGCGGCACCGCCACCCAAGGCGAGCGCGATCCTGAGGGGCGGTGGCGGCACCACCGCAGCAGGCACGGGCGTGGTCGCCGCCGGGGGTGGCGCACTTGCGCATGCGCCGAGGGCAAGCGATCCTGCAACGGCAAGCCGCGACACCCAGCGCGCGAGCGGCGTTCTTGCAGGCGGCTTGCCGGCACTTTCGCGCAACGATGGTGCCGCATGAAAAAACAAAGGGGTCGTCACTGCAAATTCCCGTGGTGGTCTCAATGCGCGATTCTAGAGCGCCGCGCATGCATTACCGCCGCGACAGCCATCCGACAGGCCGATGTCAGCCTGTTCTTGATATAAGTCAACGCGTGCAGCGTCAGCGAGTACTAGCCTTCAAATCATCTGGATGAGAACGGTTCTTATTTGTTGCATTTGAGAATCATTCGCATTAAAATATTACCACCAACTTATTAACCTTTTGATTATTGGATATATTTATGCGATCACGCTTCGGAAAAGCTTATCGAAACTCGGTCATTCTTGCCATTCTCGGCACCACGGCGGCCGTTCCAGCGGCCGCACAGGAAAAAGTGCTGAACCTTTATACCGCGCGCCACTACCAGACGGACGAGGCCCTCTACACCAGCTTCACCAAGCAGACCGGCTACACCATCAACCGCATCGAGGGCGGCGAGGATGCCCTTTTCGAGCGCATCAAGAGCGAAGGCGCCAACAGCCCCGCCGACGTGTTCATCACCGTGGATGTGGGCCGCATCTGGCGCGCCGACCAGGCGGGCATCTTTGCCCCGGTGAAGTCGGCCGTGCTCGAGTCGCGCATCCCTGCGGCCTACCGAGACCCGGCGGGCAAGTGGTTCGGTTTTTCCGCGCGCGCGCGCGTGATCGCCTACAACAAGGCGCAGGTCAAGCCGGGCGAACTGGCCAACTACGAGGATCTCGCCGATCCCAAGTGGAAGAACTCCATTTGCGTCCGCTCCTCCACCCACCCCTACAACCTGTCGCTGGTGGCAAGCCTGATCGCCCATAACGGCGAGGCGAAGGCCGAAGAATGGGTGAAGGGCCTGAAGGGCAACCTCGCGCGCGACCCCAAGGGTGGCGACACCGACCAGCTCATGGGTGCGGCCGCTGGTGAATGCAAGATCGCCGTGGCCAACACCTATTACATCGCGCGCCTGATGCGCTCGACGCGGCCCAACGAGAAGGCAGCTGCGGACCAGCTCGGCTACGTGTTCCCCAACCAGGCCAATCGCGGCACGCACATGAACATTTCCGGCGGCGGCATGCTGAAGAACGCCCCGCATAAGGAGGCCGCGGTGAAGTTCCTGGAGCACCTGGCCGGCGACGATGCCCAGCGCTACTTCGCCGAGGGCAACAACGAGTGGCCTACGGTGCGCGGCGTGAAGATCAACAACCCGGCACTCGCCTCGATGGGCGAATTCAAGAGCGATGCCATCAACGTGGCGCAACTGGGCAACAACCAGCCGGCCGCGCAGCGCATTGCCGATCGGGTAGGGTTCAAGTAGGCCAACGGCTCCGCAAATAAAAAGGGCGCCAACGGCGCCCTTTTTATCTTGTCTCGCGGACAGCCAAGGCCTGGATCAGCCCTTCGAGCGCGAGCGGTACTCGTTGGTGCGGGTGTCGATCTCGATCTTGTCGCCGGTGGCGCAGAACAGCGGCACCGGAATCTCGAAACCGGTTTGCAGCTTGGCCGGCTTCATCACCTTGCCCGAGGTGTCGCCGCGAATGGCCGGTTCGGTGTAGATGATTTCACGCACCACGGTCTGCGGGATGTCCACCGAAATGGGACGCTCGTTGTACATCGTGACTTCGGCGGGCATGCCCTCTTCCAGGTAGTTGAGCGCATCACCCATGTTTTCCTTGTCAACTTCGTACTGGTTGAATTCGGCATCCATGAATACATAGAACGGGTCGCCAAAGTACGAGTACGTCACGTCCTTGCGATCGAGATTGACCATCTCGAATTTCTCGTCTGCGCGATAGACGGTCTCCGAACCGGCGCCGGTCAGCAGGTTCTTCAGTTTCATCTTCACGACCGACGCGTTGCGGCCGGACTTGCTGAACTCGGCCTTCTGGACGACGAGCGCGTCCTTGCCGACCATGATTACGTTTCCTGCGCGCACTTCCTGGGCGATTTTCATATTCGCTATACCTTGGCTTTATTGCTGTGGGTTGGTTTCGTTGCCGCCACCGGTCAGCATGCTGAGGCGGTGATCCCCCTTTGTGAGGCCAGGGGACGGCAGATTCAAGAGGCCGGCGATTTTAACCGATCCTCACAGAATTGGGCCAGTTTTTCGGCCAAATTCCCGGCTAAATCAAGCGCTTTTGGCCATCGCCGCGCATGCTCAGCGAGCGCTTTCTGATGGATCACCATCGACCGCCAGGCCATACCGCAGTCTCCCCTTCCGTTCCATGCCAGCCAAAACCGTCGCAGGGACCGCGCTGGCTCCCCATGCAGTCCTGCGCACCAATGATCGAGAAAGGCATCGAGCTTGGCCCAGTGCGCATCATCGGCCTGCGGATAGATATGCCAGACAAACGGACGCGCCGCCCATTGCGCGCGCACGAACGAGTCCTCCCCGCGCACGAAATTCCAGTCGCAGGTCCACAGCAGTTCATCGTATCGGGGTTGCGCAAGGAACGGCAGCAGCCTCACCTCGAGATTGCCCTGCCGCATCGCCTTGCCAACTGCCGCCGCATCGCTTGCAGGCGGCGCATCGAAGTAAGCCAGCACCTGGGGCAGCAGTTTTCCGGGTGGAACGGCGGCAACGACTGGCCGATCCGAGTTTGCCCACGCGTCCAGCAACGATCCCACGCCCGAGTTTTCGTACCCGAACAGCGAAACGGCGAGCGCCTCGGGTGCCGGGGGCGCAAACCCTCTCGCCTGCCAGAACGCGCCACGCGCCTCTGGGTCGGCGAGGAAAGCATCCCGCCGCGCCTCGAGCCCTTCCTCCTTGATGAGCCCGCCGGTGTCCGTCCCGAAACCCGGAAAGAAGAAGTAGCGGCGCAATGCCAGTCGCGGATGCGGCGAAGGCAGTCCATGGTGCGAGGCGACCCAGGGCTCGGCGCTCAGGTACTCGAGAGTAATCCACAAGGAAGCGGGATCGCGTGCGGCCATCGCCTCGGCATAGGCATCGGGAAGGCCACAGCCGAATGCGTCAACCGCAACGTCGGCGGGCTCACCGGACTCGTCCGGCCCGAATGGGGTGTCGTCATGCCAGCGCAGGATCTCGACACCCGCCACGCTTTGACGCGCGGCATGCGCATCGACCTCGGGGCACAGAGTTCCAAGCACTTCGAGCCCATCGATCCGCAATCGCACGCACCCGCCGCAATCCGCACCGCCATCCGGTCGGCTGCGCGCCGCCAATTCTCGCGCCAAGCGCCAGCATACGGCTGCATCGCCATAGTTGTCGACGACGCGGCAAAAGACATCCCACCGCAGCGGCCGTGACCTGGTTTGCCGCATCACCGCGCTAGACGGTATCAGTACTCAACGCGTCGGCCGCTGCGCGTGCGCGCGATGGCACGTGACAGCACCAGCAGGGGCACGAGACCCACCGCCACAATCACCAGCGATGCGGCGGCGGCTTCGGGCAATCGCTCATCCTTGGCCATGTTGTAGGCCTGGACGGCCAGCGTGTCGAAATTGAACGGCCGCATGGCGAAGGTCGCTGGCAGCTCCTTCATGACATCGACGAACACCATGAGCCCCGCGGTCAGCAGGGTGCCGCGAAGGATGGGCACATGCACGCGCGCCAGCGTTTGAGCCGGAGTCAGTCCGAGCACGCGCGCCGCATCCTCCATGCTCGGGCGTACCTTGGCGAGGCCGGCCTCCACCGTCTGCAGGGCCACGGCAAGAAAGCGCACCAGGTACGCATACACCAGCGCCGCGATGCTACCTGTCAAGAGAAGGCCCAGCTTCACGCCGAACTGCGCCTCGGCCCAACCGGCGATCAGGTTATCCAGGCGCGTCACGGGCACCAGGATGCCGACGGCAATCACCGCGCCTGGCACCGCATAGCCCAGTCCCGCGATACGATTGGCGAGGCTCACTTCATTGCGCTTGACCACGCGCGCCGAATACGCGAACACCGCGGCCAGCGCCACGGCGATAACCGCGGTCACCCCAGCAAGGAACAGGCTGTTGCCGATCAATCGATAGAAACGGCTCGTGAGCAGCGGCTCGGTCTCTGTCCACACCACCTGGGCCAGAATGCCGGCAGGCAGCAGAAAGCCGATCACCGGCGGCACGATGCATAGCACCACCACCAGCCAGCCGCGCCAACCATGCAAGACCTGCGGGCGGTTCATCGGTTGCGAGGCTACGTTGTCGTAGCGCGCTCGGCCGCGGTTCCAGCGCTCCATGAAAACCAGCAGGGCAACGAAGCCCAAAAGCAGCGCCGCCAGTTGCGCCGCCGCGACCTGGTCTCCCATCGAATACCAGGCGCGATAGATGCCGGCGGTGAAGGTGTTCACGGCGAAGTAGGACACGGTGCCGAAATCGGCCAGTGTTTCCATCAGGGCGAGCGAGGTGCCGGCGGCGATGGCCGGGCGCGCCAGCGGCAGCCCGACGGAAAAGAAGGTGCCCCACACGCCACGCCCCATCTGCCTGCCGGCTTCGATGAGGCTCATGGACTGCTCGAGAAATGCCGAGCGCGCGATGAGATACACGTAGGGATAGAGGACGAAGGAGAACATGGCGATGGCGCCCCAGGTGGAGCGCACTTCCGGAAACCAGTACTCGCGCGCCTTCCATCCGGTCAATGCGCGCAGCTCGCTCTGCACCGGCCCGGCGAACTGCAGGAAATCGGTATAGGCGTAGGCCATGACGTAGGCGGGCATGGCCAGCGGCAGGATCAGCGCCCACTCCAGGAAATCGCGCCCGGGGAAACGAAACCAGGCGACGAACCACGCAGCGAATATGCCGATTGCGTTGACACCGATGGCCACGCCGGCCATCACGATCAATGTGGTTCCCACATACTCGGGCAGCACGGTCTGGGCGAGATGGCTCCACGTGCCCTGCGAGGGAATGAACACGTGGCCGACCACCACGATGATGGGCGCGGCCAACAGGATCGCCAGGACGATGCTGGCCCATCCCAACGGGCCGAGCGGGCGCTGGCGGCTCGTCCCGCTCGCTTTCCCGGCAACTGCAAAGGCATTTGTCATGGTGCGGATTGTAGATGCACGGCTGCCCCCGCGCCCACTCCAACATGCGAATGATTCTTGTTGGGATACCGAACCCCACCTATAATCCACTCAGGATGGAGACCATGCCGATGCAGGGGGGCGACGTTCAGCCGGAAGAATCACCGGCGGCACCGCTATTGTCGCTGCAGGGCGTGCGTGTCGCCTACGGCAGTGCCGAGGTGGTGCGCAAGCTGTCGTTCTCGCTCAAGCGCGGCAGCATCGGCTGCCTGCTGGGCTCCAGCGGCTGCGGCAAAACCACGGTGCTGCGCGCCATCGCCGGATTCGAATCGGTGAGCGAAGGCGAGATCCTCGTCAATGGCACGGTCGTCTCGGGACGCGACACGTTGCTGCCGCCGGAGCGGCGCCGTGTCGGCATGGTGTTCCAGGACTACGCGCTCTTCCCGCACCTCACGGTGGCGCGCAATATCGAGTTCGGCATCAAGCACCTGCACAAGGCCGAGCGTATCCGCCGCGTGAAAAAATTGATCGGCATCGTCGGTCTCGATGGCCATGACGACAAGTACCCGTACGAGCTGTCAGGCGGCCAGCAGCAGCGCGTGGCGCTCGCGCGTGCGCTGGCGCCCATGCCCGACCTGGTGCTGCTCGACGAGCCCTTTTCCAACCTCGACGTGGACCTGCGCGAGCGGCTTGGCCACGAACTGCGCGATATCATCAAGCGCAACGGCTTCACGGCACTGCTGGTGACTCACGACCAGCATGAAGCGTTCTCCATCGCCGATGAGATCGGCGTCATGAATGCCGGCCACATCGAGCAATGGGACACGCCCTACAACCTTTATCACCGCCCGTCCACGCGCTTCGTCGCCGACTTCATCGGCCAGGGGACCTTCGTCCCCGGCGCCGTGGTGCGCGAGGACCAGGTCGAGATCGAGCTTGGCATGCTGAACGGACATGTGCCACCGGCCTGTCGGATCGGCTGCGACGCCTGCGGCCAGGGCTGCAAGGTCGACGTTCTGTTGCGGCCGGATGACCTGGTGCACGACGAGGCCAGCCCCACCAAGGCCGAAATCCTGCAAAAAGCGTTTCGCGGCGCCGACATCCTCTACACCCTGAAGCTCGACAGCGGCCGCAAGGTCATGGCCCTGGTGGCAAGCCATCACAACCATGCCATCGGCGAGCGCATCGGCATCCGCCTCGCGGTGGATCACATCGTGGCGTTCTCACAAGCCCCTGCTGCCGGGGACAGAGTGCCGATGCTGGGCCCGAAGGCCCTCGGCACCACGGCCAGGGCAGCCTGATCCGAACACCGGTCCCTCCAGCAGCGCGGCCGAGCCTGCGTAGCACGCCGTGCGGTCCCTTCTGCAGCGCGGCCGAGCCTGCGTAGCAGGCCGCGCAGTCCTACTAGCCTGACTTCAGGTCGAAAATCACCGGCACATCAACGACGAATTCGCGCCCTCGCAGGGACGGCGGTACCTGCACCCACGGCCGGCCCTTCTTCACCATGTCGAGCGCAGTTTCATCGAGCAGCTGAAAGCCGCTGGAGGTCTTGATCACGTAACTCTGCGTCATGCCATTGGCACCGATCGCGAGCCGTATCTCCACCTTGCCCTGCCAGCCCTTTTCCATCGCCTGTGCCGGGTAGCGACGGTAGCGGCGCGTGGCGGCCAGGATTTCCATGCGAAACCGGTCGAGCGTGCCCTGATCGACACCTTCCGTCTGCGCAGCAGGGGCAGGCCCTTCGGCCACGCGCGGCGGCGCAGGCGCGGCCGGTGCAGCGGCGGGCGCTGCAGGCTGCGGCGCGGGCGCCGGTTGTACCTGCGGCGTTGCCTGGACCGGTGGTGGCGCCGGCACAGGCACAGGCGCTGGCTCGGTGATGCGCGGTGCCGCAGGCGCGGGGGTCGGCGCCGTGAGTACCGGGCGCGGAGCCTCTAACGGCGGTGGCGGCGGCGGAACCGGCCGCGTCTCGGGCCTGATCTCGGGGCGTTCCGGAAATTCGCTCTTCGGTGCAATGCGCGCTGACAACACCATCGCGGGTGCGGCTGCAGGCCGGCCCTCGCGCAGGCCCGGAAACAGCAGCAGTACCGCAGCATGCAGTACCAGTGAGGCGACAATGCAGACCGCGAGCGCGCGCGTATCGCGATCATTCGGGTCGATGCCCAAGGCGTGGGCAAGCGGATGTATCGAAGCAGGCATGGGGCCGCTATCTTACCTCTGCACTCCACACGTGGCGCAGCGCGGGAAACCCGCCGCAGCGCGCTTCAGTCCGGACGGGCGGCACAGGCTACATTGAACAGCCGCTCCAGTTCCGGATGCACACCGCGCACGCCGGCCACCACCTGCTCGGCCCAGTCGAAATACTGCTGCCGGCGCGCGAGGTCCCAGTTGAGCGGCGGATGGCTTGCGATATCGCGCAGGTTGCAGACCTTGTCGGCCAGCTTCACCAGCTTGGCCGCATCCGACAGGCCGGGCGCGTGCAGCACCTGCAGACGCTTGCGCTCCATTTTCGGCAGCAGCTTGTCATCGGTCACTTCCAGCACGATGTCGCGGATCGCGACGCCGAAGGCCTGCTCCAGCTCTTCCAGCGTGGTTTCGGTGTCTTCGATGGTGTCGTGCAGCAGCGCCGCGCAGATGACCGTCTCATCCTCGATGCCGGCCTCGTTGCGCAGCACATTGGCCAGCGCGATCGGATGGTTGATGTAGGGCGATGCCTGCGGGTCCTTGCGGCGCTGGTCGCGATGCTTGTGCGCGGCGAACGCGAGCGCGCGCAGGATCAGGGCGATGGGAGTTGTCGGATTCATGAATGTCGGCGACCGCGCGTCGCTTCGATCGGCCTGTTTCGCTGGAGAACCAGCGTGCACAAAGGCCCCCGAAGCACTGCCCGGATTGTAGCCCCAATCGATCGATCACCATGGGCAACCGGGGCCGGCGAAGGCCAGGGACAAAGCGCGGGCTGGCCAGCTGAACCGCCAAGTGAATCTGCTACGCTGCGCCATCCCACTTCGGAGCCACGCCATGAAACTGCATCGACTCGACACCCCCGGCAGCATAGAGGGCATCGTCCTTCATAACGAGGCAGCGCCGACACCCGGGCCAGGCCAGGCGCTGGTGCGCGTGCGCGCCAATTCCATCAACTACCGCGACCTCCTGATTGCCTGGGGAAAGTACATGCGCAATCCGGTCAAGGGCGTGATTCCCCTGTCCGACGGCGCGGGCGAAGTGGCGGCCGTGGGCGCGGGCGTGACGCGCGTCAAGGCGGGCGATCGCGTCGCCGCGACATTCACCCGCGGCTGGATCGGCGGCGCGCGCCAGGCAGACACGCCGATGGGCGACCGCGGCGGCAGCGAAGACGGCATGCTCGCCGAATACGTGGTGCTGGGCGAAGAAGAACTTGTGCAGTTGCCCGGGCACCTGTCCTTCGAGGAGGCGGCGACCCTGCCCTGTGCCGGCGTCACCGCCTGGGTGGCGCTATGCGGATTCGGCGCGCTCGCGGCCGGGGACACCGTGCTCGTGCAAGGCACCGGCGGCGTGTCGATATTCGCGCTGCAACTGGCCAAGCTCTTCGGCGCGCGCGTCATCGCCACCTCCTCCAGCGATGCCAAGCTCGAACGCCTCAAGGCGCTGGGCGCCGACCACGTGATCAACTATGCCGCGAACCCCGAGTGGGAGAAGGACGTCCAGGCCTACACCGATCGGCGCGGGGTGGACGTGGTGGTCGAGGTGGTGGGCGATTTCGCCAAGACGCTCAAGTGCGTTCGACATGGGGGGCGCATCAGCTTCATCGGCTGGATGGGGGGGCGCAAGGTTGACCTCACGGTGACCGGCATCATCGCGCGGCACATCTCGGTGCACGGCATCGGCGTGGGCAGCCGCGACGACTTCGAGGCGATGAACCGCGCCATCGCGCGTCACACCCTGCACCCCGTGGTGGACAAGGTGTTCGCTTTCGACGATGCCAGGGGTGCTTACGCGTGCATGCAGGGGCGCACGCACTTCGGGAAGATCGTCATCGGGCCCGCGTAGCAGGGGGCGAGCGCGCAGCCTGTCAAGAGGGGTGCCCGTCATTGCAACCGGGAACCCGGGCCATATTTCCTGCCAATTTGGATTGTAGTCCAGCTACCTGCTTGCATTAACTATCTAATTACTGACATCAAGACCGGGCACGCTTCGCCCACAGTCCCTTGATGGTATCAGCCAGCGTCATGGGGTCGAAGGGTTTCGCGACCACGTCAAGCACGCCCAGCGCCCGCAGGCGCTCGACTTCCTCGGGCTGGACTTTTGCGGTCATGAACACCACCGGGATGTCCGCGGTTTCGACGCGCTCGCGAATGCGCACCAGGACCTCCGGTCCATTCATTCCCGGCATCATCACGTCGAGCATGATGAGCTGGGGCGCAAGACCCGCCACGGCAGCAATCGCTTCCTCGCCAGACCCAAAGGCATGCACTTGCATGCCGCCCACCATCTCCAGGGCCATGGTGGCGACGGTGCGAATGTCTGCGTCGTCCTCCACCAGCATGATCTTCTTCAGCTCTTCGTCCTTGTCAGCGCTCATGCTTGCTCCGCGATGGGTATCTCGAAATAGAAAGTGCTGCCGCCGCCGGGCCGCTCCTCGAAGGCAATCGTGCCGCCAAAGCGCTCGATGATGCCGCGGCAGATGCTGAGTCCCAGCCCGGTGCCGCCGGCACGCCGCGCGTCGCTGGAATCGGAGCGCGCGAAACGCTCGAACAGCTGGGCGCGAAAATTCACCGGCACGCCTGGGCCGTTGTCGCTCACGCTCAAGCGTGCCCATTTGTCGCGGCGGATGATCGCGACGTCCACCCGGCCGCCGGGCGCGGAAAACTTGCACGCGTTGGACAAGAGGTTGATCACCACCTGCACGAGGCGGTCCTGATCCACCCGAACCAGCAGCTGCTGCGGTCCCGCATCGAAGCCCACCCTGGCGCCGTGCGTCGCGGCAAATCCCTCGTTGGCGACGATGGAGCGCTCGACGAGCTTGCCCAATTCGATGACCTCGAACTTCATGTCCATCTTCCCCGAGGCCATCCTTTCGGTGTCGAGGATATCGTTGACGAGTCGCACCAGGCGTTCGCAATTCTCGACCGCGATCGCGACCAGCTGGCGCGCCTTGTCCGGCAGCACACCGGTGACTCCCGCCGCGATAAGGCCGAGCGAGCCGCGGATCGAGGTGAGCGGCGTGCGCAACTCATGGCTGACCGTGGAGACGAATTCGCTCTTCATCCGGTCGACTTCCTTCAGTGCGGTGATGTCGGTAATCAGCAGATAAAAACCGATGACGCCACCCTGCGCATCCTCGCGCGGCACCAGCTGGGCGGAAAAGTGGGCGGCGCGATCGCCATCGCTCGAAAACGGGAATTCGAACTGCGCGGGCTGTCCGGCCAGCACGTGCGCAATGTGCGGTTCGATGCGATCGTAAGTTTCCGAGCCAAGGAGGTTGCGCAACGTGAAACCGCGCAGGCGCTCGGCCGGTCGGGCGAGCCAGCGCTCGAAGGGCTTGTTGTGGAACTGCATCCGGCCCTCGCGATCGGCGTAGCCGATGAGCGCTGGCACGGCGTCGGTAATCAGGCGCAACTGCATCTCGCTGGCGCGCAATGCCAACTCGGCGGCACGCCGGCGCGCCTGGTGGCGGTGAATCACCACCATGGCCCATACCAGCAGCGTCAGCGCGAACACGATTCCCCACGCAATGAGAAATCCGGTGGTGCCTGCACTGAGGGTGGTGTCCTCCTGGCGCACCCGCAGCGAACGCAGGGTGCGCGCGCGAAACTGTTCGGCCAGGCTGTCCATCTCGCGATTGAGGGATTCCGCCGCCGTTGCGCTGATCTGGCGCGTTGCGGCATCCAGCCCCAGCCTGGCTCGAACATCGGCTGTCGCATCGAGCCTGCGCATCCGCTCCTCCGCCAGGCGCTCCAGTTCGCGCAGGATCCGTCGCTGGTCCAGGGTTTCGATTACGCCGGCCATGCCGCGGATGTCCATGCCAGCCTCGAGGCGCGCCGCCCGAAAGACCGACAGGTCGCTCGCCGCGCCAGTCAGCAGATACTTGCGCTGGGCCGACTCGATGCGCTTGACCTGGGCCATGAAGGCTTCCAGGCGGCTGATTTGGATCAGCGCCGCACCTTCGTAGCGGCTGGCATCCACCAGTTCATCGATGCTCCGGTATGCCAGCGTTCCCACGGCCACCAGGATCGCGAGGCCAAGGCCGAGGATGAAGTTGATCTTGACATCGAACGACAGCCGCACCCGCATCCCGGATCCCGCGGCCTCAGGCATTGCGCCAGATCGCCATCAATTTGCCGCCTGCCGCAGCGCTTGCAGCAGGACGCCGATGCGCTGCTGAAACTGCGCATCGGGCGCACCACCCTCCTTGACGATCGGGGCGAGCGCGTTTTCCGCTTCGCGCGCGACGCCCCCGAGCGCCGCGCAGCCGAACACCTTGGCCGAGCCGGCCATCGTGTGCAGCAACCGGTGCAAGTCTGCGAGCGCCCCCGCATCCGGATACCTCGCCCAGAGCGCATCGATTTCGGAAAATTTGGCGGGCAAAGCATCCCGATACTCGGCGTTGAGTTGCGCCAGTTTCTCCTTGAAGGCATCCGTGGTCACGGTTCAGGGCATCCCGAGCACGACTTTGAGCGCGGCCATCAGCACATCGACTTCGAATGGCTTGGTGATGTAGCCATCCGCGCCACCGGCAAGGCCCTTCTGCACCGATTCGCGCGTCGCCTTGCCGGTCAGCATGATCACCGGCACGGATTTCAGAACCGGATGGCGACGCATCGCGGCCAGCACGTCGAAGCCATCGGTGTCCGGGAGCATCACGTCGAGCAGGACAAGATCCGGGACGGGCGGCGTGCGAAACTCCTTGAGCACATCGTCACGTCTGGATGCTATGCGCGGCTCGAGCCCTTCGAGCACCAGAAAGGTCTTCAGCAGCTTGGACAGGTGCGGATCGTCCTCCACGATGATGACCGCGGGCTTGCGGCCGGCGGGCAGGTTGCGCGGAGGACGCGTGCGGCGCGCAATGCGCACGAAATAGCCCTGCCGCTGCAGGGACGCGGCGCCGACGCCAGCCTCTTCGTTGGCCTCGGCAAGCGCCCCGGGAGATAGAGACATGTGTTTCGACAACAGCGTGCCGAAATCCAGCGCCGCGGCTTCGGCCTTTGGCGCCTGCCTCAGCAGGCCGTCGGCGACCATTTCACCCACCGTCTTCATGACTTCTTCGCGCTTTAGCGTTCGTACGCTGCGCGAAATTGCATCCACTGAGGCCATTCCATCGGCGAGCACCAGGATTTCGAGCTGCTGCTGGCCAAGCACGGTGTGCGCACCGCGCAGCTCCTTGTTGCCCTTCTCGGTCAGCTCGTATATGTCCTGCAAGTCGATCAGTAACCGGCTGTCCGCGGCCATGCTGCGCTCCGAGATTCGTTTCAACGCTCCAGCTTATTGTACCGGCGGGGCGCAACTTCGTAGCGCCAAGCCACCACTATTCGCGTGGAAGCATAAAGCATTTTTCCTTCGCTGCGCTGACAGCATCCCCCGGTGACGCGCCTGGGATGCAGTCCCTTTCAAGACGGATCGCAACGCGCCTCGAGCACCCCGCTGCCGAGACCATTTCGGCCATGCCGAAATGACTTCTGGGGGCTCACACCTCGTCGGCACGCCATTCCCGCCAGCCGCGCAATAGCGGAAAGTACAGGGCCAGCGCAGCGTGGGATGTCGCGAGGACCATGGCATATCGCGCCAATTGCCCGCGATAGCGCTCACGCTCGCGATCGAGGAATGCCTCGACATCGGTCCCCTCATGGCTGCTGGTCTTGTAGTCCACAATCCACTGCCGTCCTTCTGCATCGCGGAACAGGCGATCGATCACGACGTTCACGGTGATCTGGCGCATCCTGCCATCCGCGTGCGCGGCTCCGGGGACCCGCGCGGTGATCCGGTGCTCGTTCTGCGCCGCTTCTTGCGGGCCGAGCAGCCATCGCCCGCGCTCGTCCTCAAGCGCATTGGCAAGCGCATCGCGCACGCGCCCGGTTGCCGAGTCGAGCTCCGCGTCAGCCACGCCGCGCGAGGACAGCTCACGCCGAAATGCGGGTCGAAGGGTGTCGATGCGTTGGCGGTCCCAACCGGCCAGCGCGTCCTCGGCCATGCGCTGCAGCCAGCGATGGGTCACCGTGCCCACATGGCGCAACGTTTCACTTACCCATGCGAATTCCAGGACATCCCCCGCACGCGTGGCCTGCACTCGCGGCCACGCGGCCGCCGGCGGCAGTTCCGCCAGCGACCAATCGGCGTTGAGGCGAATGCCGCCTTTGGCGTCGGCCGCCAGGGGCGCTGCCACGGTGGATGGCATGGCCGCGGCTTGCACGACAGTCCAGCCTGTTGCATTTGCCGATCGGGTAATCGCTACTTCCGCGAATGGCCAGCACTTGGCCAGCAGGCTGCGTCGCGACGGGGCTTGAACCAATACCTGACAGTTCTCCTGCCGGCCGAGCGCCGCTGCCAGCAGGTGCAGGCGGGATGCCGCGCGGGTCGCGGCAACATACAACAGGCGCGCGCTCTCGGCATCATCCTCGGCGGCGCCAAGTTGAGCGAGGAACGAACCAATGGGCTCGCTGACTTCGCCGGCTTCCTTGATCGGGGCGAGCAGCAGCCGGAATCCATCGCGCCCGCCTGCGTGAGGCTGCGATGCCGGATCCGCGCCCGGGCGCAGCTTCCATTGCAGCAGCGGCGGATCGTTGGCGCGCGAGCCGCGGTCAAGCCCGGGGAGGATGACGGTATCGAATTCCAGCCCCTTGGCCTTGTGGATGGTCATCACCTGCAAAGTCCCGTCCGCCTCCAGGTCGGGCAGGGCGTACAGCCGGTCGAGCCGCGCCTCGAGCGCAGATGGATCGGCCAATTCGCCGCCTTCGTCAAGGCCATCGAGCGCATCCAGGTACATCTCTGCGTCTTCCAGATCAGTGGGGCCATCGACGCAGGCCGGTCCGCCCAGGGCAAGCCAGACTCCCTCGACGCGATCGCGCAATGCACCGCGCATGCGCGCCGCCATCGCCCGCGCAAATACGGGCTGCACGCGCGCAACGCGCCTGCGACCGTCTTCGCTCAGGCACGCGAGACGCGCTTCATCGTTCAGCGAATCCCAGATCACTGCGGCAGGCGGCAACGCCGGCCCCGCGTCCTCCCCGCCCGACTCGTCCGCAGCCAGCCGCAGCAGGTCAGCAAGGGTCAGCCCGCACCAGGGCGCGCGCAGGCAGGCAAGCCAGGCAATACGGTCGCCGGGATGCGCGAGCGCTCGCGTCAGCGCGAGCAGGTCCTGCACCACCTGCTTCTCATGCAGCTGTTCGATATCGATGGCACGAAAGCGCAGACCCGCCGATTTCAGGGCGGGCACGATATCCGCCAGGTGCGTGCGACTGCGCACCAGGATGGCGATCGTCGCATCCGGTTGCGCGCGCCTGGCCGCATTGACGATGTCCGCGACCCGGCGCGCCTCCTCCAGGCGCGCCGCTGCGCGCCCGCCGGTTGTGCCGTCATGCAGGAATGCATGCCAGCTCACCGCGGCGCCTTCCAGCGTCGCGTGAAAGGGCTCCGAATGAGCGAATCCCACGGATCCCGCCATCGCGTCGTCCGCATCGGGGAAGATGCGCGCGAACGCATCGTTTACCCACCCGACAATCCCGCCTTGGGAGCGGAAGTTGGTCGACAGCGTCAGGGGCTCCAGGCGCAACGCCCCAATGCCCTGGCTGCGGGCACGCAGGAACAGGCCCACCTCCGCCTCCCGGAACCGGTAGATCGACTGCATGGGGTCGCCGACCAGGAAGAGCGAGCGACCCTCCCCTTCACTATCGCCGATGCCTGTTGGCGCGCCTCCCTCCCCCTGCCAGCCGGCCGTCAGCCGCTCGATCAACTCGAACTGGCTGATCGACGTGTCCTGGAATTCATCGACGAGGATGTGGCGCAGGCGAAGATCGAGTGACAGCAGCAGGTCGGTTGGCGCATCGGGCTCGCCCAGGGCACGCACCGCTCCTTGCGCGACTTCGGTGAAATCGACTTCGCCGCGCTCGGCGAACACCAGCTTGAGTTGCGCCGCGGCAATCGGCAGGAGCAACACGATCGCCTCGAGCGCCATCCACTGCGGTTCGGTGTAGGCCGCAGGCGGCATGCCTTTCACTGCAGCGAGCGCCTCCAACATGCCGGGCACCGCGGCAAGGCCGGCGCACAAAGCGGCATGGCGCGCCTTGTGCGCCTTGGCCACTTCCTTCTCCGCCTTGGTCGTGCCCGCCGGAAAGCCGCTGTTCTTGTTGACCGTCTTGCGCCAATCGCCCTCCTGCGTCAGGAGCAAGGCGACCAGCCCGCTCCACGCGGGTGCGCCCGACTCGCTTGCCTGCGGCATTGCATCGAGTCTTTCGCAGTCCCGGATCGGCGAATCCACGCCCGCCTGAGCCAGGCCGGTCGCCGCGTAACGAGCCAGCGCGACGAGTTCCGACTGAAGTTCGGACGGCACCAGTCGTGCGGCCTGCCGCAGAATCGCCGATCGCTCCGCCACCAGTGCCGCCTCCAGCGCCGTGCGATGAGGCGCATGGCCGGCATTGCGCAGCCACTGGTCGCGACGCGCAAGCATGACTGCCAGCAAGCCCTCCGCGAGCGCCCCGTTGTTGTCCAGGTGTTGCAGCAGTCGCGACACGTTCCCGGCAATCGGGGGCAGGCGATCTGCGGTGCCGCCATCCTCCAGCAGCCCCAACGTGCGCCGCGCGGCCTCTCGATGCAGCTCGCGCGCATCCTCCACGATCCTCGGCTGTGCGCCGAATCGCGACAGCACCGGCATCTGGCGCGTCAGTGACGCGCACAAGCCGTCGATGGTCTGGATACGCAGCCGGGCCGTGTTCTCCTCGATGCGCCAGCCGCATTCGGCGTCGCGCTCGAGCGCGCTCCGGGCGAGCGCCAGCGTCACCTGCTCGTTGGCGCTGGCGCCCGATTCGGCGCGCTCGTCGGCAATCATGCGACGTGCGCGCGCCAGGGCCTGCAGGACCCTCCGTTTCATTTCGCCGGCCGCCTTGCGCGTGAAAGTAATGGCCAGCACTTCCTCCGGGCGCTCGACAACGGCCAGCAGGCCGAGAAAGCGCTGGATCAGGAGTTCGGTCTTGCCGGAGCCCGCGGGCGCCTGGACGATGAAAGACTTCGCGGGCTCCAGCGCCCGGCGGCGCGCCTCGGCGTCCTCGATGCGGATCTCCTTCACGCCGCGCCGCCCTTGTCTTCCGCCGACACGTCTTCCGGCGCATCCGACTCGGGCTCAGCTCCCAGCGCATCGAATCGCTCGTGCACGCGACACAGCGCTTGAAGCCCGCAGTTCGCGCAGGTTTTCATCGGCGCCTTGGGGTCGACACGCGCATCGCCTGCCGCAAAATTCCTGCCCAGCGCATCGAGTTCGGCACGCCAGCCGGAGAGCAGTTGCCCCCAGTCGGCAACCTGCGCCCTGGCTTGCCGATGGCGCTCGACCGCCGGCACCTTGGGCAACAGGGCGTCCGATCGCGCGATGCCCTCGAAGCGCATGCCGCCCGTGCGCAGGCGCGCAAATGCGACTGCCGACACGCCTTCACCCGCATTCACTGCGTAGAGCGGAAGTTGCGGATCGTCAGGCCGCTCGCCAAGCCACGAGACCGAATCTGCGCGACCGGTCTTGTAGTCGATCAGGACATGACCGCCGTCATCGACAATGCGATCCATGCGGTCGATGCGGCCACGAAACGACAAGCCGCCCGCCGTCAGCGTGCGCGCGTCTTCCCGCGCGACGACTTCGAAATCGGGGCGCGTTGCCTCGACCTCCAGCCACTCTCGGGCGAGTCTTGCCAGGCGTTCGCACTCGAGCGCCGCGAAACGCTCCCCGATGATGTCGGGATTGGCGGCGCGCAGCCGCGCCACCGCCGCCGCCGCCGCGGCATCGATGATGCGAGCCAGTTGGTCGTTCGTCACGGAGTCCAGACCGGCCTTCGACTTCAGTTCACCCCAGATGCGCGCAAACAGCGTGTGCAACAATTGGCCGCGCGCCGCCGCATCGAGCCCCGCGACTGGAGCCCCCAGCGGCTCGGCCCGCAGCCGGTGGCGCGCAAAGGCGCGGAATGGGCAGGCAGCCTGGTCAGCGAGCACGCGCGTTCCGCCGCGAACTTCGCTCGCAAGGTACGCGGGGGCGCGCTCATCACCGAACGCCTCGCGCGTATTGCCGTCGCGTCGTCCCGAGGCGAAGATGCGATCGCGAAAGCGCTCCTGTGCGAGCAGCCCCAGTAACGCTTCTGGCTGGGCTTCAACTTGCGCGATCAGCGGGCTGGGGAGCAGCTCACGATCAGCTTCGGCCACCGGATGCGAGAACACGACTTCCGCTGCAGCGCCGCACCACTCCTTCGTGATGCGCTCGTCGAGTTCCAGCGCCGACTCGGCAATGGCTTGCGGAATGCCGGCTTTCTTCTGCAGCGCGTGGGGGATGAAGGGATCGGGGCGTGCCGCGAGCGGCCAGGCATTTTCAGTGAGGCCACTCACCCACAGGTGGTCGAAGCTCAGCCCACCCGACTCGAGGATACCAAGCACCTGGATCGGCGCATCGCCGCCGTCTGCCGCCATGCGCGGCTGAAAGAGCGTGTCCGAACACAGCCGGCGTAGCCTGGCAAAGGCCTGGTGGTGGCTCAGTCGCGGCGCCACGCGCTCAAGTCGCGCCAGTTCGCCCAGGATTTCGCGCCACTTGGCCAGCGTCTGGAATTCGGCGGAATCAGGCGTGCGCTCGCCTGGGAATCCTGCGGCCTGCAGGAGTTCGGAATACCTGCGCGCCCACTCCTGCGGCGAGCGGTTGCCCTGCAGTTGGCCGCGAGCCAGGGCATTCACCGCGCCCAGCAGCGTTGCAAGGCGCGGGCAGCCGGGGATTGGGCGCAATCCCTCGGGATCCGTGGCGTGATGTATCGCGGCAATCAGGCCGTGAAGACGTACGCGCGGTGGCAGGCGTTCGCGAAGCGCGGCGTCGAGCCGTGCGCGCGCGCCCAATTCGGCATCCGCCCCCGCGAGGAAAGGCGATCGCAGCAGTCGGCTGGCGCGCGCAAACTCCACTTCGCCGCCACACAGTTCCAGCAGCGCCAGTGCCGCATCCACCACCGGCCAACCGGCCAGCGGCTCTCCAAGCGACACGTTGAACAGTGGCGCTGCGCTGCCCACGGCGGCCCCTGCGGCACCATCGTCCGGTTGCCTGCCAGGCACATTCCATCCCGGTTCGAGGGTGCGGGAGAACACGCGCACCACTTCCTTGCGCCGCGCCTCGAGCTCGGGAACCACCACGCCGATCCGCGGCGCGCGGCGCTCGGCCCCGTCGTCGTTGCCGGCGGGCGACGATGCCTCCAGGCGTTGTCTCGCCCAGCGCGCGGCGCATTCCAGTTCCTCGCGCGCCGAAGGGAATGCAATGCGCGCCACCCGACCCCGCATGCGATCGGGTTGGCACCGCACCACGCGCATGCCCGCGCCTGCACAGGCGGCGAGGAAGGATTGCTGTTGCGCGGTCACGATATCGAATGCATAGACCACGAGCAGCGCGGGCCTGGCAACCCAGGGCTCGCGCAACAACAGTGCGACGCTATCGGGCAGTCGCGCCCGATCGATGCGACCTTCGCGTGCGGTTCGTGCGGCGTAGGTGCGCGCCCATTGCGCGAATGCCCGCGCGTCCTCGGCCTGCCCATCTCCCTCTCCTTGGGCGAGCCATCCGCTGCTCCCCGCAGCGTCCACCTCAGCGGCGGCCGCCACCAGCGCGCCGGCCACCCGCCAGGCGTGCGCGAGCCGCCATGAATCGCGGCATTGCGAGGCCGCTTGCGCTCCCGACAGGAGGAGGCCTCCCCACGGACTTTGCTCGATGATCTCCTGCCACAAGTGCTGCTCCTCGGCCGGCGTCAGCAAGGTTGGAACGCCGCCGTTGCCGGCGATCGGCTCGGCATACAGTGCGTCTTCGTGCAGGCGTTCGACGTAGCTGCCCCAGGGCAGGATGTCGGCGGTCTGCCACGCCGACAATCCGAGTTCGGACTGGTACCGGTCGAACTCCCCGGCCAGAGCTTCCGCAAGGCGGGCATTGGGCGTGAGAACCGTTACCCGGGTATCGGGCGCACCACTGCATGCCCCTAGGTGAGCGAGCAGTTCGGTCTTGCCAATCTGGGGAAATTCGATTTCGGATGGCATGCCCGGGCATGATAGCGCCGGCATGCTTGCCGTGGTGGGCGCGAGCGGGGAATACCCACCCAGAAAATTTGCGCGAAACGGTGAAACGCTGCCTTCGATCAACCCGGCTTTTACCGGGGCGTTGCGCCCGCTGCGGCCTGTGCCCGCATTTGTTCCTTCTGTGCCGCATTCATCTTTGCCACTTCAGGCAGCACTTCATCGATGACGCGGCGCGTCTGGTCGGTGAAGTCCGAGTCGTCGCGGCCCATGGGACGCAGGATGAATTTGGAGATGCCGGCATCGACATAGGCTTGGATACGCTCGACCAGCACCCGGGTGTCGCCCACGGCGAACCCGAGCTTGGGGTCGCGGCCGGTGCGCTTCTGGTAGGCCTCGGCCTGGCGCGCGACGATGGGTTCGTCCCACTTGCCGAGGCGAAACGCCACACCGGCGCCAAAGTGATCGAAATCGATCTTGCGCCCGTACTCGGCAGCAAAGCCGCGGATCTTCGCGAGGACTGGAGGGATCTCGTCAGGCGTTTCACCTGCAGCCTGCCATCCGGTGCCGATGCGACCGGTGCGACGCAGCGCGGCATCGCTCGATCCTCCGATCCACAGCGGCAGCTCAGGCTGCACCGGGCGCGGCGAGATGGTCGCTCCCTCGAGTTGGAAATGCTTGCCCAGGAACGTGACATTCTCTTCGCGCCACAGGCGCCAGATGATCTCCATACCTTCCTCGGCCATGGCGCCGGCGCCCTTACTCTCGCGGCCGGTAACCTTCCATTCGGCGGCACGCGGGCTGCCCACGCCGAATGCCGGCAGCAGGCGGCCGTTCGACAGCACGTCGATGGTGGCGCACTGCTTGGCCAACAGGAGCGGATCGCGCAATCCCACCGATGCCACGTTCATGCCGAACTTCAGCCGTTGAGTCGCGCCGGCAAGCGCAGCCATCACGCTCATGCACTCCAGGTGCGGCTCTTTCGAGACGACGCGATCGCTCTGCCAGATGGAATCGACCTTCCCGGTCTCGCACATCTCGACCCACTGCCAGAATGCCTTGCCGCCCGAAAAAGGAAACTCCGACAGTCCCATTCCTGCGCTGATCGTCATGCCGCCCCCTTTTTGTAAGGTCACCGGGCCTGGCGCCCGGCCTTGTCACGTCCTTGCAAGTCGTGCGCCGGCCGGTGGCGGCCGGCGCAACACGCAGCCCCTCCTATTTCCAGGGCTGCATCATCGGCGCGAAGCCGGTGATCTTGTCGATGTCGATTTTCACCAGCAGGCGCTTTTCGCCCGGCGCGCGCCACGGGTACTTGTCCATGCCCAGAAAGCGCTGCGCCATCCGGTCGATGTGCGCATCGGCACCATCGGCCGTGATGGTTGCCTTGCCCTTGATCAACGCGTACGACTGCGGGTTGTTGCGGTCCTGCACCGACACCATGATCCTGGGGTCCTTGCGCAGATTGGTGACCTTGATGCGACCATCCGCGGTGTTGTACATGGGCTGGTTGCCTTCGGCATCCATCCACACCATGGTGACCTGCGGGCTGCCGTCGGCATTGAAGGTGATCACGTGACCATAGGCCTTGTCGATGAGAACTTTTCGGAGCGATTCCGGAAGTGGGATTGCCATGTGGACTCCTGTGTGGAAAGCGGATTCGGGTTATCTGGTATTGCGGGACCCATTCTACTTCGCGTGGACGGGATGCACGTGCGCATCGCGACAGTCGCATTGACGCCTCCCTCTGCCGGCCTGTATCGTCCAGCATGCCACTCGCGGGATCGGGGAATCCAGTCCCCCGCCGGTTGGTCAACGAACAGGCGCAATTCTTTTTGCACGCCCTGCACAGAGCAGAATCCCCTGGAGCCACGATGATCATCGATAGTCACGCACACTTCTGGAAAGAGCCTCCCCCCGGCGTTCGTTTCGGCGCGCACCACGACCCGATTCATTACCATGACTTCATCAAGGACATGGACGCCGCCGGGATCGACAAATTGCTGCAGATCACGCGCGGCGTCATGGGATTCGACAACGCCTTTTCCATCGAAGGAGCATCCCATTATCCCGACCGCATCCGGGTACTGGGCCGCATCGATGCCGGCGCACCCGATGTGATCCAGCAGTTGCGCGGCTGGCTCAAGCAGCCCTACGTTGTCGGCATCCGCCTGATGACAATGTGGCCCACCGAGGCGCCGTGGTGGGATGACGGCACGCTGGAAAAATTCTGGCCGGTGGCGGAAGCCGAGGGAATCCCGATATCGATGTACTGCCCGGAACGCTCGAAAATGGTGGGCGACATCGCGCGCCGCCACCCGGGGCTCCCCATCGTCGTCGACCACATCGGCATGCGCGTGTTCAATATCTTCGAGTCCGCGCCCGGCATGGAGGACTGGCCCAACCTGATGGCGCTCAAGCAGTACCCCAACGTCACCATCAAGGTCACGGGAATCCCGGAGGCGATGGTGGAGCGCTACCCGTTCCCCAAGAGCCAGGAGCGGGTGAAGGAAATCTACGAGCACTTCGGCCCCGATCGCATGATGTGGGGCTCTAACTACCCCCCCACCACCGTGGTGTGCAGTTACAAGGAAGCGGTCGACCTCATTCGCGAAGGCTGTGGGTTCATGAACGCCGCGGACAAGGCGAAGGTGCTGGCTGGCACTGCGATCAAGGTGTTTCGGCTGCCCTGGAAGGCCTGATCGCCTGCAGCCGGGCCGGAGTTCGGCCTGGCCGGCGCGCTTACTTGGCCACGCGCGAGTTCGCGAACTCCAGTCGGTCGACGAGATTGCGCACCAATGTGCGCGTAAGCTGCAACTGCGCGCCGATGCTCATCTTGGAGAGGGCCCCGGGCTCGAATTCGGCAAGCAACAACGCTGTCATTGCCTCGACGGTTGCGTGGCGCGGCAATTCGCCGCCGCGGATGTAGGCCATCTCGCCGAAGAATTCCTTCTTGTCGATCATGTTCAGCAAGCGCCCCTGCTTGGTCACTTTCACCTGCCCCTGCGCAAGAAAGAAAAAGCTCTGCCCCGCCGCATTCTCGGTAATCACGGGCTGCTTGGCAGCAAAGCGCGTCCATCGGCCGGCCCGCGCCAATTCCCAAAGCTCCGCATCCGACAGACCCGAGAGCATGCTGACGCTTTTCAACGCCACGTATTTCTCGCTGTCCGGAATCGCGTCAATGGGCAACACCAGCTTGACGGCGGTGGCGAGTTCCAGCGCGAAATCCGCCCAAGTGGCATAACGCTGTTCCGGCGTCTTGGCTAGGGCGCGCATCACCACCGGATCAAGTGCCTTGGTGAGTCCCGGACGCACGCTGCTGGGCAGCGGCGGCTCTTGGTGCAGCACTTTCTGCACCAGCCCGTCCAGGGTGTCCGACATGAACGGCTTTTGCCCGGTCAACAACTCGTACAGCGCAACACCGAGGCAATACATGTCGCTGTGGTGGGTCAGCGGCTTGTCCTCCATCTGCTCGGGCGACATGTAGAAGGGCGAGCCGATCGAGGCCGTCTGCACCGCCTGCGATTTGCGCAGCAAGGCTGCGCCGAAGTCCGCAATTTTCACCTCGGTACCTTCGGCGATCATGATGTTCGCGGGCTTGATGTCGCGATGAACGATGCCTTCCTGGAATGCATAGTTGAGCGCACCGCAGCACTTGAACATCATTTGCAGCACATCGGACACCGGCAGCAGCGTGTCCGGGGTGGAGTGCGCCGAGAGGTCGCCGCCTAGGACCAGCTCCATCGCGATGTGGCCGGCGTCCTCCTGCACCACCGCATCAAGGATGCCGACAATGTGCGGGTGCTTCAGCTTGCCCGCCAGCGAGGCCTCGTTCAGGAACTGGGAGCGGTGCACTGCCCCGAACTGTGGATCGCGAAACACTTCGGGTTCAATGACCTTCAGCGCGACTTTTTCGCCCGTGAACGTGTTGACCGCGAGGTAAACGGTGCCGGTGGCCCCTTTGCCGAGCTGACGCTCGACGTCGTATTTCCCGATCTGCAGGCTGAGGTCGAGTTCGAATGCGGGAGCGTCTGCCATGGCGATGTCGGTTGTTGGACTGGAGTTGATGCGGAGTCGGACCGGACTGGAATGTCTGCGCTCAGACCTTGAATGCGCGCTTGAGGACGGCGACGCGCTCGTTGATGGCGCGCTGCGAAATCGCCGCCGCCGGCAGCGAACCCTCCCAGCCGTGGAAGGCCCCGGGGAACACATGCAGCTCGGTGCTCACACCAGCCTCCTTGAGACGCTGGGCATAGGCCACATTCTCCGGCAGGAACACTTCCTCCTCGCCGATGGCGATGTAGGCCGGCGGAAGCCCGCGCAGATCCGGGGCTCGTGATGGCGCGGCGTACGGCAGCGTGTCCGGGCCGCCCGGAGTGGTGGTGAGGTAGTGCTTCCAGGCGCGTTCATTGTGACCATGGTTCCATACGCGCGAGTCGCTGATTGCGGCCCCCGCAGCAACGGCCGTGCGGTCGTCGATCATCGGGTAGATGAGCATCTGGAACACCGGCTTCACCGCAGGATTGATCGCCGCGCGGTCGCGCGCGAGCAGTGCCAGCCCCGCGGCGAGTCCGCCGCCGGCGCTGCGCCCCCCGATGGCGATCCGGCTGGCGTCGATGCTCAGTGCCACGGCATTGGCATACATCCACTTCAGCGCCGCATAGCAGTCTTCCACCGCAGCGGGGGCCTTGTGCTCTGGCGCCAGCCGGTAGTCCACGGAGACAGCGACGCATCCCACTTCACGCACGATATGACAAACAGGGTCGTCTTCGGCCTCTGGCGTTCCAACGATGTATCCACCGCCGTGCATGTAGCACAGTCCGGGCAGATCCTTCGCGCCGGCAGCGGGCCTGAAAATCCTCACGCGCACCTGTGGCGCGCCCTCCGGCCCCGGGATCATCCGATCTTCGATCGACACTCCGCTGGTGTTGGGCACACGCGGATATTTCGCCATCAGATCGGCAAGCGCCTGGCGTGCGGCCGGCGCATCGGCAAAATCCGGCAAGGCGGGAAACTTGGCCAGCGCCGCGCCGAGTTCCGCGTCCAATCCCTCCTCAAACGATGGCATTTTGCTCACTCCCTTGCTTAAATGGGGCCTGCTCCCGACCCGACTAAGACGATGATCAGCGTTCCAGCAGATGCTTCTTGGCCGTCACCTTGGCCCATGCATCAGCGTCCGCGGGCGATGGCTTGCGCTCCACGAGCACCTTCCACCCCTTGGACAACTCGGCATTGAGCGCAATGAATTCGCGCTGTGCCGGCGGGACGTCGTCTTCCGCAAAGATGGCCTCGACCGGACACTCGGCCACGCACAAAGTGCAATCGATGCACTCGTCCGGATCGATGACCAGCATGTTCGGCCCCTCGTGAAAACAGTCGACCGGACAGACATCCACGCAATCAGTGTATTTGCACTTGATGCAGCTTTCGGTCACCACATAGGTCACGCCGGGGCCCTCTTTGGCGATTGATCGCCGCTTTCACGGATGCATTGGCGTCTATGAAGACTGGCGGCGTCGGAATCGGGAAACACCGATGGTTGGCGCCTCATTCAAAGTGGCCCGCCACCATCGACTGTTATGCAAAATTTTAGCATGCGCAATGTCGGCGGGCATCCCTTATTACGAGCAAAAATAACCATTTAGCGGCAATCTCCCGAAATAGATGCGAGATCCTCCACGCTGAAAGAGCCGACAACCCGTCGCCCGCTCCAGTGCATTTCACATGCTCGCGGCTTCCCTGTTGCGTGGAATTCCGTTAGCATATTCGTCAACACGCCGGAATTTCACGACGAATGACGCGGCGCCCCAGCAAAGATCCCCCCGCAACGATCCAGCAATTCTGATCACTGCCCCCGCATTGCGTGAGTCGAAGTGCGCGCCCAGTCCGCCATACGGCAGCGCCCCCGACGACCGCAACAAGCTACCCTCAGCGCTATCTCCAACCCCTGAATTTTCCAGTAACTGCCAACGCATTTCGACCAAGAGGACTCAATGAGCGACCTGATCCAGCATGTGACCGACGACAGTTTTGAACCGGAGGTTCTGAAATCCACCCTGCCCGTCCTGGTGGATTACTGGGCAGAATGGTGTGGCCCATGCAAGGCCATCGCACCGGTCCTGGAAGAAATTGCCAAGGAATACAGTGGCAAGCTGAAGATCGCAAAAGTCGACGTGGACTCCAACACCGAAGTGCCGAAGAAATTCAATATTCGCGGCATACCGACCCTGATGCTTTTCAAGAATGGCGTGGTCGAAGCCACCAAAGTCGGGGCCCTGTCCAAATCGCAATTGACGGCATTTCTTGACAGCAATATCTGAACCCTTTAATCTGCCCCCGCAGTCCAGCAAGCGGGTCATGTTCGACACACCTGACATGACCCAGCAATAAGAAGAGACGCCGCAAGCCGGTAGCAATCATCCAAAGTCGCAACACCGGCCGAGCGACAGCAGCATCGGCAACAGCGACCACTTCTCCGCTTCAGTCCCCCCAAAAGGCATTTCCCGCGCCGGTTTGCGCGCCAAGGCTCACAAAGGGTCCCTGATGACGGTCCGAGGTGTCTCGGTCCAAGGCCAGAGCCCTTTTTCATTTTGCCCTTCAGAAAATCTATGCACCTATCGGAACTCAAGAACCTCCACGTCAGCCAGTTGCTGGAGATGGCAACGCAATACGAGGTCGACGGCGCCAACCGCTTGCGCAAGCAGGAACTGATCTTCGCGCTACTCAAGAACCGCGCCAAAAAAGGCGAGTCGATCTTCGGCGACGGCACGTTGGAGGTGCTACCCGACGGCTTCGGATTCCTGCGCTCGCCCGACACTTCCTACCTTGCGTCCACCGACGACATCTACGTCTCGCCCTCGCAGATCCGGCGCTTCAACCTGCACACTGGCGATTCCATCGAAGGGGAGATCCGCACGCCGAAGGACGGTGAGCGCTACTTCGCGCTGGTCAAGGTGGACAAGGTCAACTCCGACACGCCGGAGTCCTCCAAGCACAAGATCCTGTTCGAAAACCTCACGCCGCTGCATCCGGACCAGCTGCTGCGCCTGGAACGCGAAATCAAGGGCGAGGAGAACATCACCTCGCGCATCATCGACATCATCGCCCCCATCGGCAAGGGCCAGCGTGGCCTGATCGTCTCCCCGCCCAAGGCCGGCAAGACGGTGCTGATGCAGCAGCTGGCACACGCCATCACGGCGCAGGACCCCAACGTGGTGCTGATCGTGCTGCTCATCGACGAGCGTCCCGAGGAAGTGACCGAGATGACGCGTACCGTGAAGGGCGAAGTCGTCGCCTCCACGTTCGACGAGCCGGCCACGCGCCACGTGCAGGTCGCCGAAATGGTGATCGAGAAGGCCAAG
>CANJXQ010000031.1 GCA_947478805.1 Betaproteobacteria bacterium | reverse complement strand
GCGGCCTTCAGCATCGCGTACTCGCCGCTGACCTGGTACACGAAGGTTGGCGCCTTGTATTCGTCCTTGATGCGCCGGACGATGTCGAGGTAGGGCATGCCGGGTTTCACCATGATCATGTCGGCGCCCTCTTCCAGGTCCAGTCCTGCTTCCCACAAGGCTTCGTTGGAGTTGGCCGGGTCCATCTGGTAGGTCTGCTTGTGGCCCTTGCCCAGGGCCGAGGCCGACCCCACGGCGTCGCGGAAGGGACCGTAAAACCCCGAGGCGTATTTGGCCGAATAGGCCATGATGCGCGTATTCACATGGCCTTTGGCTTCCAGCGCGGCGCGAATGGCACCGATGCGACCATCCATCATGTCCGACGGAGCGACAATATCCACGCCCGCCTTCGCTTGAGTAAGTGCCTGCTTACATAGGGTTTCCAAGGTGATGTCGTTGAGGATGTAGCCGGTCTTGTCGATGATCCCGTCCTGCCCATGGCTGGTGTAGGGGTCGAGTGCCACATCGGTCATCACACCCAGTTCGGGAAAGCGGCTTTTTATCGCTGCAACGACGCGAGGCACCAAGCCTTTTGGGTTGAGGGCTTCCCTGCCGTCGGCTGTCTTGAGTGACGGCTCGATGGCGGGAAACAGGGCCATGGCAGGGATGCCGAGCCTGACGCAGGACTCGGCCACGGGAAGCAACTTGTCCAGCGTATGCCGGGAAACGCCTGGCATCGACGCCACAGCCTGACTCTGCGCCTTGCCTTCAATCACGAATACCGGATAGATCAGGTCGCCCGCAGTGAGCACATGCTCTCTCATCATGCGGCGTGAAAAATCATCCCGGCGCATGCGCCGCATGCGCACCGAGGGAAAGCGTCCGTGGATCTGCATGCTCATCCTTTCGCTGGGTCATTCACGCTTGCACGAGGCGAATTGGCCCGGTCACAAACGCTTACAAAAATGTGGGCTCTTTCGGGGAACCATCGGCATTTTGCCAAATCTAACGTCGGGTGATCGCAAGATCATCCTCCGTTCGCCCTCCCTGAACGGGGGTGTTCTGGTGGCAGTGACGACGAGCGGGCATCGCCCGGCATGTGCCCTTCTGCGGCCTTTGCGAAATCCGTTTCGCAATGCGTTATTTGCTTCCGGGACGTTTTGACCCCGGGCCGTTTTCCCCCTTGGCCCGGGGATTTTTCTTTCCCAGGGCTGTTTCGCGAGGCGGCTTTGCTGGCGGTGTGTCTACCTCTTCGAGCAGGGCCTCCAGGCCCAGCCAGACAGCAAAGACTTTCTCCGCGTCCTCGACACCGCTTTTCTTCAAGCTGGAGAATAGTTGCGCTGTATAGACTGGCGACAATTTTGCGAGCTGTTGCCTCACCGCCGCGAGCGTTCGCAGTCCGTCGGCGCGTGTCAGCTTGTCGGACTTCGTCAACAGCACATGGACGGGCTTGCCGGTCTGGCCGAACCAGTCGAGAAGGCGGTAATCGTGATCCGTCATCGGATGTCGCACATCCATGATCACGGCGAGCCCCTTGAGCGATTGCCTCACCAGGACGTAGTCGCCGATCAGGCGTCCCCAGGGGGCGCGAATGGCATCAGGCACCTTGGCGTATCCGTAGCCGGGGAGGTCTACCAAGTGCAGGCCGTTGCCAAGGTCGAAATAGTTGATCAACTGGGTCCGCCCGGGAGTCTTGCTGACAAAGGCGAGTCGCTTGTGGTCAGCGAGGGTGTTCAACGCACTCGATTTGCCGGCGTTCGAGCGACCCGCAAAGGCGATCTCGCCGAGCCCTTCGGGCGGCAGCATTTCGAGCTTTGCCACGCTGGTCTCGAAGCGCGCCTGACGGAAGAGTTTGGGAGCTGACATGGCGCGTTGGGCCTGACGGATAGGGTGAACAAAGGCAGCGGCGCGTGCATTACCGCCAGAACGGCTGCAGAATCCCGATGGTTCAAGGCCTTCGGCTCAAGGGTGGGAACTGTCACGGCTGGTGAGCCTGCGGTAGAATAACAGCCTTTTGGGGCCACACCGTCCGCCGCCCGATGCCACCGCAAGTCGCGGATGGGACAGCAGCGCACGCAGGGCCGGCAACGAGGAGATCGCATGACACGAGCGCTGGCACTGGCCACACTCATGATGGCTGCACAGATAATGGGCACGCACGCGGCGTGGTCGGCCGACGCGGCGAAATCCGAGGCCCCGAAAGCAGAAGCTGACAAGGCAGCGCCGGTCAAGGCCGAAGCGGCCAAGGCAGATACTGCCAAGGCAGATACTGCCAAGGGCCAGGCCATCGTAAGCAAAGTTTGCGTGGCCTGCCATGCAGCCGATGGGAACAGCCCGGCGCCGGCCAACCCCAAGCTTGCCGGTCAGATTCCGGAATATATCCAGAAGCAGCTCACCAATTTCAAGCCCGGTGCCAATGGCAAGGCCGAGCGCGCCAATCCCGTCATGGCTGGGTTTGCTGCCACGCTGTCGACTGACGACATGCGCAATGTGGCCGCCTACTTTGCAGCCCAGAAACCGTCGACCGGCGCCGCCAAGAACAAGGACACCGTGGTGATCGGGCAGCGCCTTTACCGGGGTGGTGACGTGGCCAAGGGCATTGCGGCCTGTGCAAGCTGCCACGGGGCCACGGGTGCCGGCGTTCCCTCACAGTATCCGCGGCTTGCGGGCCAGCACGCGGAGTACACCGAAGCGCAACTCAAGGCCTTTCGCGCCAAGGAGCGCAATAACGACTCGGCCGGCATGATGCGCAGCATTGCGGCCAAGATGACGGATGCCGAGATTCGTGCGGTTTCCGATTACATCGCGGGATTGCGCTAGCACGGCTGGCGTGGAGATCCTGCCGCGGAGCGCAATGCATCCGTCGTATTGAAAGGGGGCTGACAAGCCCCCTTTTCGCTTGGCGTTCCCGAGGCACGACGGGAACCGAGTCCGTGGTGGTTGTCAGGCAGTTTGAGGGGTGGCCCCCTCGATCGTGAAATTGGCTCTTTGGTGCTTTGAGGTGAATTCCCCCTCGCTTGTGAAACAGACTCTGAATGGATCTCAATTGACCCAGCAAGCCCATACCCACAGTCCGGCTCGCGCCGCGCTGGAATTGCTGGCGTCGATGCGATTCGCCGTGAGCCTGCTCACGGTGGTCGCGATTGCGTCCACCCTGGGAACGGTACTCAAGCAGGGTGAGCCCTACGCCAATTACCTGAACCAGTTCGGGCCTTTCTGGTTTCCGGCGTTCCAGGGGCTGGGGCTGTACTCGGTCTACAGCGCGTGGTGGTTCCTCGTGATCCTGGCGTTCCTGGTGACGTCCACCTCCTTGTGTCTGTGGCGCAATACGCCGCGCATGCTGCGGGAAATCGGCCGCTTCCAGCAGGGATTGCGCGAGCGGGCATTCGACAATTTTCCGCAGCGTGCGCAGTTTGCAAGTGCAGCCCCGCTGGGCAGCGCGGTCGAGCTTGCGGTCGCCTACCTGCGTGAAAACGGATTCGCCGTGCGTACCTCGGCCCTGGACGATGGCACGTTGATCGCTGCTCAGGCGGGGATGTTCCGGCGTTTTGGCTACGTGCTTGCCCATTCGGCGATCGTGCTCGTCTGCATCGGCGGGTTGGCAGACAGCGACGCGCTGCTCAAGCTGCAGCTGGCATTCGGGACCAAGCAGCCGGTTCGCGGCGACATGCGACTTGCCGACGTGCCGGAGAACTCGCGCCTGGGAGCGGGCAACTTCAGTTTTCGCGGCAATACGCTCATCCCGGAAGGCAAGTCGAGCGATGTCACTGTCATCAACGTCGGCGAAGGCATGCTGGTACAGGACCTGCCCTTTTCCCTGTCGCTCAAGCAATTCCAGATCGAGCATTACACGACCGGACAGCCGAGGCTTTTCGCCAGTGAGGTAATCGTCACCGACAAGGACACCAAGGAATCCTTTCCCGCGCGCATCGAGGTCAACAAGCCGCTCATCCACAAGGGAATCGCGGTGTACCAGGCGAGTTTCGACGACGGGGGAACGCTGATCAAGATCGCGGCGCGCAATCTGTTTGGAGGCGCTGCGCCGCTGCGCTCGTTCGAGGGGCGTATTGGCGATGTGCTGACGCTTGAACTGGGCGGGACGCCCTACCAGATCGAGTTCACCGCGTTCAGGCCCTTCAATATCGAGAATGTCGGGGCGCCGGAGCCGGAGGCGGCAGGGTCCCTGATGTCGCGCATGCGCTCAAGCCTTGGCTCCGCCTCGCGCCTGCAATCCAAGCGCGAGCTGCGTAACGTCGGTCCGAGTTACCAGTACAAGTTGCGCGATAGCGCGGGCCAGGCGCGCGAATACCACAACTACATGCTGCCGATCCAGGTTGATGGGCGCTGGTTGCTCATGAGCGGCATGCGCGATGCGCCGGGTGACGCATTTCGTTATCTCCGCCTGCCCCTCGATGACAATGCCTCGCTCGATGAGTTCTCGCGCTTGCGCGATGTGGTGCTGAACAAGGCGCTCTATGCGGATGTGGGTCGGCGCTTCGCCTTGACGGCGGCCAAGAGCGACGCGCTCAACGAAACCATGCGCACGCGCCTGCAGGAAACGGCCGAACGCGTCCTCGACACTTTTTCGGCGCGCGGGTTTCAGTCGGTTGCCGATTTCCTGGAAAAGGCGGTGCCCGACGACGAGCGCGAAAAGGCCGCCGAAATCTATGTGCGCGTGTTGCAGGGCGCGGCATGGGAAGCGTGGATGCTCGCGCGCGAACGCGCCGGCCTGAAGCGCCTGGAGCCCGATGCCGCGCAGGCGCGCTTCGTGCAGGACGCGCTCAATGCAGTGAGCGACGCGTTTTTCTATGGCGTGCCGGTGTACATGCAGATGAGCGGATTCGAAGAAATCAAGGCAAGCGTCTTTCAGTTGACGCGCTCGCCCGGCAAGCCTATTGTTTATCTGGGGTGCGGGCTTCTGGTTTTAGGCATTTTTGCCATGTTTTACTTGCGTGAGCGCAGGCTCTGGCTACTTGTCAGAAGCGACGGGATTGCGAAGTTGGCCTACTCGCCCACGCGCCGCACGCTGGACGAAGACAAAGCATTTGCCATGCACCGTGACGCGCTAGTGCGCATCCTTTCTTGAGGCCCACCATGATGCAAGCCGTACTTCCCCAACCCATACGCATGTTGCGCGGGCGCTCCGTATTTGATTGGATATATGCCGCCGGGTTAGTGCTAGGCGCGCTCTTCGCCTTCGGCCGGTATGGCAGTTATATGGACGGCTACGAAAAGGCAATCCTGTTGCTCGCGGCTCCCGTGTTCATCGCGCTGGGCTGGGGATGGGGTTCGATCAGGGCATTGCTGCTGGTCGTCGCCGGCGTATCCCTGCTTGCGATCGGCGCATACCAGGGTGAACTAGTTCGCTCCGAACAGGCATTTCTGCTCAAGTATCTGGTCTCGAGCCAGTCGGCGATCATGTGGATGAGTGCGCTGTTCTTTCTCGCCACGGCGAGCTACTGGACAGGGTTGCTTGCGGGATCGGACTTTGCGTCCGGTGCCGGTACCGGCCTGACCTGGAGTGCCGTGGTCATGGGATCGACCGGATTGCTGGTGCGCTGGTACGAGTCCTATCTGATCGGCGCCGACATCGGGCACATCCCGATCTCGAACCTGTACGAAGTCTTCGTGCTGTTTTCGTTGATGACGGCCTTGTTCTACCTTTATTACGAAGAGCGTTACGGGACGCGTCAGCTTGGCGCCTTCGTCATGATGGTGGTGTCGGCCGCCGTGGGTTTCTTGCTCTGGTACACGTTCGAGCGCGAGGCGCAGGAAATCCAGCCGCTGGTGCCGGCGCTGCAATCGTGGTGGATGAAGATCCATGTGCCCGCCAACTTTGTCGGCTACGGCACCTTCTCTCTGGCTGCCATGGCGGGTTTTGCCTATCTCATAAAAACGCACGGGGCGGCGCGATCCGGTCGCGGCGCGCTCGCGCTGTGGGGTGCGGCGATGGCCCTGGCACTGCTGCTGGCGCTGGAGGCCGTCGCATTCAGGAAGACCGGGTCCTCGATGTTCTGGCTCGCCTACTTTGCGGTCTTTGCCGCAGTATTCGGTGCCATCGTCGCATTGCGCAAGCGCATCGCTGAGCGCCTGCCAGCGCGCGAAGTCCTTGACGATGTCATGTACCGGTCGATTGCCGTGGGTTTCGGGTTCTTCACGATTGCCACCATATTGGGCGCTCTGTGGGCGGCCGAAGCATGGGGTTCCTACTGGTCATGGGATCCCAAGGAAACCTGGGCACTGATCGTGTGGCTCAACTATGCGGCATGGCTGCATATGCGCCAGATGAAGGGCATGCGCGGAACGCCGCTCGCCTGGTGGGCGCTGGGCGGGCTCCTTGTGACGACGTTCGCGTTCCTTGGCGTCAACATGTTCCTGTCGGGACTGCATTCCTACGGGCAATTGTGAGCGGGGCATCTTTACCGGCCGCATCGGGAATAAGTGGCGGCTAACGGACGTATACCCTTGGACAACCACGCTATCGTTCAACATATTCCGCGCCTGAGGCGCTATGCGCGTGCGCTGGTCGGGGACCGTTATTCCGCGGATGATCTGGTGCAGGACACGCTGGAGCGTGCCTGGAACAAGCTGCACCTGTGGCGGCCCGGTAGCGACATGCGTGCGTGGTTGTTCTAGATCATGCATAACGTTTTCGTAAATCAGGTGAGAAGCCGCCGTTACGAGGTGGAAGTTCGCGTAGAAGACCTGCCCCAAGTGGCGGTACGGGGGACGCAAGGCCAGAACCTGGAACTGGCCGATGTTGATCGGGCCTTGCGGACACTGCCGGCGGAGCAAAGGGAAGTGGTATTGCTGGTTTCTATCGAAGAGCTCACTTATGAGGAAGTCAGCCGAGCGCTGGACATTCCCATTGGTACGGTCATGTCCCGGCTGTCGCGCGGGCGTGAGCGCTTGCGTCAGGCCATGAGCGGGGCCCAATCGGGTGTTCCACTGAAGGTGGTCAAGTGACGACGCTCACCGACAGCGAACTCCACGCCTACGTGGACGGTATCGTTGCCGAGGCGGACCGCTCGAAGATCGAGGCCCACCTCGCGGCGAATCCCGAGGATGCGGATCGCGTGCGGGCGTATCGCGAGATGAACGGCACTTTGCACGCGGCGTTCGACGCGGTGCTCGACGAAGAAATTCCCCAGCGGCTCCATGCTCACGACGAGCGCCCGTGGATGCGGTTCGGGATTGCCGCCAGCCTCGTGCTGGTGGGGGCGCTTGCCGGTTGGTTCGGGCGCGGCGCCTACCCAAGCGTGACGGGAACCAGCGGCCAGGGCCTGGCGCTGGCGCGTCAGGCCGCGGTGGCCCACGCCGTGTTTACGCCCGAGGTGCGGCATCCTGTGGAAGTCGCAGCCGACCAGGAAGAGCATCTCGTGAAGTGGCTGTCCAAGAAACTGGGCACGGAACTCAAGTGCCCCAAGCTCGGACCCATCGGCTACGACCTGGTGGGGGGGAGGCTGCTTTCCGGCCCCAACGGCCCGGTGGCGCATTTCATGTTCCAGGATGCGCGCGGCGCGCGGCTCACGCTCTACGTGTCCACCCAGCGCGGTGAACCGCGCGAGACCGCCTTCCGGTTCAGCCAGGAAGAGAAGGTGGCCGTCTTCTACTGGATCGACGGCAAATACGGTTACGCCTTGTCTGGCGAATTGGGTCGGGATGCCCTGCTGCAAGTGGCCAATGTCGTCTACAAGCAGCTCAATCCCTGATTCAGACTGGGTGATCCCGCGGTGCTGCCAGCGCCCGCTCGATGCGTGCCCGGTGTAAGGTTGGGCGGCAGCCGCGCGACTGAATGCGCAAGTCCCTTCCCGTTGTCAGTCATTTTCGGAGTCGAGCCATGTTGATCAAGCGCCCCTGCGATATCAAGCCTTCGGAAATCACGCCGCAAGCCATCTATGCACGCCGGCGCGAATTGATCAAGTCTGCGGGCCTGCTTGCCGCGGCGAGCGTTGCCGGCATCGGGTCCGGCCCGGCGTCGGCACAGGCAGGGGCGAAGCTGCCGGCGATCCGCAAGAGCAGCCTGAGCACTACCGAGAAGCCGAACAGCTTCAAGGACATCACCTCGTACAACAACTACTACGAATTCGGCACCGACAAATCGGATCCGGCCGAGAACGCTCGCGCGCTCAAGGTGCGCCCATGGAGCGTCGTCGTGGAAGGTGAAGTGAAGAAGCCCAAGACATTCGGCATCGAGGACCTGCTGAAATTTTCGCTGGAAGAACGCATCTACCGAATGAGATGCGTCGAGGCGTGGTCGATGGTCATTCCCTGGGTGGGATTCGAGTTCAATCAGATCGCGAAACAAGTAGAGCCCACCAGCAAGGCGAAATTCGTCGAGTTCGTCACCGCCTACCAGACCGACACCATGAACGGCGTGAGGATGCCCATTCTGAACTGGCCTTATACCGAGGGGCTGCGCATCGACGAGGCCATGCACCCGCTGACCATCCTGTCGGTGGGCTTGTACGACCAGATGCTGCCCAATCAGAGCGGCGCGCCGGTGCGCCTGGTGGTGCCGTGGAAGTACGGGTTCAAGAGCGGCAAGTCGATTGTGCGCATTCGTTTTGTCGAAAAGCAGCCTAAGACCGCCTGGGAGTCGGCAGCTCCGCAGGAGTATGGCTTCTACTCCAACGTCAATCCGGATGTGGACCATCCGCGCTGGAGCCAGAAGACAGAGAAGCGCCTGCCGTCCTTTTTCGCCAATCGCAAGACCGAGATGTTCAACGGCTACGCGGACCAGGTGGCGGGCTTGTACGCCGGAATGGACCTCAAGAAGCTTTACTGAAGAGGCCCACGTGCGGCGCCTGTCGGAGCGCGCCATCGGCGCGGTGAAGGTCTGTTTGTTCCTGGTCGCGCTGGCACCGCTCGCCCGCCTGTTGCTCGGGGTATTTGTCTTTCCAGAATGGCTGGGGGCGAATCCGGCGGAATACATCACGCGTTCGACCGGAGACTGGGCGCTGCGCTTCCTGTTGATTGCCCTTGCTGTCACGCCGCTGCGCAAGCTATCGGGCTGGGTGTGGATTGCGCGCCTGAGGCGAATGCTGGGCCTGTACGCGTTTTTCTATGTGGTCGTGCACTTCGCGAGCTACGTGTCCTTCGATCACGTGTTCGACGCGCGCGCCATCCTCGAAGACGTGGTGAAGCGACCGTTCATCACGGTGGGATTTCTCTCGCTGGTCCTGCTGTTGCCCCTCGCGGCCACCTCCACGCATGGCATGGTGCGGCGTCTGGGAGCGCAACGCTGGAATGGCCTGCATCGGTTGGTCTATGCGATCGGCCCGCTTGCCGTGCTTCACTTCTGGTGGATGGTCAAGCGCGACCTCACTGAACCGATCATCTACGCGCTGGTGCTGGCGGCGCTGCTCGGCTACCGCGTGCAGGAGAAATGGCGGCAGGCGCGGGCGGTGCAGCCCACCCGCTAGGCGCTTGCCGCGAATCGGGTGTCAGTATTTATTCGAATTACGTAATACAGCCGGCGCCAAGAAATTGTTTACGTCAGTATTGATGTCTCGACTGCCTCAGCGCGGCAGGGTGCGTTCTCCGGAGAACAGGGCCGACACGCCCTCGCGCTTGCGGATCAGGGTCGCCTTGTTGCCATCGACCATGACTTCGGCCGCGCGTGGCCGGGTGTTGTAGTTGGAACTCATGCTCATGCCATAGGCGCCGGCGGAGTGGATCGCCAGCAGGTCCCCCGCGGCAATCGATAGCTTGCGGTTGCGCCCCAGAAAATCGCCTGTTTCGCAGACCGGGCCCACCACGTCATACGTCGATGCCTCGGCGCCGCTCGGCTTGACCGCTTCGATCCGATGCCAGGCCGAGTACAGCGCCGGACGCATGAGGTCGTTCATCGCCGCGTCTACGATGGCGAAATTCTTGGCGTCGTTGTGCTTGAGGTATTCCACGCGCGTCAGCAGGATGCCGGCATTGGCGACCAGCACGCGGCCGGGCTCGAACAGGATCTTGAGCTTGCGCCGTCCGATGCGCTTGAACAGCGCGGCGAGGTATTCACCGATCGCGGGCGGTGCCTCGCGCTTGTAGCGAACGCCGAGCCCGCCGCCAAGATCGAGGTGGTCGATGCGAATCCCGCTGCGCGCAAGACGGTCGATCAGGTCCAGGATGCGTTCGACCGCGGCGATGAAGGGCGCGACCTCCACCAATTGCGAGCCGATGTGGCAGTCAATTCCCTTGATGCGGATGCCCGGAAGGCTGGCCGCCTTCTTGTACATGCGCAGCGCGTCCTCATGCGGGATACCGAACTTGTTCTGCTTGAGGCCGGTTGAAATGTAGGGGTGTGTCCTGGCGTCCACGTCCGGATTGATGCGCAACGAGATCGCGGCGGTCCTGCGGGTCGCCGCGGCGATCCGGGAGATGCGCTCCAGTTCCTGTTCGGATTCGACGTTGAAGCACAGGATGCGTGCTTGCAAGGCGGCGCGAATCTCGTCCTCTGTCTTGCCCACCCCAGAGAACACGACCTTGCGCGGATCGCCCCCTGCCGCGATGACCCGCGCGAGCTCGCCACCCGATACGATGTCGAAACCTGCGCCCATGCGTGCAAACAGGTTGAGGACCGCCAGGTTCGAATTCGCCTTCATCGCGTAGCAGACCAGCACGTCGCGGCCCGCGCAGGCGGTCGAGAACTCGTTGAATGCACCGCTCAGCGCTGCCCGTGAATAGACATAGCAAGGCGTGCCGAAATCCCGCGCGATACGCTCGAGCGGAACCGATTCCGCGTGAAGTTCCCCTGCATTGAAACTGAATGCCGTCATCCCGGACTATTTTTTTGACGGCTGTTGATTATTCTCGGGCGTGGCCGCAGACTGGGCCGACGGCAGGTATAGTGGCCCCTTGTTGCCGCATCCCTGCAACGCGAGGGCGATGATCAGCAGGGAAAATGACAGGGTAAGTAAGCGCGGCATGCTCATGCTCATGGATGACGAACGATGTTAGCACGGTGGGTCACAGGCTGATGGACGAGAACTCTTTCAACGCGATCGCGGAAGCCGAATTGCAGGCCATCGCGCAGGCGATCGATGACAGCGGCGTTGACTGCGACGCCGAATTCAAGGCGAGTGGCGTCCTCGAGGTCGGATTCGAGGATGGCACGCGCATGGTGATCAACCGACATTCGGCCGCGCGCGAGATCTGGGTGGCTGCCAAGGCGGGTGGATTTCATTTCCGGCACGTCGAAGGTCAATGGCGGGATTCCAGGGACGGCCGCGAACTTCGCCAGGTACTTTCCGAACTCATGACCGCCTGTGCCGGTGAGCCGCTCGTGCTGCCGGCATCGTCTTGATTGCCGTGGTCGACAAAAAACCTTGCAAGTTGCTAGAAGACCTGGCTCTTCACCTCATCCGGGGTCTTCGAAGAAGACTCCGCGGCGCCCGCCTCGGGAGGCGGCGTTTCCCGCAGGAAAAATTCGGGCTTGCCGTCTGGTGACTGTCGCCCGGCTTCATTGACTTTGACGCTGACAATGCCTTCCGGAACCCGCATGAAGGACTCGCTCACGTTCTTCAGCGCCTTTGACATGTAGCCCATCCAGATCGGCAAAGCCGTTGTGCCGCCGGTCTCGCCATTGCCCAGCTTTCTCGGCTGGTCGAATCCGACCCACGCGATGCCGACCAGCGTCGGCTGGTAACCGTTGAACCAGGCGTCGATGAAGTCGTTGGTGGTGCCGGTCTTTCCGGCCAGGTCGTGTCGCCCCAGCGACATGGCGCGCGCGGCAGTGCCGTAGCGGACCACGTCATGCATCATGCTGTCCATCAGGAAGGCGTTGCGTGCATCGATCACGCGCAGCGACTCATCCCCGGCCATCTGCGGCTGTGCCTGCGCGAGCACCGTTCCCCGGTCATCGACGATGCGCGAAATGATGTAAGGCTCCACCTTGTAGCCGCCGTTGGCAAACACGCCGTAGGCACGCACCATCTGCCACAGGGTCACGGAACCCGCGCCGAGGGCCATGGTCAGGTAGGGCGGGTGCTTTTCCGCCTCGAACCCGAAGCGCGTGATGTAGTCCTGCGCATACTGGGTGCCGATGGACTGCAGCACCCGGATCGAGACCATGTTCTTCGACTTGGCGAGGCCGGTACGCAGTCGCATCGGCCCCTCATATTTGCCGTCGTAGTTCTTGGGTTCCCATACCTGCCCGCCAGTGAGGAATGGATCGACCACCACCGGCGCGTCGTTCACCACGGTGGCCGGCGTAAAACCCTTTTCCAGTGCTGCCGAATAAATGAAGGGCTTGAAGCCTGAACCGGGCTGTCGCCAGGCCTGGGTCACGTGGTTGTACTTGTTGCGGTTGAAATCGAATCCTCCGACCAGGGACTTGATGGCCCCGTCCTGCGGATTGGCGGATAGGAAGGCACCTTCGACGTCGGGCAGCTGCACGATCTGCCAGGCACCCTTGTCGTCCTTTATGATGCGCACAATGGCGCCGCGGCGAAGGCGCGTGTTGGGCGCGGTCTTTTCATCGAGCCCGCGCGCGGCGAATTTCAGGCCTTCCCCGGTGATGCTGATCGTTTCGCCCCCGCGGTGGAAGATCTTGACCTGTCGCGCATTGGCTTCGAGGACGAGGCCCGGCAGGATATCGTCGCTGTCCGAGTAATCGGACAACGCCTCGTCATACGCCTCGTCCGTGTCCTCGGTCAGTTCGACGAAGCCTTCCGGGCCGCGGTAACCATGGCGGCGGTCATAATCGAGCAAGGCCTTGCGCAGCGACAGATAGGCGGCCTCCTGTTCTTCCTTGAGCACGGTGGTGTAGACCCGGAAGCCCTTGGTATAGACGTCCTCCGGATAGCGCTCGAAAATCATCTGGCGCACCATTTCGGCAACGTACTCGCCATGCACGGCGAAGTCGTTGATTTCACGCTTGACGACCAGCGACGTCTTCTGTGCCTCCGCGACCTGCGCCGCATCCAGGTAACCCAACTCATTCATGCGGCGCAACACATACAACTGGCGTTGCTTCGCGCGCTTGGGGTTGACGACCGGGTTGTACAGCGACGGCGCCTTGGGCAGGCCCGCCAGCATGGCCGCCTCAGCAGGGGACAATTGCTGCAGGGACTTGCCGAAATAGATTTGTGCTGCTGCCGCGAATCCGTAGGCACGTTGCCCAAGGTAGATCTGGTTGATGTACACCTCAAGGATCTGGTCCTTGGAAAGGCTGGCCTCGATGCGGAATGCGAGCAGGGCCTCATACACCTTGCGGATCATGGTTTTTTCGGACGACAGGAAAAAATTCCTCGCCACCTGCATGGTGATGGTCGATGCTCCCTGGCGTTTGCCCCCGGTGACGACGTTGGAGTAGGCTGCCCGGAAGACGCCGAGGTAATCGACGCCGGAGTGCTGGTAAAAGCGCTCGTCTTCGGCCGCGATAATGGCGTTCTTGACCAGAGACGGAACCGCATCGATCTTGACTACGGAACGCCGTTCTTCCCCGAATTCGCCGATCAGCACCCCGTCGGCCGTGTAGATGCGAAGGGGAATCTTGGGTTTGTAGTCGCTCAGTGCCTCGATGGAAGGGAGATTCGGGTAGGCCAAAAGGAGGACAAAGCCCCCCACAGCTAGGCCGATGATGGCCAGGCTGGCGAGCAGCATTACAGGGAAAGCGAGCCAACGCAGCGTCATTCTTGGCCTTCTCTAGGACTTCAAGCGGGCGGGAAGAGGTGGGCAAGCATTATAGGTGGGGGTCATGTTGGGGATACGCCACAATCGGGTGCCCGGAGTATATTGCGGCATAAATTGCTTTACAGGGTACGGGGTTGTTTCTAGGATTTAACGTGGATTATACTTTATGCTCGTAACCCGCCATACCTGAAAGGGAATTTGGGTTTGCAACTCGATTTCGACATCTTCAAGCCAAAGACGCCGCCCCTATTCGGGATGGACATCAGTTCTTCGTCCGTCAAGATGGTGGAGATGGTGGATGCCGGCAAAGGCGTGCCCAGGGTTGAGCGCTATGTCATTGAGTCGCTTCCCAAGGACGCGGTGCTGGACGGCAACATCGCCAACCTTGAGGCTGTGGCCGAAGCGGTTCAGCGGGGCTGGAAGAAGTTGGCCACGAAAACCAAGAACGTGGCCATGGCCTTGCCCACTGCGGCAGTCATTACCAAGAAGATCATCGTCCCCGCCGGGCTGCGCGAGGAGGAGCTGGAAATCCAGGTCGAGTCCGAGGCAAACCAGTACATCCCGTTTGCGCTCGAGGAGGTTAACCTCGACTTTCAGGTGGTCGGCCCTTCGCCCTCGGGGCCGGAAGAGGTTGAAGTGCTGATTGCGGCCTCCCGCAAGGAGAAGGTGGAGGACCGGGTGGCGGTTGCCGAGGCAGCCGGACTGAAGGCCCTGTGCATGGATGTCGAATCCTATGCCACGCAGACCTCGTTCGACCTGATCAAGAAGCAGTTCCCCAATGAGGGTGTGGACCAAAACGTGGTCCTGGTGGATGTCGGGGCGCTGGTCATGAATGTCACCGTTTTGCGCAATGACCAGACGGTCTATACGCGGGAGCAGGCCTTCGGCGGAGCGCAACTCACGCAGGACATCATGCGCCAGTACGGCATGAGCCAGGAAGAAGCCGAGGCGGCAAAACGTTCCGGCGGTCTTCCAGACACGTATGAAACCGACGTGTTGCGGCCGTTCATGGAAAATGCCGCGCTGGAAATCCAGCGCGCCATGCAGTTCTTCTTCACGTCGACCCCGTACAACTCCGTCGACCACATCCTGCTGTCGGGTGGCTCGGCGGTGATCGCCGGTTTCGACGACGTGGTGTCTACGCGCACACAGGTCAACACGCTGGTGGCCAATCCTTTCTCGAGCATGGCGATTTCGCCCCGCATCCAGTTGAAGCGGCTGGTAGCCGACGCACCGTCGCTGATGATTGCGTGCGGGCTGGCCATGCGGAGGTTCGATCCATGATCCGCATCAATCTGCTACCGCATCGCCAGGAGCGACGCAAGGCGCAACGCAAGCACCTGGCAATCCTGGCCGGCATGGTGACAGCATTGGGCATCGCCATCGTTGTGCTGGTGCACGGAGTGTTCGCCGGATATATCTCGATCCAGAACGACCGCAATGACTTCATCAAGAAGGAAAACGCGCGCCTGGACAAGGAAATCGACGAAATCAAGAAGTTGAAGGTCGAGATCGCGTCGTTGCTCGCCCGAAAGCAGGTGATCGAGCGATTGCAGCTTGATCGCGCGCAACCGGTCTATCTGCTCGAACAGCTTGTGCGGCAGGTTCCCGACGGGGTCTACATCAAGAGTTTCAAGCAGCAGGGACTCAGGGTCAGCTTGACCGGCTACGCCCAATCCAACGCGCGCGTGTCCACGCTGATGCGCAACATCGCTTCGTCGCCCTACCTCGAGCGGCCCGACCTGATCGAAATCAAGGCGGCTGCGGTAAACAACAAGCGAGTGGCTGAATTCAGCATGAACCTCAACCTGAAACAGCAAAAGACGGACGACGACGCGGCCAAAGCGGCCAAAGCCGCCAAGGCCGCCAAGAAGGGCTGAGATTGCAAACATGAAACAACTTCTTGATCAGTTCCGAAATCTCAATCCCAAGGATCCGGGCGCGTGGCCGCCTTTGCCCAAGGCATTGGCATTGCTCGGCTTGCTTGTTGCGATACTTGTCGGCGCCTATTTCGGCGACTGGGCCGGTCAGCTGGAGGCCATCGACAGCGGGGCCGCCCAGGAAAAGCAGCTCAAGGAAGAGTTCGTCAACAAGAAGCAGCAGGCCGTCAACCTGGATCTGCATCGCCAGCAACTGCGTGAAATC
The DNA here is from genome assembly GCA_947478805.1 of Betaproteobacteria bacterium. Lineage (GTDB taxonomy): Bacteria > Pseudomonadota > Gammaproteobacteria > Burkholderiales > SG8-39 > CAIYPG01. The sequence goes on along the minus strand of CANJXQ010000031.1, from coordinate 15,577 downwards.
GACAGCTCCTTTGGCGCCCTTCTCAAACAACTGCCCAACCGCTCGCAAATGGATGCCCTGCTCGTCGACATCAACCAGGCCGGCCTCGGTCGCGGCCTGCAGTTTGACCTGTTCAAGCCAGCGCCCTCCGAGACGATGCGCGACTTCTATGCAGAGTTGCCGATCCAGTTGCGCATCAGTGGCGGGTATCACGACATTGGCCAGTTTGCGAGTGACATTGGCCAGCTCTCGAGAATTGTCACGCTCAATGACCTGTCGGTTGCCGGTAGCAAGGACGGACAGCTGACCATGGACGCCATCGCGAAAACGTTCCGCTACCTTGACGAAGAAGAAGTTGCTGCCCAGCGCGCTGCGGCGTCCAGAGCCAAGGCTGGAAAGAAGTGATGCCATGAAGCGCGCAATCATTGTTCTTGCAATCATGCTCGCTGCCTGTGACGGCGACAGTCACAGCGACCTCAAGAAGGAACTGAGCGACCTGTCAAAGGACCTGCGCGGCAAGATCGACCCCTTGCCGGTGGTCACACCGTACGAACCGGTGCCTTACCAGGCGCTGGACATGCCCGACCCATTCGGTCCGGCAAAAATCGAACTCGTCACGAAATCCGCGGGAACTGGCGGCGGGCTGAAGCCTGACCTCAACCGTCCGAAAGAGCCGCTCGAATCGGTACCGCTGGAATCGCTGAAGATGGTCGGCGTGCTGCAACAAGGCAAGCTGAACTTTGCATTGGTGAGGGCTGACAACAGCCTTTATCGCGTGAAGAACGGGAATTACATGGGCCAGAACTTCGGCATCATCACCAATATTTCGGATAGCCAAGTACAGCTGCGGGAACTGGTCCAGGATGCTGCGGGAGATTGGACCGAGCGACAGTCCACGTTGCAATTGCAGGAAGCAGGGGGTGCCAGATGATTACAAACCGATTGCGCATTTTCATTACGACTACCTTATTGGCCCTGGGACTTGCCGGTGCCTTGCCGGCGGCCATTGCGCAGAACAGCATCGAAGCCTTCGACGTGTCCCAGCAAGGTGGGCAGGTTCTGGTGCGCCTGACAATGAAACAACCCATGTCCACGCCACCGGCGAGCTTCACCATTGCCAGTCCGGCGAGAATCGCCTTCGACTTCCCGGGCACGGCCAACAACCTGGGCCGTACCAGCCAGGAAATCGGAGAACGCGACCTGCGCTCGATGAACCTGGTCCAAGTCGGGGACCGTACGCGCATGGTCCTCAACCTGCGCAACATGGTGCAATACGAAACCAAGGTCGATGGCAAGACGATGATGATTGCGCTCACCATGGCGTCCTCGGCGCCGGTCGCCGGTGCCGCGCGATTCGCTGAAGGCCGCACGGATGTCAGCCACTCGGTCAGGGACATCACCTTCAGGCGCGGACGCCTGGGAGAGGGGCGCATCGTCGTGGACCTCGCCGACACATCCACCGGGATCGACATTCGCCAGCAGGGCCAGACACTGGTGGTGGAGTTGTTGAAAACCAAGCTTCCTGACAGCCTTCGCAAGCGCTTCGATGTGGTGGACTTCGCCACGCCGGTGCAAACGATGAGTGCGTTCCCGCAAGGCGAAAACGTGCGTATCGTGATCGAACCGAAGGGAGTCTGGGAACACAACGCCTACCAGACGGACAATCAGTTCGTGGTGGAGGTCAAGCCGGTCCAGGTCGATCCCAACAAGCTGGTCCAGGGTTCGCGCGGGGGATACTCGGGCGAGAAGCTGTCGTTGAACTTCCAGAACGTTGAAGTGCGAAGCGTACTCAACGTGATCGCGGATTTCACGGATCTCAACATCATCACCAGCGACTCGGTGGGTGGCAACCTGACCCTGCGGCTGAAGGACGTGCCATGGGACCAGGCGCTTGACCTGATCCTGCAGACGCGCGGCCTGGACATGCGCAAGAATGGCAACGTCGTCTGGATCGCACCCAGGGATGAACTCGCGACCAAGGAAAAGCTCAATCTGGAAGCGCAACAGCAGATCGGCGAGCTTGAACCGGTGCGGACTGAGAGCTTCCAGCTGAACTACGCCAAGGCGGCCGACATGGCTACCCTGCTCGGCAACGACAAGCAGCGAATCCTGTCAAAGCGAGGCAGCGCGCTGACCGATGTGCGCACCAATACGCTGTTCATCCAGGACGTCCCCAGCCGGCTGGAGGAAGTACGCAAGCTGATCGCCAAGATTGACGTTCCCGTGCGCCAGGTACTGATTGAGGCGCGTATCGTCGAGGCAACGGACTCTTTCAGCAAGAATCTTGGTGCGAGGCTCGGCTATGGGCAACAAGGTGCCCGCAGGACAATTGGAACCAACGACAATGGCCTGTATTCGAATGTCGGGTCCGGATTGACCAGCACCGCCCAGCAGACCCGAATCCCGACGACCGGGGCGGCCGTGGTATCCGGCACGCCTTCCATCACGGACGTTCAGAACGTCAACCTCCCGGCAACCGGCACCGGCGGTTTCAACCCCGGACTGTTCTCCATGATCCTGTTCAACCGGGATTTCAGCCGCTTTCTTACACTGGAACTCAGCGCGCTTGAAACGGATGGAAAGGGAAAGATCATTTCAAGTCCGCGAGTGTTGACCGCGGACAACGTCGAAGCGACCATCGAGCAGGGTACGGAAATTCCGTTCCAGCAGGCGAGCTCAAGCGGCGCAACTTCGGTGTCGTTCCGCAAGGCCGTCTTGGCGCTCAAGGTAAAGCCGCAGATCACGCCTGACGGGAACATCGTGATGGAACTCGATGTCAACAAGGACTCCATTGGCGACATTCTTGCGTCGGGGGCGACGATCAATACGAAGCACGTGAAAACGAATGTATTGGTCGACAACGGAGGAACGGTCGTGATCGGCGGGATCTACACCCAGGACACCGCAAATACAGTGACCAAGGTGCCGTTGTTCGGCGATCTTCCGGTGGTGGGCAACCTGTTCAGGAACAACGCGCGTCGAGACAACAAGACCGAGCTGCTGATCTTCATCACGCCGCGCCTGGTGCAGGATCGGGTCGGCCAGCGCTGATCCTTAGGTCGCCACAAGTAGCGCCCCAAGGCCGCCGCGAGGCGGCCTTGTCGTTTTGGCCAGCCGCATCCTATCCTGTAGTGCTTACAGCCCCGATCCCGTCGTCCGTTAGAATAGCCCAGTGAATCCGTCGAACAATCTCTTTCTCGTGGGCATGCCTGGCGCCGGAAAATCCACCATCGGCCGGGCGCTGGCGCGCAGGTTGGGGAAGGAATTCCACGACACCGATACCGAGATCGAATCGCGCACCGGCGTGCGCATCCCGGTCATTTTCGAGATCGAGGGCGAGCCCGGTTTCCGGCGCCGCGAGTGCGACGTGGTTGAACGCATGACGCAGCTGCAGAGCGTGGTGCTCGCCACCGGCGGTGGCGTTGTGCTCGATGCCGGCAACCGGGCCGTGCTCAAGGCCCGCGGTTTCGTGTTGTACCTGTATGCCCCGCCACGGGAGCTGTGGCGACGCACGCGTCACGACAAGTCGCGGCCGCTCCTCCAGGCGGACGACCAGCGGGCACGCATGGAGGAGTTGTTCGAAAAGCGCGATCCCCTTTATCGCGAGACGGCCGATCTGGTGGCCGAAACCGGCCGCCAGACCGTCAGTGCGCTGGTTGCGGAGCTATTGCCGAAGATCGAAAAAGCATGCGCACTCTCAACGTAGCGCTGGGGGATCGCAGCTACCCGATCCACATCGGGACAGGTCTGCTTCGCGACGCAGGGTTGATCGCGCCGTTGCTGGCGCAAAAGCGGGTTGCAATCGTGACCAACGCCACTATCGCGCCGCTCTACCTCGGGCCGTTGCGCGCCGCGCTCGAAGCATCGGGCATCGCCGTGGTTCCAGTCATCCTGCCCGACGGCGAGCAGTACAAGACCTGGCAGACGCTGAACCTGATTTTCGACGCGTTGATTGAAAACCGCTGCGAGCGGCGCACCACGCTGATTGCACTGGGCGGGGGGGTGGTCGGGGACATGACCGGATTTGCCGCCGCGACCTGGCAGCGCGGTGCACCCTTCATCCAGGTACCCACCACGCTGCTTGCCCAAGTCGATTCGTCCGTGGGCGGCAAGACCGCGATCAATCACCCGCAGGGCAAGAACATGATCGGCGCGTTCTACCAGCCGCGCGCCGTATTGGCCGACCTTGATTCGCTGAAGACCCTGCCCGAACGCGAACTGAAGGCCGGCATTGCTGAAGTCATCAAGCATGGGCTGATTCGCGACGCCGGGTTCTTTGCATGGCTGGAGACGAATATGGACGCCCTCCTTGGCCGCGACCCTGCGGCACTTGAGCACGCGGTGCTGCGCTCGTGTGAAATCAAGTCGGCAATCGTTGCGCTGGATGAACAGGAGCACGACGTGCGTGCCCTGCTGAATTTCGGCCATACCTTTGGCCACGCCATCGAGGCCGGACTCGGATATGGGGACTGGTTGCACGGCGAGGCGATCGGTGCAGGCATGGTGATGGCGGCCGATCTCTCGCAACAGCTTGGGCTTCTCGCGGCCGCGGACGTCTCGAGGATCGAGAGACTCATCGAGCGCGCAGGGCTGCCGGTTGCAGGGCCGAGCTTCCCACGCGAGCGTTACCTTGAGCACATGGCCCTGGACAAGAAGACACGCGATGGTGCCAGCCGATTCGTGGTGCTTGAGCGTCTCGGCAGCGCGCGGCTCCAAACCGGGGTTGCCGCCGATATGGTGGGTGGCGTGCTGGCCCGCAGGGTCGCCTGAGGCACGCGCCCGGAGCGGGCGAAAATTTAACGAGGCCCGCAGCCGCCAGCCGTTTTTTGATCCGGATTTCCGGTATCTTTGCTGCTATGCAGCGTTGGGCTAAGCGCTTGAAGAGGCAGAGTTTCGCGGGTACACTTCGCGGTTCCCCCTGAAGATTGCGAACCACGATTTCTGCAGGAAACCGGGTTCAGATAGTGATTTTGGCCATGCCAATGGGCGCAGACCCTGGGCTGGCCTGCAAGCCGTGAGGTGATGCCGTGGAAGACTCTGCCGTCCCGCAATCCGTTTCGCCGCCGGAACCGCCATTGGTTCCCGGCAAACAGGGCCTGTACAACCCAGCCAACGAGCATGACGCGTGTGGCGTCGGCTTTGTCGCGCATATCAAGGGGAAAAAGTCACACGCCATCGTCGAACAGGGTCTGCAGATCCTCAAGAACCTGACTCATCGTGGGGCAGTCGGGGCTGACCCGCTTGCGGGAGACGGTGCCGGCATCCTCATCCAGATGCCTGACCTGCTGTTTCGCGAGGAATTGGCAAAACAGGGCGTGACATTGCCGCCCCTCGGCGAATACGGCGTCGGCATGGTGTTCCTGCCGCAGGAACCCGCCAGCCGTCTCGCCTGCGAATACGAAATCGAACGCGCCATCAAGGACGAGGGGCAGGTGTTGCTGGGATGGCGGGACGTGCCGCGCGACAACAGCGGCCTGGGCGAGTCGGTCAAGCGGATCGAGCCGGTGATTCGCCAGGTCTTCATTGGCCGCGGTCCCGGCGTCACCGTGACGGATGCGCTCGAGCGGAAGCTCTACGTCATCCGCAAGAGTTCCGGACATGCCATCCAGGCACTGCAGCTTGCCCACGGCAAGGAATTCTATGTGCCCTCGATGTCGGCACGCACCCTGGTCTACAAGGGCATGCTGCTGGCAGGCCAGGTGGGGCAGTACTACCTGGACCTGCAGGATGCGCGCGTGCAGTCGGCGCTCGCCCTCGTTCACCAGCGCTTCTCGACCAACACCTTCCCGACCTGGGACCTTGCGCACCCATTCCGCATGATTGCGCACAATGGCGAGATCAACACCCTGCGCGGCAACGTCAACTGGATTCGCGCGCGGCAAGGCGCCATTTCAAGCCCGATCCTCGGCCGCGACCTCGACAAGCTCTGGCCGTTGATCTATGACGGCCAATCGGACTCCGCTTCCTTCGACAACGCGCTGGAACTGCTGTCCATGAGCGGCTATTCGGTGGCGCACTCGGTGATGATGATGATCCCCGAGGCGTGGGAGGGCCACACCATGATGGACCCCAGCCGTCGCGCCTTCTACGAATACCATGCGGCAATGATGGAGCCTTGGGACGGCCCTGCCGCCATCGCCTTCACCGACGGTCGCCAGATCGGCGCCACCCTCGATCGCAACGGCCTGCGACCGGCGCGCTACATCGTCACCGACGATGACCTCGTCATCATGGCCTCCGAGGCGGGCGTGCTGCCGGTGCCCGAGGAGCGCATCGTCAAGAAGTGGCGACTGCAACCGGGCAAGATGTTCCTCGTCGACCTCGAGAAAGGCCGCATCGTCGACGACAAGGAGCTGAAGGAGACCCTCGCCTCGGCCAAGCCTTATGCCGACTGGATCGAGCGCATCCGAATCAAGCTCGATGATGTCGAAACCGACAAGCAGCAGCCGATCCGCTCGACCGTGCCGCTGCTCGACCGCCAGCAGGCCTTTGCCTATACGCAGGAGGACCTCAAGTTCCTCATGGCGCCGATGGCCGAGAGGGGCGAGGAGCCCGTGGGTTCCATGGGCAACGATTCCCCGCTCGCCGTGCTGTCGGACAAGAACAAGACGCTCTACAACTACTTCAAGCAACTCTTCGCGCAGGTGACCAACCCGCCGATCGATCCCATCCGCGAAGAACTTGTCACGTCACTTGTGTCCTTCATAGGACCCAAGCCGAACCTGCTGGGCATTGACGAGATGAACCCGCCGATTCGCCTCGAGGTAAGCCAGCCGGTGCTGGATTTCTACGAGATGGAGAAGATCCGCAATATCGACCGTTACACCGGCGGCAAGTTCAAGTCCTGCGAGATTGATATCTGCTATCCGGTCGCCTGGGGCCGCGACGCCATCGAAGCGCGCCTTGCATCGCTTGCGGCGCAGGCCGAGGATGCGGTGCGCTCCGGCTACAGCATCATCATCATTTCCGACCTGAAGATGTCCTCCGAGCAGCTGGCCATACCGGCGCTCCTTGCGTTGTCCGCGATCCACCAGCACCTGACCAACAAGGGCTTGCGCACCAGCGCCGGCCTCGTGGTCGAGACGGGCTCGGCGCGCGAAGTGCACCACTTTGCGCTCCTCGGCGGCTACGGCGCGGAAGCCGTGCATCCCTATCTTGCGCTGGAGACCCTGCTGCATATCCAGGACCTGCTGCCCACCGACGTCGACGGCGAGAAGGCCATCAAGAATTTCGTCAAGGCCGTCGGCAAGGGCTTGCGCAAGGTCATGTCCAAGATGGGGATCTCGACCTACATGTCCTACACAGGTGCACAGATCTTCGAGGCCGTTGGCCTGTCGCACGCGCTGGTCGAAAAGTACTTTACCGGGACGACCACCAACGTCGGCGGCATCAATGTGTTCGACGTCGCGGAAGAAGCCATTCGCGCACACAAGGCGGCGTTCGGCAATGACCCGGTTCTCGCCAATGCGCTCGATGCCGGCGGAGAGTATGCCTTCCGCACTCGCGGCGAAGAGCATATGTGGACACCGGACGCGATTGCCAAGCTGCAGCAGTCGACCAAGGCGAACAACGCGCAGACCTATCGCGAATACGCCAACATTATCAACGACCAGACGCGCCGGCATATGACTTTCCGCGGGCTATTCGAGTTCAAGCTCGGCGAGTGCAAGCCGGTACCGATTGCCGAAGTCGAATCAGCTGCTGAGATCGTCAAGCGTTTCTCCACCGGCGCGATGTCGCTGGGGTCGATCTCCACCGAAGCACACGCGACACTGGCCGTGGCCATGAATCGCATCGGGGGGAAGTCCAACACGGGCGAGGGTGGCGAGGATCGCAAGCGTTTCCCTATCGTCAAGGCGGGCGAGACCCTGGCCTCGCGCCTGGGTGCCGGCCGCATCGAATCGGATATCCAGCTCAAGGAAGGCGACTCGCTCAAGTCCAAGATAAAGCAGGTCGCCTCGGGCCGATTCGGCGTCACTGCCGAATACCTGATGTCGGCCGAAATGATCCAGATCAAGATGGCGCAGGGCGCCAAGCCTGGTGAGGGCGGCCAGCTTCCCGGGAAGAAGGTCTCGGAATACATTGCCGAACTGCGCTGTTCCACGCCTGGCGTCGAGCTCATTTCTCCGCCGCCGCACCACGACATCTACTCCATCGAGGACCTGGCGCAGCTCATCCATGACCTGAAGAACGCCAATCCCAAGGCAGCTATCTCGGTCAAGCTGGTGTCCGAGGATGGCGTGGGCACGGTAGCTGCGGGCGTCGCCAAGGCCAAGGCCGACCATGTCACCATCTCCGGCCACGACGGCGGCACGGGGGCGAGCCCGCTGTCATCCTTGAAGCACGCTGGCACGCCGTGGGAACTGGGACTCGCCGAAACGCAGCAGACTCTGGTGCTCAACAAGCTGCGCAGCCGCATCGCCGTACAGGTGGATGGCCAGATCAAGACAGGCCGAGACGTTGTCATTGGCGCCATGCTGGGCGCCGACGAATTCGGTTTCGCCACCGCGCCGCTGGTGGTGGAGGGCTGCATCATGATGAGGAAGTGCCACCTCAATACTTGCCCGGTCGGCGTCGCCACGCAAGACCCGGTGCTGCGCAAGAAATTCACCGGCAAGCCCGAGCATGTCATCAATTTCTTTTTCTTCGTCGCCGAGGAAGCGCGCGAGCTCATGGCGAGTCTGGGGATCCGCAAGTTCAGCGACCTTATCGGGCGCGCCGACCTGCTCGATATGAAGAAGGGCATCCAGCACTGGAAGGCAAAGGGGCTCGACTACTCAAATATCTTCTACCAGCCGAAAATGGGTCCGGAAGTATCGCGCTTCCATACTGAAACCCAGGACCACGGTCTCGACAAGGCACTCGACAACCGACTGATCGAACTGGCCCGGCCCGCGCTTGAGCGCGGCGAGAAGGTCAGCATCGACATCCCGATCCGTAACATCAACCGTACGGCGGGCACCATGCTCTCGGGCGAAGTGGCCAAGCGCTACGGTAACGAAGGCCTGCCCGACGATACCATCCACGTGCGCCTTGCTGGGTCGGCAGGACAGAGCTTCGGCGCGTTCCTTGCACGCGGCATTACGCTCGACATCGTGGGCGAGACCAACGACTACGCCGGGAAGGGCCTGTCGGGCGGGCGCATCAGTGTGCAGCCCTCGCCCAAGTTCCGCGGCATTCCCGGCGAAAACATCATCACCGGAAACGTGGTGCTCTACGGCGCTATTGCCGGCGAAGCCTATTTCCGCGGTGTGGGCGGCGAGCGTTTCGCTGTGCGCAACTCCGGCGCGCAAACGGTGGTTGAGGGCGTGGGTGACCACGGTTGCGAGTACATGACTGGCGGCACGGTCGTGGTTCTGGGCATCACCGGGCGCAACTTCGCCGCCGGCATGTCGGGCGGCATCGCCTACGTGCTCGACGTCGATGGACAGTTCGATAAGCGCTGCAACACGGCCATGGTGGCGCTAGAGCCCCTGCTCACCGAGTCCGAGCAACAGGGCAAGGTCTCTAAGGACCTCTGGCATATGGGCCAGGCCGACGAGGCCATCGTGCAGCGCATGATCCAGGACCACGCGCGTTATACCGGCAGCGCGCAGGCGAAGGACATCATTGCGCGCTGGACGGAATTCCGCACCAAGTTCGTGAAGATCTTCCCGCACGAGTACCGCCGCGCACTGGGCGAGCTGGCGGCAGCCGGCAAGAAAGCTGCTGCGTAGGGAAACGACGCAGGGGTTCGGGCCCCTTCCCGAACCCCCGCACCCCCGGTCACTACATGGCATGCCCCGTCTTGATCGGAAGTCTGGCACGAGTTATTGAACGAAAGAACGAACCATGGGCAAGATCACCGGATTCATGGAGTACCAGCGCCTCGCGGAAGCCAACGAGGCGCCTGAGGCGCGCAAGAAGCACTATCGCGAATTCGTTGCGCATTTGTCCGACGCCGATGCCAAGATCCAGGGCGCCCGCTGCATGGACTGCGGCATCCCGTTCTGCCAGAACGGCTGCCCGGTGAACAACATCATTCCGGACTTCAACGACCTCGTCTACAAGCAAGACTGGCAGCGCGCCATCGAGACGTTGCACTCGACCAACAACTTCCCTGAATTCACCGGCCGCATCTGCCCCGCGCCCTGCGAGGAGGCCTGCACGCTGCGCATCAACGAAGACCCGGTGGGCATCAAGTCCATCGAACACGCCATCATCGACCGCGCCTGGCAGGAGGGCTGGGTCAAGCCGCAGCCGCCCGCCGAGAGAACCGGCAAGCGCATCGCCGTGATCGGTGGCGGCCCTGCGGGGATGGCCTGTGCGCAGCAACTCGCCCGTGCCGGCCACGACGTCACCGTCGTCGAAAAGAATGACCGTGTCGGCGGACTGTTGCGTTATGGCATCCCCGATTTCAAGATGGAAAAGTCGCACATCGATCGCCGCCTCGAGCAAATGAAGGCGGAGGGGGTGAAATTCCTGACCAACACCGTGGTTGGAAACGCTCCTGTCGGTGCAGGCAACGGCAAGGCCACCCCGCTCGATCCAAAGAAACTTCTGGCCGACTACGATGCCGTGGTTCTCACTGGCGGCGCCGAAATTCCGCGCGACCTGCCCATTCCCGGCCGCGATCTCGATGGCGTGCATTTCGCCATGAATTTCCTGCCCTTGCAGAACCGTCGCGTTGCTGGCGACAAGAACGTTCCCGAACTCTGGTCCACCGGCAAGCACGTCGTCGTCATCGGCGGCGGCGACACCGGCTCCGACTGCGTGGGCACCTCCAGCCGCCATGGTGCCAAGTCGGTGTCGCAGTTCGAAGTCATGCCCAAGCCCATAGACCCGTTGCGTAATCCCGCCTGGCCGTACTGGCCGATGCGCCTGCGCACCTCTTCGTCGCACGAGGAAGGCGCCAACCGCGATTGGGCCATCTCCACCAAGGAATTCGTCGGCAAGGATGGCAAGGTCACCGGCTTGAAAGCGGTTCGCGTCGAATGGAAGGACGGCAAGATGTCAGAGGTTGCCGGCTCCGAATTCACCATGCCCGCCGACATCGTGCTGCTCGCCATGGGGTTTGTGTCGCCAGTGCAATCCGTGCTCGAAGCCTTCGGCGTCAACAAGGATTCGCGCGGCAACGCCGCCGCCGTCACCGACGGCGACGGCAGCTACGCCACTAACGTGCCCAAGGTCTTTGCCGCCGGCGACATGCGTCGCGGCCAGTCGCTTGTCGTATGGGCCATCCGTGAGGGACGCCAGGCGGCCAGGGCCGTGGACGAATTCCTCATGGGCTCCTCGGTTCTTCCAAGGTAGTTGCGGCCCGGCCGGGCCGGCGCTGCTCCCGCTCTGAAACAGCGCCGCTGAGCTTGCGAAGCAAGCGGCGTTGTGTGCGAATGGCGACGTTCCGGGTGAGGCTGATTGGGAGTGCGTTGCGGCGCGACTGTCCTGATCAGCACCGGTTGCACGATCACCTATAGCTGGTAGAGTCTGCCTTACCCAGTGATTCTATAGAAGAGTGGGTGCTTACAGCTACAGACCCTGGAACGACCAGCCCCAGCTTTCCGCGCGATTTCGCCTGTGGCGATGGAACGTTGGTGTAAGTCACCGCGCCGTTCTTATCTGCCCATTTGTACATCTCGGCATGTCTGGCGCACAACGCCTACGGCAACGCCACGGCTCGGCAACGAGCGGGCAGGGGCTGCGTGCTACCATCATTGCACTATCGCCAGCCCCTGCGGAAATCATCCATCGACGCCAAGTCCCTGAATACGCCCATGAACATCGTCATTCTCGCCGCTGGCCAGGGCAAGCGCATGCACTCCGACCTGCCCAAGGTCCTGCACCCACTGGCTGGCCGCGCCTTGCTCGTCCACGTGCTCGCCACGGCGCATGCGCTGAAACCTCGGGCGATCTGCATCGTCTACGGGCATGGTGGAGAGGCGGTGCGGCGATACTTCGAGAAAGCCTCGCAGGCGGAAGTTGACGTTGCCTGGGCCAGGCAGGAACCGCAGCTGGGGACCGGGCACGCCGTTATGCAGGCCATGGCGCACCTGAAGGGCGTGGATCAACCTGCATCCCAGACGCTGGTCCTTTATGGCGATGTGCCGCTCACGCGCGTCGAGTCGCTGCAGCGCCTGTTGGCGGCGGCCGGCCACGGTGAAAAAGGCGGGCTGGGAATCCTGACTGTTGACCTTGAGGACCCCACTGGCTATGGCCGCATCGTGCGCGACCCGGCGGGGCGCCTGGTGCGCATTGTCGAGCAGAAGGATGCCACGCCGGCTGAACGCGCCATCACTGAAGTCAACACCGGCATCATGGTGCTGCCCACTGCGCGACTGCGTGCCTGGCTGGACAAGCTCGGCAACGACAACGCGCAAAAGGAGTATTACCTCACCGATGTGGTCGCGCTGGCGGTCGCCGACGGCGTCCCGGTCAACAGCGCGAAGCCCGATGCGGCGTGGGAGACGCTCGGGGTTAACAGCCGCAGCCAACTCGCCGAGCTCGAGCGCACCTTCCAGCGCAACCTCGCCAGCCAGCTGCTGGATGACGGCGTCACGCTGGCCGATCCGGCGAGGATCGACATCCGTGGCACCCTGGCCGTCGGGCGCGATTGCAGCATCGACGTGAACTGCGTGTTCGAAGGCAATGTGGCGCTGGGTGACGGTGTGTCCATCGGCCCCAACTGTGTCATCAAGAATGTTTCCATTGCTGCCGGCACCCGCATCGAAGCCTTTTGCCATCTTGAGGACGCCGAGGTCGGCGAACGCTGCCGCATTGGCCCCTATGCGCGCCTGCGCCCGGCCGCGGTGCTGGGCGAGGATGTTCACATCGGCAACTTCGTCGAAGTCAAGGCCAGCCACATCGGCGACCGCTCTAAGGCCAATCATCTTTCCTACGTTGGCGATGCCACCGTGGGCAAGGATGTCAACATCGGCGCGGGCACCATCACCTGCAACTACGATGGCGCGAACAAGCATCGAACCATCATCGAAGACGAAGTGCACATCGGATCGGACACCCAGCTGGTCGCGCCGGTGACCATTGGCCGCGGCTCCACAACCGCTGCCGGCGCCACGGTATACAAGGACGTGCCGCCCGGCGGCCTCGTGCTCACCCGGGCCGAGCAGGTGTTCAAGCCGGGATGGCAGCGGCCGGTGAAGAAACAGAAGAAGTAGCGATGATCAGAATGATCTTGTCCATCCAGGAGCAGCGGCTATGGATGGACGAACTTGATATGAATAAAAAGTGATACCGGAGTAACACAGACATGTGCGGCATCGTCGGCGCCATCGCCAAGCGGAACATCGTTCCCATCCTGCTCGAAGGCCTGAAGCGCCTCGAATACCGCGGTTATGACTCGGCCGGCCTTGCCGTGGTCATTGATGGGGCGCTGAAGCGCATCCGTTCCACCGGCCGAGTCGCCGAGCTGGAGAAGCTCGCTCAGGCACAGGCGCTCTCGGGCGATTTGGGCATTGCGCACACGCGCTGGGCCACCCATGGCGCGCCCGAGGAAAGGAACGCCCATCCGCACGTCTCCGGCGGCGTGTCGGTGGTGCACAACGGCATCATCGAGAACCACGATGCCTTGCGCCAGAAGCTGCGCGCCAAGGGCTACGAATTCGTCTCCGACACCGACACCGAGGTCATCGCCCATCTCGTGCACTCCTACCTGCAAGGTGGGGGCTCGTTGTTCGATGCGGTGAAAAAGAGCGTCGCCGAGCTCATCGGGGCCTACGCCATCGCCGTGGTTTCCGCAGCGGACAAGGAGCGCTTCATCGTCGCCCGACACGGCGCACCGCTCCTGCTCGGCCTGGGCGACGGGGAGAACTTCGCCGCCTCCGACACCTCGGCCCTCATCCAGGTCACGCAGCGCGTCATCTACCTCGAGGATGGCGATGTGGCCGAAGTCACGCTCAAGGGTTTTACCATCTGTGATGCCAAGGGCAAGGCGGTCGAGCGCGCGGTGCACGTCTCGCAGCTCTCGGCCGCCGCGGTCGAGCTCGGCGAGTACCAGCATTACATGCAGAAGGAGATTTTCGAGCAGCCGATGGCCGTGGCCAACACGCTGGAGATGGTCACCAGCGCCCAGTCCATCGCCCCGCAGCTCTTCGGCGTGGACGCCGAGAAAATATTCCGCGACATCGACGCGGTGCTCATCATCGCCTGTGGCACGAGCTATCACGCCGGCATGGTGGCGCGGTACTGGATGGAGAGTTTTGCGGGCATCCCCTGCAACGTCGAGATCGCCAGCGAATACCGCTACCGCGACTCGGTGTCCAATCCGAATGCGCTGGTCATCACCATCTCGCAGTCGGGCGAAACCGCCGACACGCTGGCCGCCCTGCAGCACGCCAAGGCCATCGGTCACCGCCACAGCCTGTCCATTTGCAACGTGCCCGAATCGGCGTTGGTGCGCGGCTCAGACCTGCGCTTCCTTACCCGCGCCGGTCCCGAAATCGGTGTCGCCTCGACCAAGGCTTTCACCACGCAGCTGGCGGCGCTTGCGCTCCTCACCATGGTGCTCGCCAAGCTGCGAGGTAGGCTGTCGACCGAACGCGAAGCTGAATTGCTGCAGTCGCTGCGCCACCTGCCGACCGCGTTGCAAAGCGTGCTGCAGGTCGAACCGCAGGTAAAGGTGTGGGCGGAAAAGTTCGCCACCCGGCATCACGCACTGTTCCTTGGTCGCGGCGTCCATTACCCCATCGCCATGGAAGGCGCGCTCAAGCTGAAGGAAATATCCTATATCCACGCCGAGGCCTACGCGGCGGGCGAGCTGAAGCACGGGCCGCTCGCATTGGTGGACAAGTACATGCCGGTCGTCGCGATCGCGCCCAATGACGCGCTGATCGAGAAGCTCAAGTCCAACCTGCAGGAAGTGCGCGCGCGCGGTGGCGAGCTGCATGTGCTCGCCGACCAGGACACGCGCATGACGGCGAGCGATGGCCTCCACGTCATCCGCATGCCCGACCACGCTGGAATTTTGTCGCCTATCCTGCATACCATTCCCTTGCAGTTGCTCGCTTACCATGCTGCCCTGGCGCGGGGGAACGACGTGGACAAGCCCCGCAACTTGGCTAAATCCGTCACGGTGGAATAGTCCCGGTAGGACCTCTGCCGGAGAACCCCGGCAGTGGTGAACCAAAGCACCTCAGTCTTTGCTCAGATCCACTGACGCTGGACATCCGTCCACTGAGTCCCTACCACGAGAAACTGTTTCACTCAGTTCAGTCGCTCAAGCACTTGGGATGGACTGACCTTCAGATCGCAGACCACTTCAATCAGGTGGGTTTGCTGACCCCAAGAGGACACCGCTGGATTGCTCAGTCGGTGTTTTCCATTCGGAAGAAGCACGAGAAGAGGCTGGCGAGGATCTGCGACAAACCGTTGTGAGAGAGGGGTGTGCTCTCTCTTTGGTAACTTTCTGTCAGGTCCGATTGAGATCCAGAAGCGTGGAATCACCGCTGATGATCGATCGGCTCATTGGGTGGTGCTTGTGATCTGAATCCGGGAGTGCGCTCACTTCGGCGTTGCCCACCGATGATGAGGACTTCTTCGGATATTTCACTGCCAGGAACTGCTTGAACGAGAGGATCTTCTTTGATTTCCTCTGGGGAATTATCTT
>CANJXQ010000030.1 GCA_947478805.1 Betaproteobacteria bacterium | reverse complement strand
CGCGCCGGCAGGGTCGTCGGCGTGCAATATCCTTGACATGAAAAATACCGAAACCGACAATGCACGCAGCCGCAGCATTGTATTCACAATGCCGATAAAAAAGAACCTGAAACGGCAGCAATGCGAGGCCCCATGACGCGTGCGTTCGAGAGCAGCCTTTCCACACTAAGCACCCTGCGCACGCTCCGTGTCGCCGAGGACACCTATGACTACTACAGCCTTGCCGCGGCACAGGAGGTGGGGCTCGGGGATGTCTCACGCCTGCCCCATTGCATCAAGGTGGTACTGGAGAACCTGCTGCGCCAGCATGCGACCGGCAAGGCGTCTGCGGACGACCTGACTGCGTTTTCCCGCTGGCTGGCCGATTACGGGAAGGACGCGGCCGACTGCGAAATCGGTTTTCGTCCTGCGCGCATGATGATGCCGGAATCCTCGGGCATCACCCTGTTGGGGGACATGGCAGCAATGCGCGATGCGATGCAGGCGCTGGGCGGTGATCCAGGCCAGATCAATCCGATGATCCCCGTCGATTTCATCGTCGATCATTCGGTCATGGTGGATGCGCATGGCAGCCCGGGCGCGCTGGCCCACAACATGGCGCTCGAGATGGCACAGAACCGCGAGCGCTACGAATTTCTGCGCTGGGGCAGCAAAACGTTTCGCAACATGCGCGTCTTCCCGCCTGGTTCCGGCATCCTGCACCAGATCAACCTGGAGTTCCTGTCCCGCGTGGTCTGGGTCGAGGAGGTGGGAGGGCGGCGGCTCGCCTATCCGGATTCCGTCATCGCGATGGACAGCCACACGGCCATGGTCAATGCACTCGGCATCGTCGGTTGGGGCGTGGGCGGCCTGGAGGGGGGGACGGTGGCGCTCGGCGAGCCCATCTCCATGCTCATCCCCGAGGTGGTCGGGTGCCGGCTCAAGGGGCGCCTGCAGCCGGGGGTGACCGCGACGGATCTCGTGCTCACGGTAACGCAGGTTTTTCGCCGGCACGACGTGATCGCGAAGATCGTCGAGTTCTTTGGTGACGGTGTCGATACGCTCACGCTTCCCGAGCGTGCGACGGTCTCCAACATGACGCCCGAGTTCGGCGCCGCCATGTCGTTCTTTCCGGTGGACGCCGAGACCGTGCGCTATCTCGAACTCACCGGGCGCGACGCGAGGCAACTGGCCCTGATCGAGGCCTATGCGCGCGCGCAGGGGCTATGGCGCGACGCATCGACTTCCGTGCCCTCGTTCCGGCGCATCATCGAGATTGACCTTGGGGCCGTTGAGCCCTGCGTGGCCGGGCCCGGGCGGCCGGACGCGCGCGTGCCGCTGGCGGGTGCGCCGGCGGCGTTTGCGGCTGCCTGTCCCGAGTCACAGGCGCGAGTGCCCGTTGCCGGCACGGACTTCAGCCTGGGCAACGGCGATATCGTCATTGCCACCATCACCAGTTGCACCAACACCTCCAACCCGATGGTGATGATCGGGGCGGGGCTGCTGGCGCGCAATGCGCGGCGCCGGGGCCTCGCACCCAAGCCCTGGGTGAAGACCTCGCTGTCTCCCGGTTCGCGCGTGGTCGCCGATTACCTCGGCGCAAGCGGCCTGCAGCAGGACCTCGATGCACTCGGGTTCCACATCACGGGTTTCGGCTGCATGAGCTGCATGGGAAATTCGGGGCCGTTGGCCGCGCCCATCGCCGATGCCATCGCGAGCGGTGAACTGTCGACGGTTGCGGTGCTGTCCGGCAATCGCAACTTCGATGCGCGCATACACTCGAGCGTGCGCGCCAACTTCCTGGCTTCTCCGCCCCTGGTCGTCGCCTATGCGCTCATGGGCTCGATCAGTCGCGACATGACTGCGGAGCCCCTCGGGCAGGACCCGCAGGGTCGCCCCGTATTCCTGCGCGATATCTGGCCGGACACGCAGGAAGTGCGCGAGGTCCTCGCGCGCACGCTGACAGCGGACATGTTCCGCACGCGTTACGCGGGTGTCTTCGATGGGAGTCCGGAGTGGCGGGCGCTCAAGGCCCCCGACAGCATGCTCTATGAATGGAATCCGCAAAGCCATTTCATCGTGAGGCCGCCGTACTTCGAGGGCATGAATGCGCGGGCGCCATCGGTCGATGAGATTCGCGGCGCGCGCGTTCTTGCCATGCTGGGCGACATGGTGACGACGGATCACATATCGCCGATCGGCAGCATTCCGGCCAACGGGCCTGCAGGACAGTATCTCCAGTCGCTGGGTGTCGCGCCGCGCGATTTCGTCAATTACGCGGCGCGGCGGCTGAATCACCACGTGATGATTCGGGGCACCTTTGCCAATGTGCGGCTGCGCAATGAAATGACGCCGGGCGTCGAGGGCACATCGACGCTGTGCTTTGCCGGGGGGAACAAGGCCGGCGCGGCCATGTCGATTTACGAGGCGGCAGAGAGTTACCGGGCCGAGGGCGTTCCGCTCGTCGTGGTGGCGGGGCGGGAATACGGGGCGGGTTCGTCGCGCGACTGGGCCGCCAAGGGCACCGAGTTGCTGGGCATTCGCGCGGTGATCGCCGAATCCTTCGAGCGGATTCACCGCGCCAACCTGGTCGGTGTCGGGGTGCTCCCCTTGCAGCTTCCCGCGGGCGTGACGCGAAAGACCCTGGGGCTCGATGGCAGCGAACGATTCGACTTCGAGGGCGCGAAGGCCATGCGCGAGCCGAAGTCAGCGGTGAATTGCACGATCACGCGCGCCGACGGGTCGCAGCAGCGGGTCGTGCTGACTGCGCGCCTGGATACGCGTCCCGAGCTGGAGTACTGGCGCCACGGGGGCATCGTCAAGTTTGTGTTGCGCAAGCGTCTGGCGCAGGGCATGAAGGGTTAGGATGCGGCGAGTCCCGGTACAGCCCGATGGCAGGGACTGATTGTTTCTGGAGGAGCGGTTCATGAAATACCTTGATCGCGCGACACAGTGCGTGGCGTGCCTGATGATTGCCCTGCCCGCGACGGTGGCGATCGCGCAGGCAGATTTCCCGGTGAAATCGATCCAGTTCATGGTGCCGCAGGCTGCGGGCGGCTCGACCGACACGCTGGCCCGGACCATCGGACAGAAGCTGGCCGATGCGCTCGGCGTGGCCGTGGTGATCGAGAACCGCGCTGGCGCCAACGGCATCATCGGCACCGAACTGGCCGCCAAGGCGCCGCCCAACGGCGCGACGCTGCTGGTCGGCGGAACCGGCACCATGGCCATCAATCCGAGCCTGTACGCGAAGATCCCCTACGACCCGGTGAAGCAGTTCGCCGCGGTGGCGATGTTCGGCTACTCGACCAGCGTTCTCGTGGTGCACCCGTCGCTCGCGCCGAAGAACGTCGCCGAGCTGATCGCGCTGGCCAAGTCGAAGCCCGGCGATCTCAAGTACGCATCGGCCGGAGTCGGCAGCTCCCCGCACCTCTCCGCTGAGATGTTCAAGAACATGGCTGGCGTGGACATGCTGCACGTGCCGTATAAGGGCAGCACGCCGGGCGTGAGCGCCACGCTGACCGGTGAGACCGACTTGATGTTCACGGGCGTCGCGTCGGCAGTGGGATTCATCAAGGCGGGGCGCCTGCGCCCGCTGTCGATCAACGGGCCCAAGCGCTCGCCGGCGCTGCCCGGGGTGCCGACTGCGGGGGAGTCGGGCCTGCCCGGGTTCGAGGCGGATTTCTGGATTGGATTGTTCGCGCCCGTCGGCACGCCGCGCCCGTTGATCGGGAGGATCAATGCCGAGATCAACAAGATCATCACCTCGGACGCCATGAAGGAGCGATTTTCTGCGATCGGGGTCGATCCCTTGCCCGGCACGCCGGAACAGTTCGGCGACGTGCTCGCGAAAGACATCGAACGCTGGGCGAAGACCGTGAAGAGTGCAGGCTTGAAGGCCGAGTAGCATCGACGGATCCGCCGGTCCGGCATCGACCATTGCAAGGGGGAAATATGATGTGGAGGGTTACGAGAAGGTCTGGGACGCGCCACGGCATTGCATTCCTGGTCACCGTCGTCGCGAGCATGCTGTCAACGGGCAATGCGCTGGCACAGGCCTACCCGGCCAAGCCCATCCGCTGGATCGTCACCTATCAACCGGGGTCGACCGGCGATATCTTCGCGCGGCTGCTCGGCCCCAAGGTGGCCGAACAGATCGGGCAGGCGGTGGTCATCGAGAATCGCGGCAGTGCCAATGGGAACGTCGGTACCGCAGCAGGCGCAAAGGCACCGCCTGATGGCTACACCTTCCTCCTTGCCGGCAATGCCAGCCTGTCCATCAATCCGCATCTGTCGGCCGAGGCGAATTACGACCCGGTGAAGGACTTCGCGCCCGTGATGTTGATCGGCACGGCTCCCCTGTTGCTCAATGCGCATCCGTCCCTGCCTGCAAAGTCGCTCGACGAGTTCGTCGCCTATGCAAAAGCCAATCCGGGGAAGATCGACTTCGCCTCAGGCGGCAACGGCAGCTCGACGCATCTCGCGGGCGAGATGCTGAAGCAGATGGCGTCGCTGGACCTTCGCCATGTGCCGTACAACTCTTCCACGCAGGCGATCGCGGACCTTGCAGGCGGGCATGTGATGCTGATGTTTACCGGCGTTCCCACGACTTTGTCGCAGGTGCGCTCGGGACGGCTGCGCGCCATTGCCGTTGCGGGACGCACGCGCTCCGCTGTCTTGCCCGATGTCCCGGCGATGGCCGAAGCTGTCCCGGGATTCGAGGCGGTGGTCTGGTACGGGTTGCTCGCGCCTGCGGGAACACCCCCCGATCGCGTGTCGCGAATGTATGCGGAGCTGCAGACTGCCTTGAAGGCTCCCGACATTCAGGAGAAGTTCAAGGGACAGGGCGCCGAGGTGGGGACCCTGGGACCGGCGCCGTTCGGTGCCTATATCCGCGAGGAGCTTGTCCGCTGGGGCAAGGTGGTCAAGGCTTCCGGCGCGAAACTGGATTAAGGGGGGAGAGTTCAGATGTCCCTTGGGGAATCTTTGTCGAGTTGCAAGCTGATTTCTGCGGACTCGCATGTGCTGGAGCCCGTGGACCTATGGGCGCAACGACTGCCCGCCACTCATCGAAGCCGTGCGCCGCAGTTTCCCGCGCACAAGCTCGGAGCCGGTTTTCAACATCATCCCGGCGGGCATGACCCGGATGCTCGACTCTTGGAGATGGCAGTCGATGGCGTGGCCGCCGAAGTACTGTACCCAACGCTGGCGCTTTCCCTGTTCGGGCTGGATGATGCCGTCCTGCAACAAGCGTGCTTTCGCGCATACAACGACTGGCTGATCGAATACTGCAGCGTGGCGCCTGGTCGCCTTGTGGGTGTTGCGGCCATCTCGGTGTACGACATCGACGATGCCGTGCGCGAACTGGAGCGGTGCCGCAGGGCCGGCCTGCGCGGGGCGCTGGTGTGGCAGTCGCCGCACGAAAAACTGCCATTTTCAGGTAGACACTACGATCAGCTCTGGACCTCCGCTCAATATCATGACATGCCGATCAGCCTGCATATCCTGACCGGGCACGGCAACAGCAAGGAGCTGCTGGGCATGGTGGGGACGGGAAACAACATCGAGCGTTATCGCCGCGCCGTGAATCTCAAGCTGATGGAGGCGGCCGGTGCGCTGTTCGACCTGATTTTCTACGGCGCGCTGGATCGCCATCCGAACTTGAAAGTCGTCACGGTCGAAAACGAGATCGGCTGGATGCCGTTCCTGTTCCAGCAATGGGAGTACTACTGCGCAAAGTTTCGCGACTCGAACCCGGCACCGTTGAGGCAATTACCGACGGAGTACCTGAAAGGGCAGGTGTACGGCACCTTTTTCAATGATCGTGTCGGGGCTCGGCACCTGGACGCCTGGGGGAAGGAGAGCGCGATGTGGTCCAATGATTTTCCGCACCCGAATTCGACCTGGCCGAATTCGCGCGCGACGATTGCCGACCACCTCGGCCATTTGTCGCCTGCGGTGCTGGAGCGGGTCGTGTGCGGGAATGCTGCGAAGCTCTACGCCATCGATGTCTCGAAAATCCCAACGCTGGCGGGCAGTGGCACTGCCCGCCAGGTGATCGTGTGACAGTCAAATTCGGAGGAACCATGGGAAGCGAACAGGCAAAACTTGATCAGTCGTCGGCGCAGGCGCAGGTTTTCGAGCTCAAGGCACAGATGCTGTCCGCGGGGCGCAGCCGCAAGGTCGTGGCGAGATCGGAATCCTTGAGCCTTGCCGTCAAGGTCTATGCGGAGGGCGGTGAAAACACGCTGCATGCGCATCCCGGAGAAGACCATATCTTCGTCGTGACCGCCGGCGAGGCGACGTTCTCCGATCGCGACGGCAAGACGACGGTCCTGCGCCGTGGGCAGGGCATGCTGGTTCCCGGGACCTACTACTACCGGTTCCGGGCCACGGGGGATGAGCCGCTGGTGCTGCTGCGCATCGGCGGCGGCCAAAGGGATGCTGCGGAGGGACGCGTCTGGCTGGAAGGCGTATCCGAACAGCAGCCGGACATGCCCGGCGTTCCGGTCGAGGGGAAATTCTGGGCGCTTTAGCAGGGTGTTGAAAAAGGGGGACACGGTCCCCCTTGACCCCCTACTTCGGGGGCTGTTGAAAAACGCTTCCCTATGAAGAGAAGCACATGAATTGGCGAATTTCGCATTGGGGAAGCGTTTTTCAACAGCCTGTTAGGGTGTGATGCGATGAATCTTCTGTCTTTTTGGAACGACGCATGACCGAAGCAATGCGACCGCTGGACGGCATCACCGTCGTTTCCCTGGAGCAGGCCATCTCCGCGCCGTTGTGCACGCGTCACCTGGCCGATCTCGGCGCGCGCGTCATCAAGGTCGAGCGGCCGGGTAGCGGCGACTTTGCGCGTGCCTACGACACGCGTGCGCGCGGCATGTCCTCGCATTTCGTGTGG
The DNA here is from genome assembly GCA_947478805.1 of Betaproteobacteria bacterium. Taxonomy (GTDB): domain Bacteria; phylum Pseudomonadota; class Gammaproteobacteria; order Burkholderiales; family SG8-39; genus CAIYPG01. The sequence goes on along the minus strand of CANJXQ010000030.1, from coordinate 24,541 downwards.
ACAAACCGCTCCAAGGAAAGCCTGACGCTCGACCTCAAGCAGCCCGAGGCGCTCGCCGTGCTGTTGAAGTTGCTCTCCTGCGCCGACGTTCTGGTGCAGAACCTCGCGCCGGGTGCCGCGGATCGGCTGGGCCTGTCGTACGTCGAGTTGAGCAAGGCATTCCCGCGCCTGATCGTGTGCGGCATATCCGGCTACGGGCCGGACGGTCCTTACCGGGACAAGAAGGCCTATGACCTCCTGATCCAGAGCGAGTCCGGATTTGTGTCGACCACCGGCACGCCGGAGGAGCCGGCAAAGGCCGGCGCTTCGGTGGCGGACATTTCCGCCGGCATGTACGCCTACAGCAGCATTCTTTCGGCGCTTTTGCAGCGCGGCCGCACCGGAGAGGGCTGCAACATCGATGTGTCGATGTTCGAGTGCATGGTGGAGTGGATGAGTTTTCCCCTTTACTACACGCTGGATGGCGCGGAGCCGCCGGTGCGTGCCGGGGCCTCCCACGCCACCATCTTTCCCTACGGGCCATTCCGGGCGAGCGACGGCAAGACCGTGATCTTCGGCGTCCAGAATGAGCGCGAATGGCGTGCATTCTGCGAAGTGGTGCTGGAGGATGCGCAATTGTTGAACGATGAGCGTTTTTCCTCGACGCCCAAGCGCGCGGCGGCCCGCGACGCGCTGCGCCCCATCATCGAGGCGGCATTCGCGAGACTCGATGCGGCGCAGATCATGGAACGGCTCGAGCGCGCGCAGATCGCCAATGCGCAGATGAACACCATGGCCGATGTGTGGTCGCATCCGCAGCTGCGGGCGCGCGGACGCTGGACCGAGGTAGATTCTCCCGTAGGCACCCTGCCCGCATTGCTGCCGCCGTGGTCGGCCAGCGCATTTTCAGCCCATATGGGCGCAGTGCCCGCGCTGGGCGAGCAGACCGATGCGATCCTCACGGCGCTGGGTTATTCGACGCAGGCGCTTTCTGCCTTGCGTGCCAAGGCCGCGATCTGACCTCTGGAAGACGCCGCGAGTCGGCTGAGAGCGCCGCGCGCACCGCAGTCACCGCAATTCGATGCAATGTCGGTTGTCCTAATTCAGGCGGCATAGTAGATTCACTGCCTCTTGGAGGAGGGTGGCATGGCATACGACATTATTTTTTCCGGGGGAACGCTTGTTGACGGTTCGGGTGACGCGCCGCGTCGCGCCGATGTCGGGGTGACCGGGGAGCGGATCCTCGCGATTGGGGATCTGGGTGCGGCACAGGCCGCCGAACGCGTGGACTGCACAGGGCGCGTGGTGTCGCCCGGCTTCATCGATATTCACACGCACTATGACCCGCAGGTCCTGTGGGATTCGAACCTGACGCCCTCGAGCTGGTATGGCGTGACCACCGTCATGCTCGGCAATTGCGGTTTCAGCGTGGCGCCCATGCGGCCGGAAACCCGCAAGTCCTGTATCGAGATGCTCGGCAACGTCGAGGCGATGTCGGTGAAGGCGCTGGAGGAGGGCATCAGCTGGGAGTTCGAGAGCTTCGCCGAATACCTGGCGGCGATAGAACGCCGCAAGCCGATCCTGAATGTCGGCGTCATGCTGGGCCACACCACGTTGCGCATGCACGAGATGGGCGAGGACACGCAACGCGCTGCGACCGACGCCGAGGTGCGCGGCATGAAGAAGCAGTTCGATCTGGCCATGCGCGCCGGCGCCTGGGGGCTGTCGACGTCGAAGTCGCCGGCTCAGGTGGGCGCGGGTGGAAAGCCGGTGGCCAGTCGCCTGGCCGAGTTCAGCGAACTGCTGGAAATTTCCACGGTGCTCGCCGATGCCGGGGCCGGTGTTATCCAGGGGGTGGGTGGCCCGGGGCTGGGCATTCCCCAGTGGGCGCAACTGGCGCGGCGCAGCGGGCGCCCCGTGACCTGGTGTTCCCTGCACCAGGGCGTGGATGGCGGCAGGCACTGGGAGTATTCGAAGGCCACGGCGCAGGCGCGCAGCGAAGGCGCAGACCTGTGGGCGCAGATGACCTGCATGGCCAATAACGCGCAGTTCATGTTGCGCACGCCGTACATCCTCAACGGTGTCCCGGCCTTCGGCAAGATCGCCAGCCTGCCGCATGAGGAGCGCCTGGCCATTCTGTCCGACAAGACCTGGCAGGCGGAGGCGCAGCGCCAGATGGACGCCAACGAGGAAAAGCGTTCCTTCCAGATCCGCTGGGACCGCGTGTACCTCGTCGAAACCACCGTGCACCATGACCTCGTCGGCAAGTCCATGCAGGAGATCGCCGGCAATCGCCCGCCCTTGGAGGTGTGCGTCGAACTGTCCAAGGCTGAAGACCTGCGAACGCGCTTCAAGCTGATTCTCTTCAACTACGACGAAGACGAGGTCGCAAAGCTGCTGGCGCAGGATTCCAGCATCCTCGGCCTGGGCGATGCCGGCGCGCACGCCAGCCAGTTGTGCGATGGCTCTTTCCCGATGCGGATGCTGGGCCACTACGTTCGCACGCGCCGGGACTTCCCGCTCGAGTTCGGTGTCTGGCGCATGACCGGCCATCCGGCCAAGGTCTATGGCATGAAGGAGCGCGGCCTGGTGCGCAATGGCTACTTCGCCGACCTGTGCGTGTTCGATCCGCTGACCATTGCCGAGGGCCCGGAGAAGCGCGTCTTCGACCTGCCCGCCGGCGCCGACCGACTGATCAAGGACCCGATCGGCATCGATCACGTCATGGTGAACGGAAAATTCATCAAGCGCTCCGGAAAGAATCTTCCGGGTGCCGAAGCCGGTCGCGTATTGCGACCCTGACCCTCTTTAATTTCGAAGGAGCACACCATGGCCACCGCCATCGATTTCGACACGCACGTCTATGAGCCGCTCAGCGTCTGGACGGATTACCTGGACCCGAAGTTCCGCGACCGCTCGCCGAAGTGGACGACCTACGGCGAGGGCAGCCTGGGCGTGGAGGTCGGCGGCAAGCTCTACCCCAGCGTGCCCAACCATCCGGGCATGGCGAAGATCTATGCCGACGATTCCAAGGTGGACCGTTCGGGCAATGACCCGGCGGTGCGGCTCAAGTGGATGGACGAGCGGGACGTGGACGTTCACGTGATTTTCCCGACCCTGGGCATGCACGGATTCTCGGGCTCGGTGCAGGATGGCGCGCTCGCCGGCGCCTTCTCGCGCGCATACAACCGTTACATGGCCGAGTACGTGACCACCGACCCGCGCCGGCTGCGCGGCGCCATGATCGTGCCTGCCAATCATCCCGAGGTGGCGGCCGAGGAAATGCGCTGGGCGAAGAAGAACAAGCTCGACATCGTGTACCTCAATCCCAGCGCGCCGGGCGAGATCCCGTGGAGTCATCCCAGCCGCGATCCGATGTGGCGCACCGCCGAGGAACTCGGGCTGGTCGTCACCTTCCATGAGTCCACCACCGGATGCCCGCCCAACGCGACGGGCATCCATCGTTACTCGAACCACTGGTCCATGGTGTACTACTGCACCCACGTGGTGGAGGCGTCGCTGGCGCTGACCGATGTGATCCTCGGCGGCACGCTCGAGCGCTTTCCGAAGCTTCGCATCGGCGCGGCGGAGTCGCACATCCACTGGGTGGCAGGCTGGATGGCATTCATGGACCAGCAGTTCGGCACGGGGCAGAAGATCTGGAGCGACAAGTCGGGCGAAATGAAGCTCTCCCTCAAGCCCAGCGAGTACTTCAAGCGCAATTGCTTCGTGGCGGCCTTCCCGGAAGACACCATCATCAACGCCGCCCTCGATGCCGCCCCCGATTCGATCCTCGCCATCTCCGACTGGCCGCATCCGATCGCTTCCGTCCACGCCAAGAAGGGCCTCGCCTACATCGATGAGCGCACCGATCTCAGCGCCGACTACAAGCATCGGCTGCTGGTCACCAATCCGCTGCGATTCCTGTAGCTCATTCAGGGTGGAACAAACATGGACCAAATGATTGACGGAGGGGCAATGGGACATGCATCAACTCAGGGTCGCCGCAATGCGCTCGGCTGTGCACTGCTACTGGCGGCCGCGCTGTTGGCTGGTGGGCAGGCGGCAGCGCAGCAACTCGCCCCGAACTGGCCCGCCATCGTCGCTGCGGGGAAAAAGGAAGGCCGGGTGGTGCTCTACAACTCAGTGCCGCTCCCCCCGATCCAGCGCGCGGCGGCAGGATTCAAGAAGCTCCATCCGGAAATCGAAATCGTGTACCAGCGCGGGCCTTCCGGCCAACTCATCACCAAGATCGAGCAGGAGCGCAACAGCAGTGTCGACGGGGCCGACATATTGATCTCCACCGAGACCAACTGGGGTGTCGATCGTGCCAGGGAAGGACGGCTGCTGAAGGTCAGCGGGCCGGAATTGAAGGGCTGGCCGGCAAAATTCCTGCTGGAGGGCGCCATCCCGATCCTGGATCTCGAACCATTCGTGATCGCGTATAACAGGAATGTGTGGAAGGGCGCCCCGCCAAAGGGTTATGCCGATCTCCTGCGACCTGAATTCCGCGGCCTGCTGGGCACGACGGAACTGGCTTCCACCACGGTGATCGGCTGGTACGACTGGCTTGAAAAGACGCAGGGAGGCGACTTCCTGCAAAAATTCCGGGCGCAGAATCCAAAGCTCTACACCGGCGCGGTGCCCAGCGGACAGGCGGTTGCATCCGGCGAGGTTGCCGTCAGCGCATTTAACGTGACGACAGCGGTCAAGTCATTGGTTGAACTCGGGGCGCCCATCGAAATCGTGGTGCCGAGCCCGGGGCTGGGCATACAGCATGGCGCGGCGGCGCTCGGCTGGAGTAAACGACCGAACGCCACCCTGGTCTTCATCGACTACCTCATGTCGCGCGATGGGCAGACGGCGTGGAACGGTGCTGGCGAGAGCGCCAGCCCGTTGCAGAACATTCCCGGTTCGCTCTCTTCGGAGTCGATTACGCCAGTCGACGTCATGGCCTACCCTGAACCTGTGGCGAAAGCATACCGGGAGCGTTGGAACAGGATCATGAAGTAGCCGGAGTGAGATGTTTTACGGATGTGCAAGTGGGAGAAAACCCCGTAATATCCCGGCTGCAATCCGCGTGGGCCAATCGGTCCCACTGACAAAAAAGAGGAGACTTCGCGATGAAAGCATTCAAAGCACACAGGCTTACTGCAACCGCGGCGCTGCTGCTAGCGGCGGCAGTGGCCATGCCGGCCCTGGCCCAGAAGACCATCACCGTCCGCCAGCAGGATTTCGGCAACGGCATCAATACCGTCACCAACCTGCTGGTGCAGTCCGAAGGGTTGGCTGAAAAGCATGGCGTCGACCTGAAGGTGCTGCCGCCGATCTTCAACGCAGCAGGCATCGCCAACGTCGTCATGCAGGGCCAGGCCGATATCGGCTTCGGCGGCGCGACTGCCATCATCTCCCTGATTCAGCAGAAGCGCCCGGTCAAGATCATCGCCGTCATCGGGCAGACCTTCGAGGCCGAGATTGCGCTGACCAACGCGGCGCTGGCAACGCTGGCGAAGAAAGGCATCACACCCGAATCGCCGTTCAAGCAGCGCCTCGAGGGCCTGAAGGGCCTGAGGTTCGCCTCGCCTGCTTCCGGCTCCTCGACCGACCAGGTCATTCGCTATGCGTTCAAGCAGTTCGGCATCGACCCCAATCGCGACGTGGTGATGCAGCCGCTGCCGGACCTGGCTTCCATCATCGGTGCCACGCGCCAGGGCGCCGTGGACGGGTTGATGGGCACGCACGGTTCCGGCCCGTTGCAGATCGATACCGACAAGAGCGGCCGCATCTTCATCGAGTTCCAGAAGGAGGACAAGGGCCTGGAAGTGGCGCCCCAACACGTGCTGTTCGCCACCGAGGACTACATGAAGAGCAACGGCGAGGCCATCCGCCGCTATCTCTCGGCGCACCTCGAGGCGAAGAACATCGTGCGCAAGGGCATGACGCAGGCGCAGCGCGACAAGCTCAAGGAAAAGTTCTTCCGCGACATGGCGCTGCCGACGTTCAACAGCCTGCTGGACAGCGTCGTGTACATCACGAAGGGCCCGATGACGCCGACCCAGGCCCAGCTCGACGTGCTGGTCGCCATCAACAACGTCACCGCCGAGACGCCGATCAAGCTGACCTACGACCAGTTGTTCGACAAGCGGTTTGCCGAGGCGGTCGAGAAGCGCTAGAAGGCTATGAACAAGGGGGCTCCGCCCCCTTGTAGATCCCCCGACTCCAGAGGGAACCTCAATGAATGCTCTCGCAGGATTCAGGGTTATTCGGAGGTTCCGCTTAGTGCTGTAGCGGGCGGCATCCAGTCGCCCGTGTCGAAGGAGCGCAGGTCATGTCCATTCGCACCCGCATTGCAGTGACATTCTGTTTTCTGGTGGGGGCGGCGGCTGGGCTGCTGCCGGTGCCCGTCGCGGCCCAGCAGGCGCAAAAGCCGATCGCGCTGCGTTGGCAGGATTTCGGGCCCATTATCAATTCGCTGCCGGCGCTGCTGGCGCGAACCGAGGGCCTCTACGACAAGGCTGGACTGAGCGTCACGCTCAATCCGCCCATCTTCAATGCATCGCAGATCGTTTCGGTCGTTCTGCAGGGGCAGGCGGAGATCGGGTACACCGGCTCCACGTCGATGATTCCGGTGGTCCAGCAGCGCAGGCCGGCCAAGATCATCGCCGTCATTGCCAGCGGCTTCGAGACCCGGATTGCGTTGACGCCGAAGGCGCTGGACGCACTGGCCAAGAAGGGCATCACGCCGAATTCACCGTTCAAGGATCGCGTGGCGGCGTTGCGCGGCTTGACCATCGCGGCGCCGGCATCCGGCTCGACCACCGATCTCGGGTTTCGCTACTCGCTGAAGAAGAATGGCATCGAGCCGGCGCGCGATCTGACCATCCAGCCTTTGCCGACATCCGCCGCGATCATGGCGGTCCTTCGGCAGGGTACGGTGGACGGCATGGTCGGGTCTTACGCATCGGGTGTCGGCCAGGCCAACGTCGAGGGATTCGGCCGCACCTTCATTGAGTTCGACAAGGAGGACGCGCGGCTGGCCAATGCGCCGTACCATATCCTGGTCGCCTCGGACGACTACGTGAAGGCAAATCCGGAGGCAGTGCGTCGGGTCCTGCAGGCATTCCAGGCCGCCAAGAACATGATTCGCAGGGGGCTGACAGCCGACGAACTCGGCCGGGTAAAAAAGCAGTTCTATCCCGACATGGACCCGGCGACCTACAAGAATCTGGTGGACAACACCCTTGCCATGCTCACCGGGCCGATGGCGGCGACGCGCGAGCAACTCGAAGTGCTGCTCGATCTCAACAATGCCGTTGCAGAGACGCCGGTCAAGCTCACCATGGAGCAACTGTTCGACACCCGCATCGCGGAGTCGGTCGAAAAGAAGTGATGGCGAGGTGGGGAGCGCTCAGGCTTTTCCGCCGTTGTCCGCTCCAGTCCGTCCCGCCCGATCCTTGTAGAGGCCCGCGTACTCTTCCCGCAGCTTGAGCTTGGAGAGCTTGCCGAAGATGGTCTTGGGCAGTTCGTCGAGGAACACCACGGCCTTGGGCACCTGGTATTTGGATAGCGTGGCCCGGAGCGCGGCAACCACCTTCGCCTCGTCGAGCTCGGCGCCCTTGCGCCTGACCACGAAGGCGGTGACCGCCTCGCCCCAGTGCTCGTGCGGCAGTCCCAGCACGGTGCACTCGAATACTTCCGGCATGGCGTAGAGGGCGTCCTCCACGTCCTTCGGGAACACGTTCAAGCCGCCTGACTTGACCATGTCCTTCTTGCGGTCCATCACGTACAGGAAGCCTTCCGCATCGCGCCGGCCGTAGTCGCCGGTGTGGAACCATCCGTTGGCGAAGATTTCCGCCTGGATGGCCGGCTGCTTGTAGTAGCCGCTCGCCACGGCATCGCCGCGGATGAGGAATTCGCCGATTTCGCCGTCGGGCAATTCCTTGCCCGCATCGTCGGCGATGATGACTTCGAAGCCCACCATGGGACGGCCCACGCTGGCGGGATGTGCTTTCTTTTCCGCGTCGCAGATCATGATGCCCCCGCCGCTCTCCGAGGTGCCGAAGCACTCCATCACGCCGATGCCGCGCGAACGCACGCGCTCGTACACCTCGTGCGGCAGGGGGCCGCCCGCCGAAATGAGGCGATCGATCGAGGACAGGTCGCGGCGCGCATAGTCCTCGTGCGTGGTCATGGCATTGGTCATGGTGGGCACGGCGAAGTAGGTCGTCACGCGCTCGGCCTCGATGAGTCGAAGCGTCTCGCCGGGCTCGAAGTGCGGCACCACCACGGCCGGGATGCCGAGCATGATGTAGGGATGGATGCTCATCAGCTGCGTGCCGCCCATGCACAGCGGGGTGATGTGCATGCCGATGTCGGTGTTGCGCAATTCCTGGCTGAACCCCAGCGACACGGTCTTGGCCAGGAGGTTCCAGTAGGTGTTGATGGCGCCCTTGGGCGTGCCCGTGGTCCCCGACGAAAACACCAGGCAGCCGATGTCGTCGTGCTCCACGGCGGCAATGGGCAAGGGCTCGTCGGGGCCGGTCGCGTTCAGCACCGGGTCGAGATTGACGGTGTCGGGCGAGCGGTCATTGGCGTCCCAGGTGAGGAACACCGGCGCGCGCCCATCGCATTGCACGCCGGCGCGGACGGCGTTCACCACCGGCTGCAGCCCGTCGCCCGAGACCACGGCCTTGCAGTCGGCGTGATTGAGCTGGGTCTCCAGCGCCTTGGCCTGCAATCCTGCGTTCAGGATGACTGCGCAGGCGCCCAGCTTGAGGATGGCGTACTGCACCAGGATGTAGGTCGTGGTGTTGTTGCCCAGGATGGCCACATGGTCGCGGCGGCCGATGCCCAGTTCGCGCAGCCGGCAGGCGATACGGTCGGAGGCCTGGTCGGCCTCGTGCCAGGTCATGCGCCGATGGCCTTCGATGAAGGCTTCCCGATTGCGATAGCGCAGTGCGTTGCGGCGCATGAACGCGGCGATCTGCACCAACCCCTGTGGATGTCCCAGCATGCGTGTCCCCATCGTCATTGGCCCGAGTCATTGGCCCGGGTGGCCGCGATTATGACAGCAGGAGCGGGCGATATCGAAGCAGGGTCCCAGGCCGGCCGTTGTTCCGTATTCAGAATAAATGCTGAATATGGAATAATCGCCCTCTATTGAGATTGCTTCCTGCCGGCGGCCGCACAACAGTCCGCTGGCCTGTCCATGGATCCGATCGATGCCACAAGCGTGGAATTTTGCAGACGTATGGGAAGCGGTGGCGCAGGCCGCGCCGGACGCCCTCGCGCAGCTGCATGGAACGCAACGCGTTTCCTGGGCATCCTTCGATGCCCGCGCCAACGGCCTTGCCCGGCATCTGCTGCAAAGCGGCCTTGGGCGCCAGGACAAGGTGGCCCTCTACCTGTACAACGGCCCGGAGTACCTGCAGTCGGCTTTCGGCTGCATGAAGGCCGGCCTCGTGCCAGTCAACACCAATTACCGCTACCAGCAGGACGAACTGCATTACCTGTGGGACAACGCCGATGCCGTGGCGGTGATCTTCCACGGTGCGTTCACCGGCCTGGTCGAGGCGGTGCGTGCGCGCTGCCACAAGGTGTGCTTGTGGATCCACGTCGATGACGGCACCGGGCCGTGTCCTGCCTGGGCGGTGCCCTGGGAGTCGGCGGCAGCCGCTCACGATGCGCGTGTCATCGCCCCCTGGGGACGCTCGGGCGACGACTTGATCCTCGTCTACACCGGCGGCACGACCGGCCGTCCGCGCGGCGTCATGTGGCGCCAGCATGATCTCTACATGGCCTCCAACACCACGGGCGACCCCGAGGTGGCGGACCTCGATCATGTGCGCTCGCGCATCGCCGCAATGCACGCCGGCGGCGGGGCAGCACCGGTCGGCCTTCCGGCGGCACCGCTCATGCACGGCACGGCCTATGTCTTTGCCAGCACCGTCCTCAATCGCGGCGGCGCCGTCATGACCTTGACCCGCAGGCAATTCGACGTCGAGGAATTGCTTGCCGCTATCCAGGCGCAGCGCGTGACCGACTTGTGCATTGTCGGTGATGCGTTTTGCCGGCCCATGGTGGATGCGCTCGACGCGGCGCTAAAACATGGGGTCGATGCGCTCGATGCGGCGCCAGAAAACGGGGTCGACGCGCTGGATGCGTCACCCGGACCATGGGACATCAGCAGCCTCAAGGCGGTGTCTTCGTCCGGGATGATGTGGAGCGCGGCCAACAAGGACCGGCTGCTCAGGCACGCGCCGCGCGCGCTGCTGATCGATTTCCTCAACAGCAGCGAGGCGAGCGGCATGGGCCGGGCGATCGCGTCGAAAGACCGGCCGGGGGCATCGGCGCGCTTCAAGCTGGGCCAGAACGCCATGGTCATCGACGACGAAGGTCAGCCCATTGCGCCGGGCAGCGACCAGGTCGGGCGCATTGCGGTGCGCGGCAACATCCCGCTGGGCTATTACGGCGATCCCGAGAAGACCATGGCAACATTTCCCGTGATTAACCAAGTGCGTCATGCCATTCCCGGCGATTTTGCCAGGATTGAAAGCGATGGCAGCATCACCTTGCTCGGGCGCGGCTCGGTGAGCATCAACACCGGCGGGGAAAAAGTGTTTCCGGAGGAAGTGGAGGAGTGCATCAAGTTGTTGCCCGAAGTGAAGGATGCGGTAGTGGTGGGCGTGCCCGACGAGCGCTACGGCGAGACGGTGGCGGCAGTGGTCGAGCCCGTGCGCGGCCAGGCCGTCGTCGGCGCTGCGGTCACTGCCCATGTTCGGACCCATCTCGCCCGCCACAAGGCGCCGCGCCATGTGATGGTGGTCGAGTCTGTCGGTCGCGGGCCCAATGGCAAGGCGGATTACGCGGCGCTGAAAGCGCGCGTCGCCGACTGGCTGCGCGAGGCCCCGTCTGCCGCGCAGCACAAACAAGGAGCGTAGCGGTCATGTCCCATTTGCTGGTGGAAAAGCACGACGGTGTAGCGGTCGTCACCCTCAACCGCCCGGAAAAGCGCAATGCCATGTCGCCGGAGATGATCGTGCGCCTGGCCGCCTTCTGGAAGGAGATTGCCGGGGATGATTCCATCCGCGTGGTCGTCGTGACCGGTGCGGGCGACAAGGCCTTCTCGGCGGGCGGCGACCTGGGCAGCACCATCCCGCTGATGATGCGAACGCGCGCGCCGCAGGGCGAGTGGGAGGAAAGCTTCGCCGCCGACCGAAAGCAATTGGGCGCGGCGCTCTTGCGCGGCGCCAGTTTCTTCAAGCCGGTGATCGCCGCCATCAACGGCCACGCGCTGGCGGGCGGCGCCGAGTTCGTGATGAGCACGGACCTTCGCGTGATGTCGAGCGAGGCCACGATCGGCGTCACCGAGGTGCGCCGCGGCCTGATCGCCAGTGGCGGTTCGCTGGTGCGCATGGCGCGCCAGGTGCCGTGGGCGCACGCGATGGAACTCCTGTTGCTCGGCGAGCCGGTGAGCGCGCAGCAGGCGCTCGCCATGGGGCTGGTCAATCGTGTGGTGCCGCCGCAGGACGTGATGGCCACGGCGCTCGACATGGCGCGCCGCGTGAGCCTGGGCGCTCCCGTGGCGCTGGAGAAAACCAAGGAGGTGATGGTGCGCTCCAGCGGGCGGCCGCTGGAGGAGGCGTTCGCCATCGAAACCCAGTGCACCAAGGAGAATGCGGCGATGGACGACGCCAAGGAAGGGCCGCGGGCCTTCATGGAGAAGCGCGCGCCGGTGTTTCGCGGAAGGGCGCCCAAATGAGCCTGCTTGAGGGCGTGCGCGTCGTGGAGATGGGGCTTTGGGTGGCGGGGCCGGCGGCGGCGGGCATTCTCGCCGACTGGGGCGCCGAGGTGATCAAGCTGGAGATGCCGCGTGGCGATCCGATGCGTAACCTGTTCGGCGCGCTGTCCGGTTCCAAGGAGGCGCGTTGCCCACCGTTCGACCTCTACAACCGCGGCAAGAAAAGCATCGCGCTGGACGTGAACCATCCGGATGGCATCGCGCTGGTGAAGCGCCTCATCGCCAGCGCGGATGTCTTCGTTACCAACATGCGCCCGCAGTTCCTGCAGCGCGTCGGGCTGGATCATGACACGCTGCTGGCGGCGCACCCGCGACTGGTCTACGCAAGCCTTACCGCCTACGGCCTGGACGGCCCGGACCGCGATGCGCCCGGCTTCGACATGGCGGCATTTTCCGGGCGCAGCGGCATGGCCGAGCGCGCCACGCCGCCCGGCGCGGCGCCTCCCATCCTGCCCGGGGGCATCGGTGACAACGTCACCGCCATCACCATGGTGTCGGGCATCATGGGGGCGCTGTATTCGCGCGAGCGCACCGGCCGCGGGCAGCTGGTGTCGACATCGCTGCTGCGAACGGGCATCTACAGCATCGGCATGGACGTCTCCACGCGCGTGGGCCTCGGCCGCATCGCCGCCGCCCCATCGCGCGCGAAGCCGCAGAACCCGTTGATGAATTCCTACTGCGCGGGCGACGGCAAATGGTTCTGGATCGTCGGCGCGGAGTCCGAGCGCCACTGGCCGGGCATCGTCGAGGCGCTGGGCGATTCGTCGCTGCTGGCGGACGCGCGTTTCAGCACGCCCAAGGAGCGCCGCCGCAACGCCGAGGCGCTGGTGACGGCCATCGATGCGCTCGCCGCGCGCCGCACGCGCGATGAATGGTCGGAGGTATTCCGGCGCCACGATGTCTGGTGGGCGCCGATCAACTCGGTCGACGACCTGGTGAAGGACCCGCAGGCCATCGCCTGCGGTGCCTTCGTCAACGTGCCAGTGCATGCAGGAGAGCCGGCGCCCGACAGTTTCAACGGCGTGGCGACGCCGGTGGATTTCGGCGCCACGCCGGCCGGCCCTGCGGGTCCGCCGCCGCGGGTGGGCGCGGATGCCGATGCGTTGCTGGCGGGGCTGGGTGTCAGCGCCGAGGAACTGGCGCGCCTGCGCGCCAGCGGTGTGCTGGCGCAGGCGCCGGCTCCGGCGGGGGCCTGAGATGGCGTCCGAGCACAACCCGAAAGCCCACCAGCCCATGCAACCCTTGGCTGGTGTCACGGTGGCCGATTTTTCCACCAACATGGCCGGTCCCTATGGCGCCATGATCCTCGCCCAGCTCGGCGCCAACGTCATCAAGGTGGAGTCGCCGCAGGGCGACGACTCGCGCGCCTGGCCGCCGTTCGTGGACGGGCTCAGCCTGACGTTCCGGCATACCGGCGCGGGCAAGCGCGGCATCGTCATCGACTTGAAAAAGCCGGAAGGCGTCGAAGTCGCAGCAAAGCTGATCGCGCGCTCCCAGGTGGTGCTGCAGAGCATGCGGCCCGGCGTCGCCGACCGCATCGGCATCGGCCAGTCGGCAGCGCGTGCGCTCAATCCCGATGTGCTCTATTACGACCTGAATGCCTTCGGCAGCGGGCCTGTCGGCAGCGCCATGCCCGGTTACGATCCGCTGGTGCAGGCGTTCTCCGGCATCATGCAGATGACCGGCCACGACAACGCACCGCCGACGCGCTGCGCGCCTTCGTTGATCGACCTGGGCACGGGGCAATGGATCGCCATGGGCGTGCTGGCTGCGTTGCTGGCGCGGCAAAAGGGCCAGCCGGTGGCGTCGCTGGAAACGGCATTGGTGGATACCGCGTTCAGCGTCGTGCCTTACCAGGCGAGCGCCGCCAGGCTGTCGGGCAAGCGGCCGCCCAAGGCCGGCTCCGGCAACCCGATCGCGGCGCCGTACCAGTGCTATCGTGCCCGCGATGCCGACCTGATGATCGCCGCGCCCAGCCAGCGCCTGTGGGAGATCGTGGTGCGCGTTCTCGAAGCCCCCGCGCTGCTCGCGGATGCGCGCTTTGCCAGCGTCAGTTTGCGCAGCCAGAACCTTGTCGCGCTGGAAGCTGCGCTCAACGCAGTGCTGGTCACGCAGGATGTGGCGACCTGGATTGCCCGCTTCACCGCTGCCGGCGTGCCCGTGACGCGCGTCTGCGGACTGGAGGAAGCCGTGGCCGGCGACGTGGCGAAGGAGCGCGGCACCTTCATCGACTGCGACGGCGTGCCGCTGGTGCGCCTGCCGTGGCTCGCGGATGGCGAGCCCGTCGCATGGCGCGGTGCGGCGCCGCGCCTGGGCGAGCACAGCCGGGAGATCCTCGCCGAGCTGGGCTACGACGAGGCGCGCATGGAAGCATTGCTTGCCTGTGGCGCCGTGGTTACTGAAGTGACGGAAAAGCGTGCCGGGATTGATTAGTCGTGTGATGATCGTTTTTTCAACGTGGTCCCATTGTCCAACGTGGAGGTAGTTATGAAGCTGAAACAACTGTCGGCGGTTCTGGCGTCCGGCCTTGCCCTTATCGCCGGCGTGCAGACGGCGCATGCGCAGGGCGCATTTCCCAACAAGCCGGTGCGCATCATCATCGGCTTCGGCCCGGGCAGCGGGACCGACATCCTGGCGCGCCTGGTGGCCGATGAACTGCGCGTCGCAACGGGCCAGCCCTTCCTGGTCGACAACCGTCCCGGGGCCGGTTCGGCCATTGCGGCGGTGGCGGTGGCGAAAGCACCGCCGGATGGCTACACGCTCTTTCTCACCTCCAATTCCTCGCATTCGGTGAACCCGCACATCGTCAAGAACCTTCCCTACAACGCCATCACCGATTTCACGCCGATCGCAGGCCTTGCCACCTTCCCGTTCACGCTGTCGATCAACGGGGACATCCCGGCGCGCACGGCACAGGAATTCGTCACCTGGGCGCGCGCCCAGCCGGCCGGCAAGCTCAACTATGCCTATGGCACGCCGGCCGTGCTGATCATCGCCGAGTCGTTGAACCGGACGCTGAAACTGGGTGCCACCGGCATTCCCTACAAGAGCAGCCCGGATGCGCAGCGCGATGTCATCGGCGGGCAGGCGCAGTTCCTCATCGCCGATCTCGCCTCCGCGCGCGCGCACCTGCAGTCCGGACGGCTGCGCGCCCTGGCCGCGACCACCGGAAAGCGCACGGCGCTCGCCCCCGACCTGCCCACCATCGAAGAGGCGCTGGGCTTGCGCGATTTCGATCTGTCGGCATGGACCGGGATGTTCGGTCCGGCGAGCGTTCCCAAGGACGTCGTGGACAAGCTGTCAGGCACCGTGATGCAGGTCATGGCCAAGCAGGAACTGCGCGACAAGATCACCGCTGCCGGTGCCGAGCCGACGCCGAGCGACGCGGTGGCTTTCACGGCGTTGGTGAAGCGCCAGCTGGACATGTGGGGACGCAAGGTGGCCGAAGCCGGGGTCAAGCCCGAGTAGTCGTGCGGGTGAAACATTCCGGCCGGCCTGCTGTGGCGATTGCCGCGCGCGCATGCTCGACGTAACTGCGCTCACCAGGGCTCCGTTCGCGGGGCCGCGCTCCATCCTGCGGGTGATGCAGGTACTCGCCAAGCTGGGCGCGTTTCCGGAGGGGCAGACGCTGGCACAGTTGTGCCGCTCCCTCGCGGTGCCCAAGACCACCTTGTTTACATTGCTCAAGGTGTTGGAGGGTGCCCGCTACCTGGTCAATGACGACGGCGTGTATCGGCTGGGCTCCGAAGCGGTGGCGCTCGGAGCATTGCTCGCCGAGAGCCCGAAGCGCAGTTTCCCCCATTGCGCAACGGGCACGCTGCAGGCGCTGTGCCGGCGCACGGGTGAAACCGGGTTCCTCGCGGTCCTCACCCCGGACCGACTGCACTGCAAGTACGTCGCCGTGATCGAGACCGAAAACTGGCTGCGCTTCAGCGTGAAGCTCGGGTCGCACAAGCCGGCGTACGCCACAGGCAGCGGGCGGGCCATGCTCGCCTACCTGCCCACCGACGAGGTCAAGCCGCTGCTCGAGAAGTTCAGATTCGAACGCCTGACCGGGAAGACAATTGCATCGCGGCGTGCATTATTGGCAAGCCTGAAGGCGGTGCGCGCGCGTGGCGTGAGCATTGTCGATAGCGGCACGGTGGCGGGGGTGGTGTCCGTGGCCGCGCCGATTTTTGCGGCGGATGGCCGCGTGACCGCCGCCCTGAGTGCCGGCGGCCCGACGGCGCGCATCGGCGAGCGCATGCAGGCGGTGGTGGCTGCCGTGCGCGACGGTGCCGAGGAAATTTCCAGGATCCTCGGCTATCGCGGCGAGTGGCCGGCCGACTGATCGCAGCCGCCGAACCGGCTCGCCAAGGTCGGAAATGGCATCCGTGAATACTGACTTATTGCAATGCTATGCAGCTACTGTAATACATAGAAGCATTGAATACTGACATACCTATCTTCCGCTTCATGTCCGTCACGGAATGCAGTAGGATGCGCCCATGAACATCACACCATTCTCGATCGACATCCCCGAGGTCCTCCTCGAGGACATGCGTCGTCGCCTGCGCAGCACGCGCTGGGCGGACGACTTCGGCAACGACCAGTGGGCCTACGGCGTCGAGCGCGGCTGGCTCGAGGCCATGGTGAAGTACTGGGCCGATGACTTCGACTGGCGCGCCCAGGAAGCGGCGATCAATCGTTTCCCGCAATTCAAGGCCGTCATCGACGGCGTGCCCATCCACTTCATCCATGTGAAGGGCAAGGGGGCGCCCGGCATGAAACCCATGCCGCTCATCCTCACCCACGGCTGGCCGTGGACGTTCTGGGACTGGAAGGACGTGATCGGGCCCTTGTCCGATCCGGCGGCGCATGGCGGCGATGCGGCGGATGCCTTCGATGTCATCGTCCCGTCGCTCCCTGGTTATGGTTTCTCCGAGCCGCTGCGCACCACCGGCGTGAGCGCGCCGCGTGTGGCCGAGCTGTGGGTGAAGCTGATGGCGGGCCTCGGCCACGAAAAATTCGCTGCGGCCGGCGGCGACTGGGGCGCCATCGTCACCGCGCAGTTGGGGCACGCGCATGCCGAGCACCTGTTCGGCATCTACCTCACCATGGCGCGCCTGCCGGGCATCGACCCCAACACGCTGAAGGAGAGCGACTTCGCGCCTGACGAGGCGTGGGTGTGGGGGCGCTTGAAGGAAGCCACGCCGACCATCATCAGCCATTCGGCGGTGCACATCCATGACCCGCAGACGCTGGCCTATGCGCTCGCGGATTCCCCGGTGGGCACTGCGGCCTGGCTGTGGGAGCGCCGCCGCGCCTGGAGCGACTGCGGCGGCGACGTGGTGGGCAAGTTCGGGCGCGATTTCCTGTGCACCACGGCTTCCATCTACTGGCTCACCAACACCATCGGCACGTCGTTCCGTCTCTACAACGAGACCTTCACGCGCGGCTGGAACCTGCAGCACGACCGCAAGCCTTCGATTCCCGTGCCCACGGGCTTCGGCATCTCGCCGAAGGAGCTGCGCATGCTGCCCAAAGCGTGGTGCGCGGAGCGGACCAACCTGCAGCGCTGGACCGTGTTCCCGAAGGGCGGGCACTTCGCGCCCTCGGAACATCCGGAGCAGGTCATTCCGGAATACCGGGCGTTTTTTCGCGCCCTGCGCCAGCGCTGAAACAGCAGTATTCATTTCGAACCAGGAGCAGTGACATGGATAGCCGGATCAAAGCGATGTTCGAGCAGGCCGACCGGGCGCTGCAGCAGCCCGGGCGCAACCTGTCGATCCACCCGTTCGTGCAAGGCGTGGCCAACGGCACGCTGTCGCGTGACCAGGTCCGCGTATGGGGCGAGCAGACCTATCTCTATGTGGAGGCGGTGGTGCCGTGGATTGGCGTCGCCTATGGCAACTGCGACAACGCCGAGGCGCGTGGCCACATCTGGGAGAGCCTGCTCGAGGAGGCGACCGGGCAACTGTCCGGCACCAAACCGCATCCCGAACTGATGGCGGATTTCGCCGAGGCCATGGGTTCGCCGCGCGCGAATCTTTCCTCCAACGAAGCGCTGCCCGGCACGCGTGCCATGTTGAACCACTGGGAGTTGTCGCTGTGCCATCGCCACTGGACCGAGGGGCTGGCCGGCATGGGCTATGGCGGTGAGCGGCAGATCCCGGTCACCTTTCGCAAGGTCTCCGACGGCTTGAAGAAGCACTATGGCCTCGATGACAAGGCGCGCCTGTTCTTCGAGATGCACATCAAGGCGGATGAAGGCCACGGCGACGAGTCGCAGAAAGTGGTGGCCATCGGCAATCCCAGCGACGCCGGCTTGAAGCGCGTCTACAACACCATCCTCGGCACGGCCGAAGCGCTGTGGACCTGCTGGATGGCCTTCGAGACCGTGCCTGCTCGTAGGTAGGCTCGGCCAGCTACTGCGGCTGGAAGTTCGCCGCCTTCGCCAGCTTTCCCCACGCCCCCAGTTCCCGCTCCACGGTGCGGCGACCTTCCTCGGGCGTGCTGCCGATGGGATCGACGCCGAACAGCTTGCGATGCTGCTCGATCACTTCGGGCAGCTTCGCGGAGAACTGCACGGATTCGGAAACCTTCTGCACGATGTCCGCAGGCGTTTTCGCCGGCGCCCAGAAATAGAAATTGAGGCGGATGTCATCCAGGTCCGGAAAGCCGCTCTCGCCTGCGGTGGCGAGCGTGGGGTAGATCGCCGAGCGGCCGGTGGTGAACAGCGGTTTGATGGTGCCCTGGGCAATGTGCGCCTGGAATACCGCGGGAGACGAAATGGAGAGGTGCACGTCGCCAGTGAGCAGCGGCGGGGCCACCAGCGCCGATCCGGCGTAGGGGATGCTGGTGTAGGTGTAGCCACCGGTCTGGCTCAGCATGTTCATCATCAGGTCGAAGCCCGGGGCGACCGAGCCGAAGTTGAGCTTGCCCGGGTTGGCGCGGGCCCAGGCCACCGCTTCCCGCCAGTTGGATATCGGTAGCTTGCCGCTCGAGAACATCATGTACTCGGTCGAGGACACGATGGACACCGTCTCGAAGGCCTTCAGCGCGTCCACGGGGTTGTTCTTCACGAAGATCGGGTTGAATACGAAGGCCGGCGAATAGAACAGCGTGTAGCCGTCCGGATCGGCCTTGGCCGTGAAATTGGCGGCGATGGTGAGGTTCGCGCCGGGACGCGCTTCCACGACCACGGGCTGGCCGAGGCGCTTGCTCATCTGGTTGGTGAAGAGCCTTGCGCCGACGTCGGTGGTGGTGCCGCCGGGGACGCCGAGGATGAGGCGAATCGGCTTGGTGGGGTATTGCTGGGCGTGAGTGAGTCCGGTGGCAGCCAGCAGCGCGATGATGATGCTGGTGACAATCGATCTGTGCATCATGTTCCCCTCCCCGGTTCAATGCCGATACTGGATTCACGAGCGTGTCGCTGCGGCAATGCGCTTGTGCACCCGCCGCGCATCACCCCCGCTTTTTTTCTTCCCGCAGGAGGCCGCTGGCAATCGCCTGCGCCATGGTGTTTTGTTCCTTGGCGATGAACGGCAGCAGGTCGTCGAACGAGGCGATGCCCTTCGGATGCCCGGCTTCGTCCATCACCAGCAGGCGTCGCACGCCGCGCTCGCTCATCAGGGTCACCGCTTCGTAGATTCCGGTGGTTCCTGGTGAGACGACCAGCTCGGTGCTCATGACTTCGCCGATCGTGGTCGTCGCGTGTTGCAGTCCGTCCGCCACCACTTTGATCACGATGTCACGATCGGTGATGATGCCAACCGGGCGGCGAGGCAGGGTATCGCCGAACACGATCACGCAGCCCACATGCCGGTCGCGCATCAGCCTGGCGGCCTCCGCGACTGTTGCCGAAGCCTTCAGGATAACCAGGTCGCTGGTGCATACGTCGAACAGATTCATCTTCGCCTCCGGGCCACCTCGCCCACAGGGTGTTTATACCTCATTCGCTCATGCTGGAACTGCCGCATTGCCGCCCGCCGGTGTTTCAGGACAGGCTCACCGAGAACGATTCTCCTTGGCGGGGCTATACTGCGCCGCTGCAGATGGCTCGACGCGTGTTTGATCCCGGAGGAACCATGCATTGCCTGTCCAGTCGATCACTTGTTGCGTTCGCGGTTGCCGTAGTGACGGCGCTGGCTGTCCTGCCGGCGCTAGCGCAAACCTATCCTGCCCGCTCGGTGCGCATCATGGTGCCCTTCGCCTCCGGCGGCCCGGCGGACATCTTCGCGCGCGTGCTCGGGCAGCGCCTGCAGGACTCGATGGCGCAACCCTTCGTCATCGAGAACCGTCCGGGCGCCGGGTCCGTGGTCGGCACCGACGTGGCGGCGAAATCCGCGGCCGACGGCTACACGCTGCTGATGATGTCCAATGCGCATACGGTCAACGAGTCGCTCATCGCGAACAAGCCCTACCAGCTGATGCGCGAGTTCGTTCCCGTGGCGCCCGTCAACTATTCCGACCTCGTGCTGGTGGTGCATCCCTCGGTGGCGGCCAATTCGCTCAAGGAGCTGATCGACATGGCCAAGGCAAGACCGAAGGAGCTGAATTACGCGTCTTCGGGGCCGGGTACGCCGTACCACTTCGCGGGCGAACTCTTCAAGGTGATGGCGGGCGTGAACATCGTGCATGTTCCCTACAAGGGCAGTGCCGGCGCGCGAACCGATGTGCTGGGCGGGCAAGTGCACATGATGTTCGATGCCATCACCACCATGGCGCCCAACGTGCGCGCAGGCAAGTTGAAGGCGCTCGGCACAACGGGCAAGACGCGCTCCCCGGTGCTGCCGGAAGTCCCGACGGTTTCCGAGGCCGGCGTCCCGGGTTACGAGGCGGTGATCTGGCTGGGCATCATGGCGCCGACCGGAACGCCGCGCCCCGTGGTGGATCGGCTGAATGCCGAGATCGGTCGTGTCGCCAACAATGCCGAGATCAAGGAGAGTTGGATCAAGCAGGGTGCCGTGCCCATGACCATGACGCCCGAAGCGTTCGGGCAGTACATCCGCGAGGACATCACCAAGTGGGCCGGCGTGGTCAAGGCGGCCGGCATTACGGCGGATTGAGCGGACGGGGCAACCACGAGCATGACGATACAGCCACACAGCCTGCGCATCCTGAGCGCGGGTGCGGCGCTGGGCGTGGTCAATGCGCTGGCCGCGAGTTTTTGTGATGAAACCGGTTGTGCGCTCGAGTCGACATTCGGCGCCGTGGGCGCGATTGCGGAAAAGCTGCAGGCGGGCGAGGCCGCGGACCTCATTATCCTGACGCGGCCGATGATCGAAAAGCTCGCCAAGGACGGCCGCATTCGCGCGGACTCGGTCGCTGACATCGGCGCGGTGCCCACGGGCGTGGCCGTGCGCGATGCCGATCCGTCGCCGGATGTGTCGTCCGCGGAAAGCCTCGGTGCCGCGTTGCTGGCGGCCGACGGCATCTATTTCCCGGATCCGCTCAAAGCCACTGCGGGTATCCATTTCTCCGGAGTGATCGACAGGCTCGGCCTCCGCGCGCGCGTTGCCGACCGCTTGCGCACCTGGCCGAACGGGGCCACGGCCATGCGCGAACTCGCGCAGGCGCGCGGCGGGCGCCTGATCGGCGTGACCCAGGTCACGGAAATCAAGTACACCGAGGGCGTCAGGCTGGTGGGCCTGCTGCCCAAGGCGTTTGAACTCTCGACGATGTATTCGATCGGTGCAGTCACTGGCGCTCCCGTCGAGGCCATGCGTTTTGTCGAAAAAATCACCGGCAGCGAATCGCGCGACCTGCGCATTCGTGCCGGTTTCGTGTGAGCTGTGAACAAGATGGGGAGCAAAGAATGAGATCGGGATTGTTTCCGTGGGTAGTATCGCTGGCCGCGTCGCTGTCGATGGCGGCGACAGGGGTATTTGCAGCAGGAACGTCGGTGCCGACGGTGAAGATCACGCCGCTCGGCTCTCACGCAGGCGAGTACTGCGCCACCGATCGGGCCATGCTGTTCGAGGATCCCACCGGCGTGCGCCTCGTCTATGACGTCGGCGCATCGGTCGCGGGCGGCAGCGATCCGCGCCTGGGCGACGTGCATGTGGTCCTGCTCAGCCATGCGCATGGCGATCATATCGGCGCCAACAAGGCGGCCGGCATCAACGCCGGCACCTGCGCGCGGCCGGAGACCGTCAGCGCGCTACCGGCCACCAACACCGGCGAGATCATCGCGGCGAAGAATGCCGCCATCATGACCGGCCTCGACATGACGGGCTTCCTTGCCAAGAAGGTCGAGACCATCCGCGGCGGCGCGATCGAGAACTGCGCCGAGACCGGCCTCACCCGCGACACCATCGTCCCGTTGCAGGCGCCTTGCCGCGCTGGCGTGCAGCTCGGGGGCAAGCGCACCTTCAAGATCGCCGGCCAGGCGCGCGGCGTGCAGGTGACGACCGTGTACGCCGAGCACAGCAACAATGCCTCGCGCGCCATGCTGTCCGAGACCGGCCGCGCACCGCTTGCCTCGGATGAGCTCAATGCCTACGTCGGCCACGCCAATGGCTATGTGCTGTCGTTCAGCAACGGCCTGCGCGTGTACCTGTCGGGCGATACCAGCGTGATGGGCGAAATGAAGACCATCATCGGCGACTTCTACCGGCCCAACCTCGCCATCATCAACCTGGGCGCCACCACCATGCCCTCCGAAGAGGCGGCCTATGCGGTGAACACACTGATTCGTCCGGCTGTCGTGATCCCCTCGCATTCCAGCGAGGAGGGCACGGTGGGCGGCAAGCT
Source organism: Betaproteobacteria bacterium (assembly GCA_947478805.1). Taxonomy (GTDB): domain Bacteria; phylum Pseudomonadota; class Gammaproteobacteria; order Burkholderiales; family SG8-39; genus CAIYPG01. The sequence continues at coordinate 2,025 of CANJXQ010000030.1, read as the reverse complement.
CAAGCCGGGCAGTCGCACCGCCGACTTCGTCCGCCTCGTCAAGGGACGCAAGGTGCACCTGTCGCTCAGCGGGAGCACCATGGCGTTCGATGGCAAGGCGAGGTGCGTGGCGGGCTGTTGAAATGCGCTGGTTGTTCGATCGGGTGTTGGCAGGAAAATAATTCTTTGGGAAAGGCTCGGGAATGAAACCGACATTCAAGGCAGTTGCGGTCAAGGCGGTTGCGATCGCGGGCATGCTGCTCGCAGCAGCCCAGGTGTTTGGCGCGTATCCGGACAAGCCGGTCAAGGTCATCGTGCCCTACGCGGCGGGTGGCGGCGCGGACACGGCGTCGCGGCTCATTTCGCAAAAGCTCGCGGCGGCGTGGAACCAGCCCTTCGTGGTCGAGAACCGGCCGGGCGGCAATGCCGTGATCGGCACCTCCGCCATCGCCAAGGCCGCCCCGGACGGCTACACCATCGGCATGGTGATCAGCGCGCACGCGGTCAACCCGTTTGTCGCCAAGGACCTGCCCTACGACTCGGTGAAGGATTTCGAGCCGGTTTCGTTTGTCGCGCGCATGCCCGGCGTGCTGCTGGTGCCGCCGGAGTTCCCGGCCAAGTCGCTGGGTGACCTGGTTGCCATGGCCAAGCGCCAGCCCAAGGGCCTGTTCTATGCGGTGCCCGGCGGCCTGACCAACGGCCACGTGTCCATGGAAATGCTCAAGCTCGCGGCGGGCATCGATGTGACGGCGGTGATGTTCAAGGGCGGCGCGCCCGCCACCACCGAAGTCATCTCAGGGCGCGTGCAGATGATGATCGCCGCGCCCCCTGCGGCCATGCCCTTCGTGCAGAGCGGCAAGTTGAAGGCCCTGGCCACCACCGGCGCCACGCGCCCCAAGTCGCTCGACCAGTTGCCCACCTTCATCGAGGCGGGCTTCGCCGGCTTCGAGACCTACGAATGGTTCGGCATGCTCGCGCCGGCGCACACGCCGGCTGCCATTGTCGATCAGCTGTCAGGCGGCATTGCCGCGGCGCTCAAGGACGAGAAAGTCATCGACACACTCTCCAAGCTGGGCCTGGAGATCGTCGGCGGCGGGCCGCAGGACCTCAGGCGCTTTCTCGATCGCGAGTTGTCGAAGATGAAAACGCTGACGCAGGCGGTCAAGCTCGACAGCGAGTAGTCGCGCCGGCGACAGCGCTGGCGAGTCGAGGTGCCGGTCCGAGTCAGGCGCGTTTGGCGCTTGTGCGCGCCATGTGTGCCAGCACTGCGCCGATGCATTCCGCGGGGTTGCTCGCCGCCGGGTGGTAGCTGTCGCTCTTGAGGACCTCGAGCGCGATTCCCGGCACGCTGCCGAGCCATTCGCGGAACGTGTCCAGCAACACCAGCTTGTTCCCGTCGGTGGTTACGAATAGCGTGGGCGCGCGCACCTGCCGCAGTTTGTCCAGTAGTTCCAGGCGTACCGTCTCGATGGCGGACTCGCGTGCCGCGCGCGGGTCGGAGGCGGCCATCATTTCGATCCACCAGCGTCGCTGCTCCTCGGAAACCGAAGAGCCCAGCCGATCGCCCATGGTCTCCTCCACCCACTTGCGGATGCTCGCATCGATGCGCTCCGCGAATTTCTGCACGTCCATCGCGCCCTGGCCGCCGCGCACCTGCATCGGGCCCATCATCACATTCAGCGTCTTGACGCGGTCCGGATAAGCGGAGGCGAATTGCACCGACACGGCGCCACCGTATTTCGCGCCGACCAAGTGAATCGCCTTCAGGCCCAGGTGATCGACGAGCTGCTTGAGATCGCTCGCCCAGCGTTCGGCGGACCAGCTGTAGGGCACCTCGGGTGCGATGCGCGATTGCCCGAAGCCCGGCATGTCGGGGCGTATGACGCGGTACGCCGCGCCGAGCGGCGGCACCCACGCATACCAGGCGCGGCTCGATTCGGCCGTGCCGTGCACCAGCACCACGGCCTGCGCTTCCGACTGCAGCCACGGTGGCCCGAAATAGTCGTCCTCGTAGCTGATGCCGATGCCCTCGGCGGTCACGAACTG
>CANJXQ010000029.1 GCA_947478805.1 Betaproteobacteria bacterium | reverse complement strand
TTCTGGAGTTACCTGCCGCTGGGGGCGACCATCGCCTTCCTGATGGTCATGGAAATGATCCTGGTGCTGGGCGGCCGTTATTTCGGCCTGCAGGCGTTGCCGGCCCCCGCCGATCCGGGCAAGGCCTACAGCAACACGCGGGAACTGGGGAAGGTCCTCTACACCGATTACGTCTATCCGTTCGAGCTTGCTGCCGTGTTGCTGCTGGTGGCCATCATCGCCGCCATAGCGCTCACCATGAGAAAGCGCAAGGACACCAAGTACCAGGACCCATCGCGCCAGGTGGCGGTCAAGCGCGCGGATCGCATTCGCATGGTGTCCATGCCATCGGAAAAGAAGGACTAGGGGGCGGGATGCTGTCACTTTCACACTTCCTCGTTCTCGGAGCGATCCTGTTTGCCATCAGCATCATCGGCATTTTTCTCAATCGCAAGAACATCATCATCATGCTGATGGCGATCGAGCTCATGCTGCTGGCGGTGAACCTGAACTTCATCGCGTTCTCGCACTATCTTCACGACATCGCCGGCCAGGTCTTCGTGTTCTTCATCCTGACGGTGGCTGCGGCCGAGTCCGCGATCGGGTTGGCCATTCTGGTGGTGCTGTTCCGCAACCTGAGCACCATCGAAGTCGAAGACCTGGATGGATTGAAAGGCTAGGGAGAAAGGCGCCCAGGCCTCAACCGGGCGCCATCGAAAAAATGAAAACGCTATACCTCCTGATTCCGTTTGCCCCGTTGGCCGGAGCCATCATTGCCGGGCTCTTCGGCCGCGCCATTGGCCGTGCCGGCGCGCACTGGGTGACCATCGCCGGCGTGCTGGTGTCCCTGCTGGCCTCCCTCATGGTCCTGCGCGACGTGATGGACGGTAACACCTTCAACGGGCCGCTCTACACCTGGCTCACCCTCGGCGAGGGCGCAAACGTAACTAAGCTCGAGGTGGGCTTCCTGATCGACCGCTTGTCGGCCCTGATGATGGTGGTGGTCACCTTCGTCTCCCTGATGGTGCACATCTACACCATCGGCTATATGGCGGAAGACCCTGGCTACCAGCGCTTTTTCTCCTACATCTCGCTGTTCACGTTCTCGATGCTCATGCTGGTGATGAGCAACAACTTCCTGCAGCTGTTCTTCGGCTGGGAGGCGGTGGGACTGGTGTCCTACCTGCTGATCGGGTTCTGGTTCAAGCGCCCGACGGCGATCTACGCCAACTTGAAGGCCTTCCTGGTGAATCGCGTGGGTGACTTCGGCTTCATACTGGGCATTGCGCTGGTGCTGGCGCATTTCGGCACGCTCGATTACGCGCAGGTGTTCAGCCAGGCGCCGGCCATGGCGGGGCAGACCATCGAATTGTTCAATGGCGCCCCCTGGATGCTGCTGACCGTCATCTGCATCGGCCTTTTCATCGGTGCCATGGGCAAGTCGGCGCAATTCCCGCTGCACGTGTGGCTGCCGGATTCGATGGAAGGCCCGACGCCGATCTCGGCGCTGATCCATGCTGCCACCATGGTGACTGCGGGCATCTTCATGGTGACGCGCATGTCGCCGCTGTTCGAGCTCTCGGACGCCGCGCTGTCCTTCGTGCTGGTGATCGGTGCCATCACCGCCTTCTTCATGGCGTTGATTGCCGTGATCCAGTACGACATCAAGCGCGTGGTGGCCTATTCGACGCTGTCGCAACTCGGTTACATGACCATGGCGCTGGGCGCGTCCGCCTATTCGGCGGCGATGTTCCACCTGATGACACATGCCTTCTTCAAGGCGGTGCTCTTTCTTGGAGCGGGCTCGGTGATCATCGCCATGCACCACGAACAGGACATGCGCAAGATGGGCGGCCTGCGGCGCTACCTGCCGATCACCTATGCCGTGGTGCTCATCGGCGCGCTGGCCAATGCCGGCTTTCCGCCCTTTGCCGGGTTCTTCTCCAAGGACACCATCATCGAGGCGCTGCACGCCTCGCAGCGCGCGGGCTCGGGAATCGCATACGCCGCGGCGCTGGCCGGCGTCTTTGTGGGCGCGCTGTATTCGTTCCGCCTGGTGTTCTTCGCCTTCCACGGCAAGGAGCGTTTCGCCTCCGGCGGGCATGGCGATCATGGCCACGGTGCCCAGGCATCGGATGCAGGGCACGATGACCATGCCCATGGCGCCCATGGTGGAGCGCCTCATGAATCGCCCGCAGTGGTGACCGCGCCGCTGGTGCTGCTGGCCATTCCATCCATTGCGGCCGGCTGGCTGATCGGCACTGTCGTCTACGGGAATTATTTCGGCGATGCGGTATTCGTCGCGCCTGCGCATGAATGGATCGAGGAAATGGGCAGGGAGTTCCATGGCGTCTTGCCCATGATGCTGCACGGACTGACCAGCCTGCCGTTCTGGCTGGCTGTCGCCGGCCTTGCAACTGCGTGGTACTTCTACATCCTGCGCCCGGAACTGCCAGCGGTGGTGCGGGCGAAGCTGAGCGCTCCGGTGAGCATCCTCGAGAACAAGTACGGATTCGACACCTTCAACCAGTGGTTCTTCGCATCGGGCGCGGTCGCGCTGGGGACCAAGCTGTGGAAGATCGGGGATGTGGCGCTGATCGACGGCATGATGGTCAACGGCTCGGCACGACTGGTCGGCTGGTTTGCCGGGGTCATTCGCTGGTTGCAGTCGGGCTACATCTATCACTATGCATTTTCCATGATCATCGGGGTGTTCGTGCTGCTTACCCTGTTTGGCATGGTCCTGGCGAGGTAAGCGCATGACGCATCATGTTCCGTGGCTGAGCCTCGCCATCTGGCTGCCGATCGTGGCCGGTGTGGTGGTATTGGCCAGCGGCTCCGAGAAGAATGCGCGCGAGGCTCGCGTGATCGCCTTCATTGGTGCGTTGGCGGGCTTCCTCGTTACGCTGCCGCTGTTCGCCGAATTCGACATCGGCACCAGCGCCATGCAGTTCGTCGAGGATGCTCCCTGGATCGAGCGGTACAACATCCGCTACCACCTGGGCGTGGATGGCATCGCCATGCCGTTCCTGCTCCTCAACAGTTTCATCACGGTATTGGTGGTGCTCGCGGGCTGGGATGTGATCCAGTCGCGCGTGTCCCAGTACATGGCGTCCTTCCTCATCATGTCCGGGTTGATGAACGGCGTGTTCGCCTCGCTCGACGCGCTGCTGTTCTACGTGTTCTTCGAGGCGACGCTGATCCCCATGTACATCGTGATCGGCGTCTGGGGCGGTCCCAACCGGGTGTATGCGGCGGTGAAGTTCTTCCTCTATACGCTGCTGGGTTCCTTGTTGATGCTGGTTGCCTTCCTGTACCTGTACAACAAGGCGGGCGGCAGTTTCGACATCCTCGACTTCCATCGCCTGCCGCTGGGCATGGGGGCGCAGACGGCGCTCTTCGTTGCCTTCCTGTTGTCATTTGCGGTCAAGGTGCCGATGTGGCCGGTGCACACCTGGCTACCCGATGCCCACGTCGAGGCGCCGACCGGCGGTTCGGCCGTGCTGGCCGCCATCATGCTGAAGCTGGGCGCCTATGGCTTCGTCCGGTTTTCGCTGCCCATCCTGCCCGATGCGAGCCACGCGCTGTCCGGCTTCATGATCACGCTGTCCCTGATCGCCGTGGTGTACATCGGACTGGTGGCGCTGGTGCAGACCGACATGAAAAAGCTCATTGCCTACTCCTCGATCTCGCACATGGGTTTCGTCACGCTGGGCTTTTTCATCTTCAACGCCTATGGCGTCGAGGGGGCCCTGGTGCAGATGATCTCGCACGGCTTCATCTCGGCGGCGATGTTCCTGTGCGTGGGTGTCATGTACGATCGCATGCACAGCCGCATGATCGCCGACTATGGTGGCGTGGCGAACACCATGCCCAAGTTCGCGGCATTCATGATGCTCTTTGCGATGGCCAACTGCGGACTGCCGGCAACCTCGGGCTTCGTTGGTGAATTCATGGTGATCATGGGCGCCATGAAGTTCAATTTCTGGATTGCCTTCCTGTCGGCCACTACATTGATCTTCGGCGCCGCCTACACGCTGTGGATGTACAAGCGGGTCATCTTCGGCGAAGTCGCCAATGCCGAAGTCGCGGCGCTGAAGGACATCAACGCCCGTGAATTCGTGATCCTCGGGCTGCTGGCCGCGATGGTGCTGTGGATAGGCCTGCATCCGGCGCCCCTGACCGACATCATGCATGCCTCGGTCAATGACCTTCTCAAGCACGTTGCCCAGAGCAAGCTATGAACGCCGCCATGCCCAACCTATTGCCGGCGTACGCCGAAATCGTCCTGCTGGTGATGGCCTGCGTGATCCTGCTGGTGGATCTTTTCCTGGAGGATGCGCAGCGCTGGGTGACCTACGTGCTGTCGCTCCTCACGCTCGCCGCCTGTGCCTTCGTGACCGCCGGCCTGGGGGCGATTTCCGAGCCCGTCTATACCTTCAACAACATGTTCGTGTCCGACGTGATGGCCAATGTGCTCAAGCTGGTCACCTATGTCTCGGTCGCAGCGGGCATGGTGTATTCGCGTGACTACCTTGCCGATCGCGGGCTGTTCCGCGGTGAATACTTCTCCCTCGCCCTGTTCGCGACGCTCGGCATGATGGTGATGATCTCGGCCAATCATTTCCTGTCCTTGTACATCGGGCTGGAGCTGCTGTCCCTGAGCCTGTACGCCATGGTTGCGCTCAACCGCGACTCGGCGCAGTCAACCGAGGCGGCGATGAAATACTTCGTGCTCGGCGCACTGGCCTCGGGCCTCCTGCTCTACGGCATGTCGATGATCTACGGCGCCACCGGATCGCTGGACATCAGCACCGTGTCGCGGACCCTGGAGATGACCAGTGCCAACCGCACGGTGCTGGTGTTCGGCCTGGTGTTCGTCGTCAGCGGGCTTGCCTTCAAGCTCGGTGTGGTGCCGTTCCACATGTGGATCCCCGATGTGTACGAGGGCGCCCCCAGCGCGGTGACGCTGTTCATTGCCACCGCGCCCAAGCTTGCTGCCTTCGCCATGGCCATGCGTCTCCTTGTGAGCGCGCTGCTGGCGCTCGCCGTCGATTGGCAGCAGATGCTGGTGCTGCTTTCCGTGCTGTCCATGGCGCTGGGCAACCTCGCGGCCATTGCGCAGAGCAACATCAAGCGCATGCTGGCCTACTCGACGATTTCGCACATGGGATTCCTGCTCCTCGGCCTCTTGTCCGGCGTGGTTGGCGGCAACTGGCTGTCGGCGGCCGATGCCTACAGTGCGTCCATGTTCTACGCCATCGTATATGTCCTTACCACGCTGGCTGCATTCGGCATGGTGCTCTTGTTGTCGCGCAAGGGCTTCGAGGCCGAGAAGATCGAGGACTTCCGCGGGCTCAACCGCCGCAGCCCGTGGTTTGCATTCATCATGCTGATCACCATGTTCTCCTTGGCGGGCGTGCCGCCTACGGTGGGCTTCTATGCCAAGCTCGCGGTGCTTCAGGCGACGATCGGCGCGGGGCAGGTCTGGCTCGCGGTGGTGGCCGTGATGTTCTCGCTGGTGGGGGCCTTCTACTACCTGCGCATCATCAAGCTGATGTATTTCGATGATCCGGCCGACAACGCCGTCGCGATTTCTCCGCGCGGCGACATGGGCGTGTTGCTATCCGTGAACGGACTGGCATTGCTCGCACTGGGCATCCTGCCCGAGCAATTGCTCAAGTTGTGCCTGTTTGCCATCAAGACGCTTTGACCCGGTGCGTATTTCCCGGAACGCGTGCCGCAAGCGGCGCGCTGCGGCACTTCAGGGTGAGCATAATCGTCATCGATGCAAGATCAGAGTGACTTCAGCGCGATTTCAACATGACCTCGGCATGACCCCAACGTGACTGCGGCGGCCGGATTCCTGCTTTTTGCCGTGGCGGTCATCGCCGCCAATGCCAGCTTCCTCTCCAGGCGCATCTTCTTCGTTTGGCAGCCGACCGGGCGCGACAAGCGCGGCGGCTGGCGCGTGCTCGAGGTGGTGGTGCTGTATCTCGCCACCCTGGCGCTTGCGCGCGGACTGGAGGCACGGGCAGGCGCCATCTATCCTCAGGGCTGGGAGTTCTATGCCATCACGGCGTGTCTTTTCGTCGTCCTCGGATATCCGGGCTTCGTGTTTCGCTATCTGTTCAAGCGTGGCAAGGTGAAAGGGGCATGAGCGCCTCGAAGCCAATGAGCGGCGAGCCTGGCGGCGAGGGAGCACTCGCGGATCCGCGGCACGCGGGCAGAGACCTTGCGGAGCGCCTCATCGACAGCGCGCAGGTTTACAAGGGCCGGCTGCTCGACGTCCGGTGCGATACCGTGAGCCTGCCCAACGGCGTGACAGCGACGCGCGAGCACATCATCCATCCGGGGGCCGTGATGATCGTGCCGGTGCTCGAATCGGGCGACCTGGTGATGGAGCGGCAATACCGCTACCCGTTGGGGCAGGATTTCATCGAGTTTCCTGCGGGCAAGCGCGATGCGGGCGAAGAGCCGCTGGAGACCGCCAAGCGTGAATTGCATGAAGAGGCGGGCTATGTCGCCGAATCATGGGAGCACCTGGGCGGCATCCATGTGGCCATTGCCTATTCGAACGAACGCATCGATCTGTACCTTGCTACGCGCCTCGCGCATGTCGGCGCGAAACCCGACGACGATGAGTTCCTCGATATCCTGCACGTGCCGCTTGCGCGCGCGCTGGCCTGGATGGCCGAGGGAAAAATCACGGATGCAAAGACCGTGGTGGGCTTGCTGATGCTGGAGAAGCGACTCGCCTCGGCTACTCCGGCGTGATGCCGGCGTCCTTCACCACCTTCGCCCACTTGGTGATCTCAGCGCGCACGTAGGCCGTGAACTGTTCGGGCGAATTGCTCGCCGCCTGGAATCCGAGCGCCGTGAGTTTCTCCACTACATCGGGCTGTGCCATGCCGCGCGCCGTGTCGCGGCTCAAGCGAGCGACCACGTCGGTCGGCGTGCCCTTGGGGGCGGCGAGGCCCATCCAACCCACCGCCTCGTAGCCTGCCAGCCCCGCCTCGATGGCGGTCGGGATGTCCGGCACTGCCGCCAGGCGCGTGCCCGAGGTGACAGCGAGGCCGATCAACTTCCCTGCCTTGATGTTGGGAATCACCGTGTTGTCGAAGGCCACCTGGACCTGGCCGCCCAGGAGGTCGTTGACCATCGGCGCGCTACCCTTGTAGGGGATGTGGTTGATTTTCACGCCGGCGAGGGTGTTGAACAACTCCCCCGCCAAGTGCGGGGTGGTGCCGGTGCCCGATGAGCCGAAGTTGAGCGCGCCGGGCTTCGCCTTTGCCAAGGCGATGAGTTCGCGCAGCGAGCGCGCCGGCACCGACGGGTTGACGGTGATGATGTAGGGCGTGTTGGCGGTGAGCGACACCATGGCGAAGTCGACTATCGGGTCGTAGGGCATGCTCTTGTAGACGCTGGGCGCGATGGCGTGGCTGCTCACGGTGATCATGGCCAGCGTGTGGCCGTCCGGCGCGGATTTGGCCATCTGGTCTGCGCCGATCATGCCCGCGGCACCTGCCTTGTTCTCGACGATCACGGTGGTGCCGAGCGAGCCCCCCAGCTTGTCGGCGAGCAGGCGCGACACGATGTCCACGGCGCCAGCCGCAGGGTAAGGCACGATCAGGCGCACCGGCTTGCTGGGAAATGACTGCGCCTGCGCGATCGATGCGGCGGCAAGGAGCAGGGAGGCGAGGAGGGCGTGTCGCAAAGTCTGCATGGCGAGAATTTCCGTGGTCGATGGGCAGGGCCGCAGTCTACCTGAGCCGGCAGCCGGAGGTGTCCGCCTCAGCCGCCCGTCCCCCATGCCAGCGGCAAGGCTGCGAGCGTGCGCGTCATGTTGTCGTCGCTGTAGTCGAGCACCGCGCCGGGTTTCAATCGATACGCCGGAATACGACGATGCCATTCGCGCAACACGACGCGCAGTTCCAGCCGCGCAAGATGATTGCCGACGCAGGTGTGCGCACCGGTGCCGAAGGTGAGGTGCCGGTTGGGGCTGCGCGCGGGGTCGAACACGGCAGCGTCGGGCAGGCGCCGCGGGTCGGTGTTCGCCGCGCCGATGGAGGCCAGCACCCGCTCGCCCGCCTTGAACGGGCAGCCGGCAATTTCCATGTCGGCGATCACCGTGCGCTTGAGCGCCGAATTGGGCGTCTCCCAGCGCAGCAGTTCCTCGATCATCGCATCGGTACTGCCCGGTTTTTCGGCCAGCATCGCCTGGTACTGGGGGTTATGCGCGAGGAACGCAAAACTGAGCAGGATCATGCCGGTCACGGTGTCCAGGCCGGCCATCGGCAACTGGAAGCAGATGTCCTGGATCTCCTCGTCGGTGAGCCGCTCGCCGCCGTCCCCCGCCTGCATCATGGCCGAGATGAGATCGTCGCCCGGCTTGGCGCGCCGCTCGCGAATGAGGTCCTCGAAATAGCGCGCGTTCCTTGCGGCAAAATCGGCCTGCGTGCGCATCTGCTCCTCGAGCGTTCCGGGAAGCGCGCGCGGGCGCAGGATGGCGTCCTTGAAGGCGACGAAGAAGGGCAGGTCCGCCACCGGGAGCCCGAGCAGGTTCATCACCGAAATGCCCGGAATCGGAACCGCGATCGCTTCGCGCAGCTCGCAGCCGCCATGCGCAATGAAACCGTCGATGGCCTCGTGCATGCGCGCGACGAGCCCCGGCTCGAGCGCAGCCATGCGCTGCGCCGACATCAGCGGTCCGAGAATGCGCCGGTAGCGCGCGTGCGCAGGCGGATCCACCTGTTGCGGGATGATGGGCCGGCTGCGGCCGTAGAAGTTGCCGCCGCGGGTGGAAAACGCCTTGTAGTCCTGCAGCACCCACTCAACCAGCGCGGGCTCGAGCACCACCTTGTCGCCGCTGTCGGTGACGACATCGCCCTTTTCACGCAGGGCGGCGAAATAGTCCCGCGGATGTTCGGCGCGCGCCTTGACGCTGCCAGGGGGCAGGAATGCTGCTTTGTTCGTCATGATGGTCCAGTCATTGATTCGATTGACTAAGAGGCCATTTCAGAATTACCGAAATGGCCCCTGATGTAGGGGAGCTTGAGGGGAGCATCCCCTCAATTGTGAAATGAGCTCTAACGCCCCGCATAGGCGATGCGGTACACCGCCCCGGCGTGGTCGTCGGACACCAGCAGCGAGCCGTCGGGAAGCATCGCCACATCGACCGGCCGGCCCCATACGCGATCGCCGTCCAGCCAACCCTCGGCGAAGACCTCCTGGCGCGCCACCTTGTTGCCTTCCAGTACCACGCGCTTGATGCGATAGCCGATCCTGGTGGAGCGGTTCCAGGAGCCGTGCTCGGCGATGAAGATGTTGTTGCGGTACTCGGCCGGGTACTGGGTGCCCGTGTAGAAGCGCATGCCGAGCGCGGCCACGTGCGGGCCGAGCTTGGCGGCGGGCGCCACAAACTCGCTGCAGTCGCGCTTGCGGTTGAATTCCGGGTCGGGCAGGTCGCCCTGGTGGCAATATGGAAAACCGAAATGCAGTCCAGCCTTGGGCGCATGGTTCAACTCGTCTGAGGGCAGCTCGTCGCCCAGCCAGTCGCGGCCATTGTCGGTGAACCACAGCTCGCGTGTTTGCGGATGCCAGTCGAAGCCCACGGAATTGCGCACGCCGCGCGCCACCACCTCGTAGCCGCCCTCCGAGCCCTTATCCACGCCGATGCGCGTGATTGCGGCATAGCGGTCCGGGTCGGGCGCGCAGATATTGCAGGGCGCGCCGACGGGCACATAGAGCTTGCCGTCCGGCCCGAAGGCGATGAACTTCCACCCGTGGTGCGTGTCGCTTGGAAAGCGCTCGGTGACCACGACGGGCGGGGGAATCTTGCCGGCGTCGAACCCCGCCTCGATGGCGTCGAAGCGCAGGATGCGGTTGATCTCGGCGACGTACAGCGCGCCGTCCTTGAGTGCCACGCCGTTGGGGCTGTTGAGGCCGGAGGCGACGGTGGTTACCCGCGTCGCGCGTCCCGAGGCATATTTGACCGCATAGACCCTGCCCTGGCCGCGGGTGCTCACGAAAACCACGTTGTCACGACCTACCGCGAGCGATCGCGCGCCGGGCAGGTTGTCGGCGAACACGCTGATGGCGAATCCCGCCGGCAGCTTGATGCGCTCCACCGGCAGTCGCGCGGGCTGCGCGCTCGCCGCCGGGCTCAGCGTGGCCAGCAGCAATGCCGTCAGCACCGACCCGACCCAGCGTCCCGCGGAGCCTCGTACATGCTGAATTGTCGCGAACTTTCCCCTGTCGCCCATGTCCGACTTCCTTATGCCTCAGACCCGTCCGTCGCAGGTCGATAACCAGTACCATACACTTCTTTCAAGCCTGCGCGCCTTGCGCGCGGGCGGTCATCGACAGGGCTGCATGGACGCACCGGTTAGCGCCGATCCCGATCTTGAACTGCTGCGTGCCGCGCAGTCGGGTGACCGGCATGCATTCAATATCCTGGTGGTCAAGCACCAGCGGCGCGTGGCCTGGGCCATTGCCGGGATCGTGAAGTCGCCCCAGGAGGTGGAGGATCTCACTCAGGAAACCTTCATCAAGGCCTGGCGCGGCATCCTGTCGTTTCGCGGCGACAGCCGCTTCTCGACGTGGCTGCATCGCATCGCCGTCAACACGGCGAAGAATCACCTGGTTTCCCAGCGCAGCCGCATCCCGCAGTATTCGCCGCGGCCGGAGACGGAGGACGATGCGGCACAGCCCGAGGCGGTAGAAACCGAAGATCCGGAGCGGCTGATGGCCGGGCGCCAGATCGCCGAGACGGTGGCGCGGGCAATGCGCGAGTTGCCCGACACGGAGCGCTCGGCCATCGAGATGCGCGAATTGGAGGGCAAGAGCTACGACGAGATCGCCCTGGCGCTCGACTGCCCGGTAGGCACGGTGCGCTCGCGAATTTTCAGGGCGCGCGAGCGTATCGCCGCGGCCCTGCGACCGCAGCTCGACCCGTATCGCGGAAGGAGGTGGTGAGATGAACGAAAAACTGTCCGCCTGGGTGGATGGAGAGCCGTGCGGAGAGGGCGACGGCGAGGCTGGCAGCGCTTGCGACCACAGTCTGTGCGACGCAATGCGTGCCGACGCCGAGGCACGCAACGATTGGTTTCTGGCGCACCTGATCGGCGATGCGCTTCGCGGGCGCCCGGTGCTCGACGACGGGTTTTCCGTGCGCATCATCTCGCGCGTCGATGTCATCGAGATCGACCCGGCCTACGACCCGCTCGGCGACGAGGGCTGAGCTCTCGCGGCGCGCCGAGCGGATGCATGCAAGGTTCGTGAACTGAGACCGGACGAAGGCGGGCGTGAAACTCATCACCTGGAACATCCAGTGGTGCCGCGGCTGCGACGGGCGCGTCGATCCGGCGCGAATTGCGCGCACCTGCCGCGACATGGCGGACTTCGACGTGCTGTGCGTGCAGGAAGTCGCGCGCGGCTTCGACAGCGGGCTCGAGGGCAGTCGCGGTGAGGACCAGTTCCGGCTGCTCGCCGAGGCGCTGCCCGAATACACGCTGATCGAAGGCATTGCCACCGACCGTGCCGCGCACACCGCCAGCGGGCCGCGCCGCCAGTTCGGCAACGCCGTCTTCAGTCGCCTGCCGGTGCTGCAGGCTCACCGTCACTTGCTGCCATGGCCCGCGGATGCCAAACAGCCGAGCATGCAGCGCGTGGCCGTGGAGATAATAATTCGCTTGCAAAGCAAGGAGCTGCGGGTAACAACGACCCATCTTGAGTATTATTCAACAATGCAGCGCGCCGCCCAGGTGGAGCGGCTGCGCGACCTGCAGGCCGAGGCCGCGGGGCATTCGCGCGTTCGGCCCGCACAACGCCGCAGCGACCATATCGACAGTCCCTTCGAGGCGCGCGCGCGGCCGGCCTCCGCCATCCTCACCGCCGATTTCAATTTCCTGCCCAGCGACCCGTCGTACGCGCGACTGCAGGCGCCGATTTCATCGATGTCGGGCGCAGTGGGGGATCCCGGTGTTCCGGCCTACCGCGACGCCTGGGCGCTCGCGCATCCCGGCGTTGTGCATGCACCGACCGTGGGCGTGCATGACAAGGAACAGTGGCCGGGCGACCCTTTCTGTTTCGATTTCATCTTCGTCACCGAGGACCTTGCGCCGCGGGTGGATTCGGTAACTGTAAATGCCCTGACAGATGCATCTGATCACCAGCCGGTGTTGCTGCAGCTTGCCGAATGATACTTGCGGCGGGGTAGAGCCGATGCAGCCTTCAGTGCGCCCTGAGCGCATCCACGATACCCAGCCGCGCCGCGTGCATCGCGGGCAGAAATCCGCCGATCAGTCCCATGGCCAGTGAGAACGCCAGCGTCTGCACCGCGATGGCGGGCGTCAGCGTGAACCTGAACTACAGGTCGGCGAAGGTCTGGAAGTTGGTGGTGGAGAACGATGCGAACTGCATCAGCGATGCGAAGGCGAGGCCGATGAGGCCGCCCGCGAGCCCGAGCAACAGGGATTCGGCCATGAAGGCGTAGAGCACGCCGGAGCGCCGGAAGCCGAGCGCGCGCAGCGTGCCGATCTCCGCGACACGGCTGGATACCGAGGCGTACATGGTGATCATGGCGCCGATCATGGCGCCGATGGAAAAGATCGCCGTGAGCGTCAGGCCGAGGATGGTGATGAAAGTGGAGAGCGCGCGCGACTGGTCGCTGTAGAAAACCTGCTCGCGCTTGATCTCGTTGGTGAGGCGCGGATCGGCGTTGATGTCGCCGCGCAGTTGCTCCAGCGTTGCGTCGCCGGCGTCCGCAAGGCGCACCACCATCGACGAATAGCCGATGCGCCGGAAGGCCTGCATGAGCTGGTCGGCGTCGCCCCAGATCTCCGAATCGAAACCGCTGCCGCCGGCATCGAAATGGCCCGACACTGTCCAGTCGCGCTGGGCAAAGTGCAGCGTGTCGCCGACGGCGGTGCCCTCGAAGCCGCGCGCGATGCTGCTGCCGACCATGATTTCAGCCGAACCCGGGCGAAAAGGGCGGCCCTGCGCGAGACGGATCTGCGGGCGCAAGGTCATGCCCTTGGCCGAGACGCCACGGATGATCACGTTCGACGGTTTGCCCGCGCCGGTTTTCTTCAGCGAAATCAGCACGACGGTCTCCTTGGACACCATGCGCTCGCCATCCGTGCCCAGGGCCACTGCCGGGTGCGAGGCAATGATGTTGGCTTGCGTGCGGCTGATGCCGCTCTGGATCTCGGTTTCCGATCCCCTGCGGATGGCGACGATGTTGTCGTGCTCGCCGGTGGTGACGAGGGTCTGCTTGAGGCCCGCATCCAGCATCAATACGGTGGCGAACACCCACACCACCAGCGCGAGGCCCCCCGCGGTGAGCGCCGTGGTGAGGCGGCGCGTCCACAGGTTGCGCGCGACGTAGGACAGCGGAATGGCGGTTGCGGAGGCCATGGCGTGTGGGCTAGCCGATGGCCCGCAGGCCGTCGACGATGCGCACGCGCGCCGCGCGCACGGCTGGCACCACGGCCGCCACCAGCGCCACGGCCAGCGCGCAGGCGGCCTGCGCGGCCATGGTGTCTTCGGACACGGCAAAGATTGGAAAGATGCCAGCGGCCTGCTTGAATGCCGCGGCCGCCGGCGCGGTGATCGCCATGCCGATGCCGCCGCCGATCAGGCTGATCAGCAGCGATTCGCCGGCGATCAGCAGGGCGAGGAACCACGGCCCGAATCCCAGCGCCTTGAGCGTGGCGTACTCGGAGATGCGCTCCCGCGCGCTCATGGCCATGGTGTTGGCCATCACCGCCATGATGATGGCGATGACCACATAGGACACCGCGCGGATGGCGGCGATGATCTGGTCGGACATGGCGACGAAGCTCAGCTGGAAGGCCTGCTCGCTCTCGGTGAGCGTTTCTGCCAGCGAATTGGCGAACTGGGCATCGACGTTGCGCGCGATGGCCGCGGCGCTGTCGATGTTGTCGATGCCGATGATGAACACGCCGGCCACATCGGCGCGCCGCGGCGAGGTCTTGCGCACGGACTCGTTGAGATAGTCCCAGTGGAACATGGCCAGGCGCGTCACCTTGCTTGCATCCGATCCGTCGAAGATGCCGCGCACCGTGAATTCCCAGGTTCCCGAATAGATGGTGCCCTTCAGGGGCAGCGGGTCCCCGACCTTGAAGCCATACTGCTCGGCAAGCTGGCGCCCGACGAGGATGCCCTTCCTGTCGCGCTGCCAGGCGGAGCGCTCTTCGGCCGGCAGCACGAACTCCGGGTAGAGGTCCAGGTAGTTGTCCGACACGGCGAATTGCGGGAAGAAATTCTTCGGCTCCTGGTAGATGCCGCCGAACCAGTTGGAGTGGCCCACCGTCTTCACGCCTTCCACGCCGCGGATGCGCTGCGAGTAGCTGACCGGAAGGAAGAAGGCGAGGGAAATTGAGCTGCGCGTCACCAGGCGCGTGGAAGACGATGCCGCCGCGCCCGCATACCAGGCGTCCACCACCGTTTGCAGCAGGCCGTAGGCGAGCACCGCGATCATGAGGCCGGTGATGGTCAGCAGCGTGCGCAGGCGGTGCCGGAAGGCATTGCGCAGTATCAGGTTGAGGGGAAACATCAGGATGGGGGTTCTGGAAGAATCTCGCCCTTGTCCCCGGGTTGGGCCAGAATCTCGCCCTTATCAAGATGGATGATCTTCCTCGCCGCATGCGCGGCGTTGGCGTCGTGAGTGACCATGATGATGGTCTTGCCCAGCTCGGCGTTGAGGCGCTGCATCATGGCGAGCACGTCGGCGGCGGACACGCGATCGAGGTCGCCGGTGGGCTCGTCGGCCACCAGCAGCGTCGGATCGGTGACGATGGCGCGCGCGATGGCCACCCGCTGCTGCTGTCCGCCGGAGAGTTCGTTGGGATAGTGCTGCAGGCGGTCCGACAGTCCCACCGCATCCAGCGTCAGTTCCACGCGCGCGCGACGCTCGCTCCGCGACAGGCCCGTCAGCATCAGCGGCAGCTCCACGTTCTCGAATGCGGTGAGCACCGGCATGAGGTTGTAGAACTGGAAAATGAAGCCCACGTTGGCGGCGCGCCAGTCGGCGAGTTCCGATTCTCCGAGCGCGGTGATGTCGATGCCCGCCACGCGCAGCTCCCCCGAGTCCGGCTTGTCGATGCCGGCGATGAGGTTGAGCAAGGTGCTCTTGCCGGAGCCGGAGGGGCCCATGAGCGCAGTGAAGTCGCCGGGCATGATGTCGAGGGAAATGTCCGACAGCACCGGCACCACCTGGTCGCCGCGTCGGTAGGACTTGGCCAGCCCGCGGATCTTCACCAGCGCTTCGGTGGCGGCGGTTTTTTCGCTTTTTCTGCCGGGCAATTCTTCCATGCGGTCGCGCTGTGGTGGCGTCCGGGCTATTTCTTCGCCGCGGTGACCGGCATGCCGTCTTTGAGTTTGTCCGGCGGGTTGAGCACGGCCTTGTCGCCGCTCTTGAGCCCCGTGACCTGCACCAGGTCGCCGATCCTGGCCCCGGGCGTGACCTCGGTCATGCGCGCCACGTTGTCGTTCACCACGAATGCGACCTTGCGCCCGCCGCGATCGACGATGGCACCCGGTTGCACGGCGGTCACGGCCTTCTTCTCGTCCGCGGGAACGGCGCGGTCGAGAAAGGCCACCTTGGCGCTCATGTCGGGCAGCACGCGCGCATCGCGCTCCACAAACCGCACCTTCACCATCACCGTAGCCTTGGCGCGGTCCACGGTGGGCACGATGCGCGCCACCACGCCGGCCAGGCGCAATTCGGGCAGGGCATCGAGCTGGATGTCGACCGGCTGATCGACGCGGATCCTGGCAATGCTCGACTCCGACACGTCGGCTTCCACCTCGAGGGTGTTCATGTCGGCGATGGTCACCACCGCGCCCTTGCTGTTGAGCGCCGAGGAGAAGGGCGTGATGTTGTCGCCGACGTTGGCGTTCTTGGTCAGCACGACGCCGTCGAAGGGCGCGCGGATGAGCGTCTGTTCGACGGCGACCTCCGCGACGCGCCGATTGGCTTCGGCCGAGGCGATGGCGGCGCGCGCGCTGGCCACTGCCGCCGCGGCCTTGTCGGCCCGCGCAATATTGGTGTCTTGCTGCGCGCCGGAGATGAAGCCCTTGGCCAGCAGCTCTGTCGAGCGGCGCAGGTTGGCCTGGGCGTCGCGTTCCTCGGCCAGGCTCTGTTCGAGGTTGGCGCGCGCCCCGTTCACCTGCGCGGCGGCCTGTTCCTGGGTGGCGCGCACGTCGCGGCTCTCCAGGCGCGCGATGATCTCGTTGGCCTTGACGCGGCTGCCCTCGAGCACGCCCAGCTATTCGAGGCGCCCCTGGCCCTTCGATGAGAGGGCGGCATTGCGTTGCGGCACGACGTAGCCCGAGGCGTTGAGCACGGTGTAGTTCTGCGCCGGCCAGGCATTGACCACGCTGGTGGTCTCGACCGCGGGGGCTGCGGTCATGCGATGGGCCACCCACGCCGCGGCCAGCGCGAGCAACGCCACCACCAGCACGATTCGCAACCACGGCCGGCTCCGCCGCGTTTCACCACTAACGGCTTTGCGGTCGATGTGCAGCTTGCTCAGGTCAGGTGAGGACATGGGGCGGGGCAGGGCGTTGTTGGAGGGCCAGCGGAGTGCATCGGGCGCATCGAGGCAAGATCGCCTGCCGACCTTTGCTGTTCAGGTTTTGCCGCCGGCCTGCAGGGCGAGTACTGCATCGACGAACGCCGTGCTGGCCTCCTCCGGATTGGTGACAGTGACGCGCATGTCGTTGAGCAGGCCATTCTCGAGGCCGTAGATCCACCCATGCACGGCAAGTGGCTGGCCTCGGGCCCAGGCGTCCTGCACGATGGTGGTCTGGCAGACATTGTTTACCTGTTCAATCACGTTCAGTTCGCACAGCCGATCGATGCGCTCGGGTTCGCCCTGCAACTGATCCACCAGCGCCTGATGCTGGTGGCGCACATCCTGCACATGGCGCAGCCAGTTGTCGGACAGCCCGACGCGATCGCGGCGCAGCGCCGCGCGCACGCCCGAACAGCCGTAGTGTCCGCACACGATGATGTGCCTCACCTTGAGCACGTCAACGGCGAATTGCATCACGGACAGGCAATTGAGGTCTGTGTGGACGACCACATTGGCGATATTGCGATGAACGAAGAGCTCACCCGGCAAGAGGCCGACGATGTCGTTGGCCGGCACGCGGCTGTCCGAGCAGCCGATCCACAGGAACTCGGGGGATTGCTGGCCTGACAGGCGGGTGAAAAAGTCGGGATCCTGCTGGAGGATGCGTTCGGCCCAGTCCTTGTTGTTCTGGAACAATTTGTTCAGTGAGCGCATGGGAGTCGGTGGCAGAGCCAGTAAAAGTCAGGTGTCGAGACGTAAAACAGCGTTTGTCCAGTGGGTTGAATGCGTACAGAGCATGAAACTGGCGAGTGGCTGCTTTTGAACGCCCGATTATTGCATGGCGGCCGATGGGCGGGGACGGATCGGACGGCGTGCTCGCGACTCAATTCGGGGCAGCGCGCATCCGGGCTGTTCGCGTAAAATGGCTCGCATTGGGGAATTGTGCCGGGGAGGCGATCCTTGACTCGAAGCGCGGTCTTCGTTATTCGCAATCTGACGTGCACAATCAGGTGCTGGGCCGCGCTTGCGCTCCTTACCTGCGCGTCCCTGGCTTTTTCGCAGTCCAGTAGCGAGGTTGGCACGGACTTCAAGGCCACTGACTTCAGGGGCACGGGTTCGCTGGCCGTCGAGCGGCCCAATTACGAGGTGGGCAAGGACTACAAGGGATCAATCTCGATCTACGTCCATGAATCCAAGAAAGTTCTTTACACGATTCCGATCCCTGAGGGGGACTGGCGCCTCATCGCATCGGAAACCACGAAGACCAATAGTGGATGGCCCTTGCAGAATCTGATGCTGGTGAATGTGGAAAGGGATCGCGTTCGCAACTTTCTCTATTTCAATGTGTATGTCGAGGAAAATTTCTCCCGCCGCTGGAATCCCGAGCCGTGCAAGCAGGACGCAATCTACAAGAACGACCACGGCAAGCGATTGTGGGAGCAGCAGTGCCTGAGAATCAATCTGCAGGCCTACCTCACCAACGCCGACACGCCCTTCCGAAAGCAGGCGATCGAATACCTGAATGCGCACAAGATCACCTGGGGCATCAATCCGGTGGTTATGGCCTATCACCAGTTCGGCGACCAGGGCAAGTTTCTTTACTACGAGTACGGCGTTTTTCCCGAGGCGCACGGTTACTCCAATCCGCGCACGCCGACGCTGGTCCAGTCGCCTTGGCATTTCACGGCGGTGAACAATGATCCTGATCGCAAGAAATTCATCGATGCCCTGATCGCGTATTCAGAGGACTATTCAAAGCTGCTTGAAAAGGCCTACAAGAAAGAGGCGGTGCAGTCGCAGCAACCGGTCTTCGCCCATCGCAACCCCAATGCGACGACCGCGCTGGCGCAGGCTGCGCGACCGGCCCCTGCGAGCACGGAGGCTGCGAACGGTTCGCGCGTGGAGGCCGAGTTGAGGGCGCGCCTGGAGCAGGAAGGCAAGGCTCGGCTGGAAGCAGAGGCGAAGATCAGGGCCGAGGTCGAGGCTCGGATTGCCGCAGAGACCAAGGCGAGGGCAGAGGCCGAAGCACGCGAGCGCCTGGCACGGGAGCAAAGGGAGCGGGAGAGCCAGGAAGCGGCCAGGCTCGCGCTGGAGAAATCGAAGCTCGAAGCTGACGTAAGGGCGAAGGCCGAGGCGGAGGTCCGCGACAGGCTGGCGCGGGAGCAGAGGGACCGGGCCGCACAGGACAACGCCAGGCTGGCCCAGGCGCAGTCGAGAGCCGAGGCCGAAGCACGAGCGAGGGTGGAGGCCGAAGCGCGTGAGCGCTCGGCGCGCGAGCAAAAGGAACGAGAGGCCCAGGAGGGCACGCGGCTCGCCGCGCTCAATGCGGAAAATGCGCGGCTTCGCCAGCAACTCGCGCGGGCGGAGGCGAGTGCCCCGGGCATCCGCAAGGCGCTGGTCATCGGCAATGACAACTACAAGTTCGTACCCAAGCTCGTGAACGCCGTCGAAGACGCCAAGGCGTTGGCCGAGAACCTGGCCAAGGTAGGCTATAGCGTGACCCTGAGGACCAACCTCACCGAGAAGGACATGAAATCCGCGCTGCGTGTTTTCAGGGGCATGGTGAACCCCGGGGATGAGGTGGCGATTTTCTACGCCGGTCACGGGGTGCAATTGGGCTCGGCGAACTATCTCCTGCCCACCGACGTGGGCGGTGACAGCGAAGAGGAGGTCAAGGATGAGGCGATCCCCTTGCAAAAGATCCTTGATGACATGAGCGAGAAGCGGGCCAAGTTCACGCTGGCGATGCTCGACGCTTGTCGTGACAACCCGTTCAAGGGCGCCGGCCGCAGCATCGGCGGAAATACCCGGGGCCTAGCGCCGACTTCAGCTGCCACCGGGCAGATGGTGGTGTTTTCGGCCGGCACCGGGCAGCAGGCCCTTGATCGGCTGGGCGCCAACGACAAGAGCAGAAACGGCTTGTTCACGCGGGTGTTCCTTCAGGAAATGCACAAGCCGGGCGTCAGCATCGACAAGATCGTGCGCAATGTCCGCACTGAGGTCGTCAATCTTGCGAAGACGGTCGGTCACGAGCAGGTGCCGGCGATCTACGATCAGGTGGTGGGAGAGTTCTTCTTCTCCAAGTAGCGGGGCCGCCTAGTTTCGCGGCCCTGTCCGCCGGAACATGGCATACAGCGCGATGTCATATGCGATCTTGATCGCACCGCAGGCCACCAGCGGCGCGGCCATGGCGCCGGCGGCAAACATCGCTCCCGTCAGTGAAGGGCCGATCGCCGAGACAAGGCTGCGCGGCACTGCGGTGAAGCTGGCCGCCGCGGGACGCTCTTCCGGCGTGACCACCGACATCACGTAACTCGAGCGCGCCGGGACATCCATCTGCGACAGGGCGCTTCTCGCCAGCAGCAGGCCGAGCGCGACGTGGAGGTTGCTCGCGAATGCGGCCGCGATGAGGCACAGGCTCGCCGGGATGTGCGTGAACACCATGGTGTTGATGAGCCCGATGCGCCGCGCCAGCAGGGGGGCGGCGAGCAGCGAGGCCGCGCCGAGCAACCCGGTCCAGAAGAAAAACGCGCCTGCGGCTGTCAGCGACATGTCGAAGCGCTGGAAGAGCCACAACGCCAGCAAGGTATTCATCATCAGGCCGCCGGCGAAGGCATCGACGGAAAAGAGGCCGGTCAGCTTCCACACTACGCTGCGTGAAGCACCCAGTGGCGCAGTGGTTCGTGGTTCGTCGGCGGGCGTGGGCGGAGGCAGGCGACGATAAAGTGCGCAGACGACGGCGCCGATGACGCCGTAGGCGATGAACATCACGCGCAGCGCGTCGATCAATGTCAGGCTGGTGCTGCCGACTAGCCATTCGGGCACGGCAGCGGCGGTGGCGCCCAGCGCCCCGAAGATGGCACCGAGAAAACTGTAGCGCGCAAAGACGCTGGTTCGCGCGGATGCCGGTGTGGCACTGGCGATCAGGGTATGTTCCAGCGGCATGAATACGCTGGAGTCACCGCCCGTCGGATTGAGCGGGCCGACGAACCCGACAATGAGCAGGGGCAAGAGCGAGGACAACGTGGCAAAGCCCAACCCCGTCAACACCATGAGGAGGGCGGCGGCCAGCATCAGTCGACGCTTGGAGGCACGATGGCCCCAGCGACCCACGGCAAGGGTGGCGAGTGCAGATCCGAGCAGGGTGGCCGTGCTGAGCAGCCCCACTTCGAGCTGGCTGTGCCCCAGCGCGAGAAGGTAGGCGGGCAGCAGGACGGCAACAAAGCCATCACCGAACGCGCGCAAGGAACGAGCGGTGAGCAGCAGCGCGATCATGTGCGCGCCAGCGCGTTGGCCACTTCCACCACTTCCACCACTTCCGCGGGATGCTCGCCCATCATGTTGACGGACAATGTCTACGACACTTTGCCTTCGCCCGGCGGTCGAATGCAAAGGCAGTGCTGCCGTCCAGTGACAGTTTCATGACGCGTCCAATTGAGTTCGCCAGTCAAGTGCAGGGTTCGCGAACCCTCCAAGGCAAGCTTACGTCAAGTGCGCAGTCACAGCGCCTCGATCATGCGCGCGCGGATGCGAGCCACGAGAAAAACCGCCCGTTGGCTGCATCGGGTCGACAGGACCGGGCAGCCAACGGGCGGGAGGGGGAGTCGAGCGCGGCAGTTAGCCGATCTTGATCGGCACGTAGAGCCGGCTGTCCTCGCGCTGTACCAGCAGCGCCACTTTGCCCTTGGACTTTCCGGCCAGCTTGCGCAGCTGCTCCACGCTGGCGACGCGCTCCCCATTGATCGCGAGGATGACATCGCCCGTCTGGATGCCGGCCTCGGCTGCAGGCCCGCTGGCGCTCTCCACCACGACGCCCTCGGTGCCGAGCTGGCGGCGCTCGTCCGGCGTCAGCTGGCGCAGCGCCAGCCCCAGCCCCAGCTTGCCGCTGTCAGGGGCCTGCTTGTCGGCCGATGCGACCCGATCCTGCTGGAATTCGCCGATGGTAACGGCGACCTCGCGCGTGGTGCCATTGCTCCACACCTTGAACGTGGCGCGTGTTCCGGGCTGCATCTCGCCGACGATGCGTGGCAGTTGGCTCGATTCTGCAACGTCGATGCCATTCACCGACAGCAGGACGTCGCCCGACTTGATGCCAGCCTTTGCCGCCGGACTGTCGGCTTCGACATTGGCTACCAGTGCCCCCTGCGGCTTGGTGAGGCCGAATGATTCGGCAAGGTCTTTGGTGACCGGCTGGATGGCGACGCCGATGCGGCCGTGGCTCGCCTTGCCGAATTTCTGCAACTGGTCCTTGACCTTCATCGCCACATCAATCGGGATGGAGAATGACAGCCCCATGTATCCGCCCGACTGGCTGTAGATCTGCGAGTTGATGCCAATGACTTCGCCATTGAGGTTGAAGAGCGGGCCGCCCGAATTGCCGGGGTTGATGGCGGCATCGGTCTGGATGAATGGCACGTAGGTGTCCGAGGGCAGCGAGCGCGCCTTGGCACTGACGATGCCGGCGGTCACCGTGTTCTCCAGGCCGAACGGCGAGCCGATGGCCGCCACCCACTCGCCCACGCGAAGCCTGGCGGGGTCCCCGATCCGAACGGCAGGAAGGCCGCTCGCATCCACCTTCAACAGCGCCACGTCGGTGCGCTTGTCCAGACCGACGACGCGCGCCTTGAACTCGCGCTTGTCGGTGAGCTTGACGGTCACTTCGGTGGCGTTGGCCACGACATGCGCATTGGTCAGCACGTAGCCGTCGGGGCTGACGATGAAGCCGGAGCCCACGCCAGTCGACTGGCGCTCCTGGGGCTGCTGCGGTTGCTGCTGGAAGCGGCGGAAGAATTCGTAGAACGGATCGCCTGGCTGGAACGGTGGCTGCGACGCGCCGGTGCGCGAGGACTGCACGGTGCTGATGTTGACGACGGCCGGCCCCTGCTGGTCGACGAGCGCGGTAAAGTCGGGCAACGCTCGCGGGGCGGCGATGGTGGAGATTGCCGCGGGCGCGGCGGAGGTCTCCACGGCTGCACGGGTGCTGGCGATGGGACTGCCGCCCTGGCTCATGGTCAGGATTGCGGAAGTGACGCTCGACACAATGACGGCGAGCGTAAGGACGGCGACGTTGGTTCGAGTGGATGTGGTCACGTTGATCTCCAAGTTGTTTTCCGGAAAACGGATGCGCGAAGTATGGACCATTGCGGATGCCGATCTTTTCCGGGGCAACAGACCTTACAATCTGTTACGAAGGGGCAATGTTACGAGGGGGCAAAGCTGCGCCGCACGGGCGTGGCCGGCCCGACCTTGCAGGGGAACAGGAAAAAGCCCATGGCTCTGATATCAATTGGCTTGTCTATACAGGACAGGCAAAGGAAAGTTCTTGGAATTGATCATAAATGCCAACCTTCTGGATGAGCCCAGGCGGAAGGTGAGGGGATGACGGTGCGCAGACCATGACCGCGGGATTGCAGGGCCTGTCGCCGGCGCGCCTCGCCCTCACGCTGTGGCTGCCTTTCTCACTTGCTTACTTCGTGTCGTTCTGGCTGCGCAACGTCAATGCCGTGCTGGCGCCGCTGCTGACCGAGGAGTTTTCCCTTACGGGCGCGGACCTCGGCCTGCTCACCAGCGCCTATTCGTTGACCTTCGCGCTGGTGCAGCTGCCCGGCGGCCTGCTGCTTGATCGCTTCGGCGCGCGTCGCGTCAATGCCGTGCTCCTCTTGGCCGGCGTCACAGGCCTCGTGGTGATGGCGATGTCGCCGACCTTTGTTGGCGTGACCCTGGGCCGGGCGCTCGCAGGGCTCGGCGTGTCGATGTGCCTGATGGCCGCGATCAAGGCTTTTTCGCAGTGGTTGCCGGCCCAGCGACTGCCGCTGGCGCTGAGCCTGCTCTTGACCATGGGTGGCTTGGGGGGATTGGTCGCCACGGCGCCGGTGGGGTGGGCGCTCGGTTTCGTGTCATGGCGTTGGCTGTTCGGCTTTGCCGCCGTGGTGCTGCTGGCCATCGCCGCGATGCTGCTGCTGTTGGTGCCCGAGCGGCGCCGCGACGAGTCGGCCCGTCCCGAGTCGCTCGCGCAGTTGGTCGCGGGCCTCGGCTCGGTCTTCGGGTACTGGCCGTTCTGGCGCCTGAATCTGCCGGTCATGGTGCTTGCGGGCACCTACCAGGCCTTCCTCAGCGTCTGGATCGGCCCCTGGATGCAGGACGTCGGAGGCTATTCGCGCGCTGATGCGGTATTGATGGTGGCGTGGGTTGCGCTGGCGACGACGGTTGGTTTCGCCCTCTACGGCTTCATCGTCAATGCGCTGGTCGCGCGCGGCTGGGAGCCGCTGCGCCTTTTCAAATGGCACATGGGTTGCAGCATCGGCAGCTTTGCGCTGATCACCATGGGCGGGGCAACCGCGTCGCACATATGGATGCTCTATTTCGTCATTGGCACCGGCGGTGCGGTTTACGTGACGATGGTGACCCGGATGTTTCCGCAGCACCTCAACGGGCGCGCCAACACGGCATCCAACATGCTGTCATTTGGATCCACATTTGCATTGCAATGGGGAATTGGCGCGGCTCTGGACCTGTTTCCAGCGGCAGCGGGCGGGCATGCGGCGATCGGTTACCAGCGCGTATGCGAGGTGCTTCTCGCGGTGAGTGTGCTGCTGTTCGTCGCACTCGTGCTGCCCTTGCGGCACCTGCGCTCGTGGTCGGAGGCGCCATCGGCAGACGGCAGGAAGGTGTAGAGACTGCCCCCTTGGGGGGATCCGGTTCCCCAGCGGCCGGCGGGGGTGCGCGGCCGCTGCAAAAGCCGTAGCTAGGCCTTCGCTTCCGCCTTGGCGGCTTCTTCGCGCGCAATCTGCTCGGCGCGCGCCGTTTTCAGGATGTCGGCCGTTTCCTGCGAGCCGATGCGCAGCGCCAGTTCGATCGCGGTGTCGCCTTCGGCGCTCATGAGCCGGACGTCGGCGCCGTTGCGGGTGAGCAACTCCACCATCTTCGCGTCGCCCTTCGCGGCCGCATACATGAGCGGTGTATAGCCGTTCTCGGCGCGCAGGTTCGGGTCGAAGTTCATCGACAGCACCTTTTGCGCATAGACGAGGTTGCCCTTCTCGATGGCGTAGAACAGCGCCTTGATGCCCTCGGCGCTCTGCTCCTTGGGTTTTTCCTCGAGGCCCGTGGGCAGCAGGTCGACGACGTAGTTGATGAGCGAGATGCCCACCATCAGGGCCATGGCAATGATCAGCGGCAGTGTGGATATGCCGAGGGTCTCCGACACGCCACTGGGCATGTTGGCGCCAATGGCCAGCACGACCACCAGCATGAAGAACTGGAACTTCAGGTAAAGGAACAGGGAGATGAATACGGTCAGCGCGAGCAGCGCGAGCAACAGGTTGCGGTTGATGCTGGCGGCTTCGAGCCACGGCTCGGGCAGGTTGGCAGTGATGGCGGCAAGTGTGACCAGCGTGACCAGAACCCATTCCCGTACCCGCATACTGAATTTCATGCTTCCCCCTGATGTTTTTGAGCTGCGGCGCTACGGTACCCGACGCAAGGTCCACACAGCCACGGCATTATAATTGGTGCACGGCACATTCTGCCGGGATCCTCTGAAACTGCGGACAAACTCCTGAACGAACATGAGCAAGGCCTTTACCCGAGAGTCCGATGACGATGGCGACGACCGGGAAGCGCCCCGAATCGTGGAGTCTGCTGGGGCGAAAAACTATATCACGCCAATGGGTTACGCGCGCCTGAAAGGCGAGTTGAAAAGCCTGGTCGAGCGCGAACGTCCGGAGGTGGTGCGCACGGTGTCCTGGGCGGCCTCGAACGGGGATCGCTCAGAGAACGGCGACTATATCTACGGTAAGCGCCGCTTGCGCGAGATCGACCGGCGCATTCGTTACCTGATGAAGCGCCTGGAAATCGCCGAAGTCGTGGACCGCAAGGTTGCCGACCCGGAGCAGGTGTTCTTCGGGGCGCACGTCACCTATGTGGATGGCAAGGGCGACGAGCGCCAGGTGCACATCGTCGGCATCGATGAGGTGGACCCGGCCCACGGCCAGATCTCCTGGATTTCACCGGTGGCCCGTGCGCTGCTGAAGGCGCGCGATGGCGATGTGGTGACGCTGCGCACGCCGGCTGGTACCGAAGAGCTGGAAATTGTCGGGGTTGCCTACGACTAGCTAGCTTTTGGGCTGCGCGGCTGCAGTACTTGCGGCAGGACGGAAGTCACCGGCCCGCACCACGGACAGGCGCTCGGGGTCGATGTGGCGCTTGAGGGCGGCAAGCACGTCGGCAGGCGTGAGAGCCGCGATGCGCTTTTCCAACTGCTCGTCCCAGGCGAAGGTGCGGTTCAATATGAGATAGGACAGCAGCCGGCCGGCGATGACGCCGTCTCGGTTGCGAGCCACCTGCCGCGCCTGCAGCAGGCCTTTCTTCGCCGCATCGACTTCGGCGGAATCGAACCCGTCCTTGAGCGCGCGCTGCAATTCCTCCTTGACCATGCGCTCCAGCGCCTGGCGGTTCTGCGGCGCGTAAATGGCGAACACGCCGAACTCGCCCTGCTCGTCGAAACTGCTGGCCGACAGGAACGAGCCGACACTGTAGGACAGGCCCTCCTTTTCGCGGATGCGCGCGCCCAGACGCGCGGTGGACGAGCCGCCCAACAGGTAGTTGCCGAGCACGAGTGCGGGGTAATCGGGGTCGTCGTCGCGCACCTTGAGGTTGAGGCCCGCGCGGTACACGGCATTGGCCTTGTCGGGTGTCTCGATGAGGCGATCGAGCGGCGCCGGATTCACATAAGGCGTTTTGACGCGGGCGTAGGGCGCCGGGCTTTTCCAATCCGAGAAGAGCGACGTGGCCACGCGTGTGATTTCCTCCGGATCGAAATCCCCTACCACGGACAGCGAAGCGTGAGAGGCGCCGACGAAGTCGCGATAGCAACGCTCGACGTCTTCCAGCGTCAGCGCCTTCAGGCGCGCTATGCGCTCCTGCGGCGTGGCGTTGTAGAACCAGTGCCGCTCGGGCAGCGGGTTGAGATGGCGCGTCAGCTCGAGCCCCGCGCGCGCGCTGGGGTCGCTCACCTGCGCCTCGATGCCCGCGAGGGAGGTCTGGCGCAATTGCTCGAACTCGTCGCGCGGGAAGGCCGGCTGGCGCAGGATTTCCGCCACCAGCGCGAGCGCGGCGGGCAGGTTTTCGCGCACCGTGTCGATGGAGCCGCCTTCGCCGCCGACGCCGACCTGCGCCTTGAGCCGGTTGAATTCGTTGCTGATCTGCTCGCGCGTTTTCTTCTGCGTGCCGCGCGAGAGCATGGCGCTGGCGATGCCGCAGGCGGTGGAGCGCCCGGCCTTGGAGGCCTCGTCACCCCAGCGCAGGCTCAGCTGCGCAACCACGGTGCCGCCGCGGGTCTTCTTCGGCAGCAGTGCCAGCTGCATGCCGCCGGGCATGGTGCGGCGAATGGTGCGTGCTTCGATGGTCGCGGGCGTCGGGTCGAACACTTCGCCCTGCGCCACGCCGGCGTCGGCCTGGTAATCCTTCAGCGCGGCAGTGATATCGGGTACGGCCGGAATCTCCGCGCGATCGGGCGCCTTGTCGGGCACGAACAGGCCCAGAGTGCGATTGGACGACTTGAAATAGCGCGACGCCACGCGCTGCACGTCGGCGGCGGTCACCGCGCGCAGCCGGTCGCGGTGCAGGAACATCATCCGCCAATCGCCCATGGCGATGGTCTCGGAAAGGGACAGCGCCAGGCCGCGCGAATCAGAGAACAGCATCTCGGTTTCGTTGAGCAGGCGCGTGCGGGCGCGCTCGATCTCCGCCTCGGGCAGGGGATCTGCAGCCAGCCCTTCCAGCGTCTGCAGCAGTGCATCGCGCGCCGGCTCCACGGGCAGGTCCTGGCGCACGCTGGCGCCGAAGTAGGCGTAGCCGGCTTCGCGCAATTGCCGCTCGGATGCAAAGGCGCTGCTCGCCTTGCCGGGCACCACCAGCGCCTTGTGCAGGCGCCCGCCCGGCACCTGGCCCAGTGCCGCCACCAGCACGTCGATGGCGGCGTAGTCCGGATGCGCCCCCGGCGCGATGTGATACAGGGCGCTGACGAGCTGGTTGTCGCCGGCGCGGCGCAGTGTCACGGTTCGTTCACCGTCCTGCACCGGTTCGACGGTGTAGGTCTGCGGCAGGGTGCGCGTCGGTTTGGGCAAGGCGCCGAAATGGCGTGCCGCCAGGCGCAGCGCCGCCGCCTCGTCGAAGCGCCCGGCGATCACCACCACGGCATTGTCCGGCTGATAGTAGGTACGGTAGAAGGCCTGCAGGCGCTCGATGGGCACATTCTCGATGTCGGAGCGCGAGCCGATGATGGAACGGCCATAGCCGTGCCACAGGAAGGCGGAGGCGGTAACGCGCTCGCGCAAAATGCTCGACGGGTTGTTCTCGCCTGATTCGAACTCGTTACGAACCACGGTCATTTCCGAGTCGAGGTCCTTCTTGGCGACAAAGGCATTGACCATGCGGTCGGCTTCGAGGCCGAGCGCCCAATCCAGGTTGGCTTCGCTGGCGGGAAAAGTTTCGTAGTAGTTGGTGCGGTCCTGCGCGGTGGTGCCGTTCCAGCGCGCGCCGCGTGCCTGGAACTCCGCCTTGGGATCGGGATGGCGCGGCGTGCCCTTGAACAGCATGTGTTCCAGCAGGTGTGCCATGCCGGACTCACCGTAGTCCTCGTGCCGCGAGCCGACCAGGTAGGTGATGGCGACGGTGATGGTGTCGACCGACGGGTCGGGCAGGAGCAGCACGCGCATGCCATTGGCGGCGCGGTATTCCGTGATGCCTCCGGCGCTGGCGTAGCGCGTCAGTGCCGGCACGGTGCTGGCGGCAGGGACGGCCTTCGCCTTGGTGGCGGCGGTGCGTGCCGGCTTGGGTGCAACAGGCCTTGCAGCGCCTGCAGTGGTCGGGCCTGAAGCGGCCGCCTGCGCGTCGGCGGCCACGGAGGCTCCGCCGTGGAACCCTGCCGTGCAGGCGATCACGGCAGCCAGGAAGATTCGAGCGGTGTGCATTGGAATGATTGGCATGATCGGACCTTGTGTTCTGACCGGATGTTCAGACAAGCGGACTCGATGAGGGTTCGCGGCGTGTCGTCCACGTCAGCGCATGGCAGGCCGGTATTACGGCATCGCCTGATTGACGGGACATTCTACGCGTCGAGACTGGCGCATGCATGCGCGCGGGCTGGCGGGTACAAACTGTTACAAGCCGGAGGAGTGCCAGGCCTGCGTCAGGTGCAGCGTGACCATGCCCGCGAGGACAACGACGAAGGTGTTGCCGCGCCGCAGCGATACCAGCGCGGCCACGGCGGCGGCTGCCAGGTGCGTGTTGCCCAATGAAATGTCGATTGCCCCGTCATTGATCAGGATGGCCGGCATGATGAGGGCAGGGAACACTGCCGCCGGCACGAATCGCAGTGCGCGCTTGAGCGGCTCCGGCAGCGGAAGGTTTGGCGCGATCCACAGGAAGGAGGCGCGCGGGAGGAACGAGGCCACCGACAGGATGGCGATCAGTATCCACGCATCCAACGTGCTCAGCGTCGTTGCCATGATTCCACCATGTAGCCGGCCGCGATGCCGGCGATCGAGGCAACCAGCAGGCCGCCGCGATAGGGGAAGCCGACCGCGAGCAAGGACACGATCCCGCCGACCACCGCAGCGACCACGGTCGCGCGGTCGCGCACTGTCGCCGCAACCATGGCAAGGAACGTGAGGGGCACGCAGAACTCCACCTGCCAGCTGGCGGGCATGGCCGCGCCCAATGCCGTGCCCAGGCCCGTGCCGGCGAACCAGCCGATGCCCATGGCCAGGGTCGCCCCCATGTAGTACTCGTAGCGGATGCGCGGGCTTTCGTCGGGGTGCTGGGTGAATCGCGCAACGCTGAGCGCGTAAGCTGGGTCGGTGAGGAAAAATGCCGCTACGAAGCGCTGGCGGCGGTTCATGTGCGTGAGGTAGCGCGACATGGACAGGCTGAACATGGCGTAGCGCAGGTTGACGATGAGGCCGGCCAGCGCGATCACGACCAGCGTGGACCCCGTCGTGGCCAGTTGCACCACCACCAGTTGCGCCGTGCCGGCGAAACCGAAGGCGGCGATGGCCATCGAGGAGAGCGAACTCATCCCCGCGGCGATGGCCGCCGCGCCACAGATGAGGCCGGTGGAGAAGCTCCCGGTGGTGCCGGGCAGCATCTGCACGAAGCCGCGCCAGAAGACGGTGCGGGCCTCGGCACGCTCTGAAGGCGTCTGTGGGGTGGCGTCTTTTGGGGGTTCGGACACGGAGGGCGGGGCCGCTTTCGGGGCTGCGTTGGGCTGTATCGGTGGGGCCGCGCACGCGGGCGCGGCGCGGCTGCCATTCTATCAAGCGAATATGCCCCCATTCCCCGGCGCACTTGAAATGTGACCTGTACGCCCCCATTCCCCTCTCGCCGGAGCGCTTGCCCGTCGCTTATGCGGGGCAAGCCGTCGGGCGAATGCCGCGTTGCTCCGCTCGCAGGGGCGATGACGGATAATCGGGCCCGTCAAATGAGCAATCCAACGAGTAACCAAACAGGCTGGAACCATGACCACTGAGACTGCAAATACGGCTGCCAAGCCTCGCGAAACCCTGGGCTTCCAGGCAGAAGTCAAGCAACTGCTGCAGCTGATGATCCACTCGCTGTACAGCAACAAGGAAATCTTCCTCAGGGAATTGATCTCGAATGCCTCGGACGCCGCGGACAAGCTGCGCTTCGAGTCGCTCGCCAATCCGGCCCTGACGGGCAGCGAAACGGAACTCAAAATCCGCGTCAGCTTCGATGCCAAGGCGCGCACCGTCACCATTTCCGACAACGGCATCGGCATGTCGCGCGAGGAAGTCATCGCCAATATCGGCACCATCGCCAAGTCGGGCACGCGTGAATTCTTCAAGGCGCTGACCGGCGACCAGGCCAAGGATGCGAACCTGATCGGCCAGTTCGGCGTGGGCTTCTACTCCGCCTTCATCATTGCCGACAAGGTCACGCTGGTGACGCGCCGCGCGGGTGCCCCGGCGGGTGAGGCCGTGTTGTGGGAATCGGACGGCGCGGGCGAGTACGCCATCGAGACCGTCGAGAAGGCGGGGCGTGGCACGGACGTGACGCTGCACCTGCGCGAGGGCGAGGACGATTTGCTCTCGGACCTGCGGCTGAAGACCATCATCCGCAAGTATTCGGACCACATCGCCATTCCCATCACGATGGAGAAATACGAGTGGAATGCCGACAAGAATGAGTCGGTGGGGACGGGCACGGACGAGACGGTGAACCAGGCGAGCGCCTTGTGGGCGCGCAACAAGTCCGACATCACCGAGGAGCAGTACCAGGAGTTCTACAAACATGTCGCGCATGACTTCGAGCCGCCGCTGGCGTGGACGCACAGCCGTGTCGAGGGCCGGCAGGAGTACACGCAGCTGCTGTACGTGCCTGCACGCGCGCCCTTCGACCTGTGGGACCGGCAGCATCCGCGCGGGCTGAAGCTGTATGTGCGTCGCGTTTTCATCATGGACGACGCCGAGCAGATGCTTCCCGCCTACCTGCGGTTCGTGCGCGGCGTGGTGGATTCCAATGACCTGCCGCTCAATGTGTCGCGCGAGATCCTGCAGTCGAACAAGGATGTCGATGCCATCCGCTCCGGTTGTGCCAAGAAGGTGCTGGCCATGCTGGAGGACCTCGCCGAGAACCAGAAAGACAAGTACGCCACCTTCTGGCGCGAATTCGGGCGCGTGATGAAGGAGGGCCTGGGCGAGGACCAGGCCAATCGCACGCGCATCGCCTCCCTGCTGCGCTTCTCGAGCACCAACAACGACAGTGAGGAGCAGTCGGTGTCGCTGAAGGATTACCTCGCGCGCATGAAGCCGGAACAGGAAAAAATCTATTACGTGACGGCGGAGACTTTCCTCGCGGCGAAGAACAGCCCGCACCTGGAAGTGTTCAGGAAGCGCGGTGTGGAGGTGCTGCTCCTGGCCGAGCGCGTGGATGAGTGGATGGTGGCGCACCTGACCGAGTTCGAGGGCAAGCAGCTCGCGTCGGTGGCGCGCGGCGACCTGGGATTGGAGAAGCTTGCCAGCGAGGAGGAACGCAAGGCCCAGGAGCAGCAGGCGGGCGACCTGTCCGGGCTGGTTGCGCGCCTCAAGGAGGCGCTGGGCGACAGCGTGAAGGAAGTGCGCGTGTCGGCGCGGCTGACCGATTCACCGTCGTGCCTGATCGCAGACGACACCGACATGGGGGGCAACCTCGCCCGGATCCTCAAGGCGGCCGGGCAGAAGGTGCCTGAATCCAAGCCCATCCTCGAGATCAACCCGACGCATGCGCTGGTGTTGCGCCTGAAGGAGGGGCCCGCCGAGGGCGATGAGAAATTTGCCGACTGGGCCCACCTGCTGTTCGACCAGGCGCTGCTTGCCGAAGGCGGGACGCTGGAGGATCCGGCCGGGTTCGTGCGCCGGCTGAACGGCCTGATGCTGGACATGTCGGGGGGCAAATCCAAGATCTGGACGCCCGGGGGGTGATCCCTTGCTTATATCAGTAACGATATAGAAATCGTCGCTAAATGTCCGACAGTCGGGCATCCAGCAATTTGAAAGTTCAACTTTCCGGCATTCAGGGAGGCGCACCGTGAAGGTGGCCTCCCGGGACTGCTTGCCGACTTAGAGCTCATTTCACAATTGAGGGGATACTCCCCTCAAGCTCCCCTACATCAGGGGCCATTTCGGTAATTCCGAAATGGCCTCTTACAGCTGTGCCAGCATCGCCTCGGCGCTGGAGACTTCCAGCTTGCCGCCTTCTTCGACGTTGAGTTTCTTCACCACGCCGTCTTCGACCAGCATCGAGTAGCGCTTGGAGCGCATTCCCATGCCGAAGCCCGAGAAGTCCGCATCCAGGCCGAGCTTCTTGTTGTAGTCGGCCGAGCCGTCGGCAAACATGCGGATCTTGCCCGTCGCCTTGAGGTCCTTGCCCCAGGCGCCCATCACGAAGGCGTCGTTGACCGCAAGACACCAGATCTCGTCGATGCCCTTGGCCTTGAGCTTGTCGAAATTGATCAGGTAGCCTGGCGCATGCTTGGCCGAGCAGGTTGGCGTGAATGCACCGGGCACGGCGAAGAGAGCAATCTTCTTGCCTTTGGCCAGATCCTGCACATTGAACTTGTTGGGTCCGAGCGTGCAGCCCGCGGTCTCGACTTCGATGTATTCGGTGAGGGTGCCGTCCGGGAGGCGGTCGCCGACTTTGATCGTCATGGTGATTCCTTTGCGTGGTGGTTAAAGTTGGGGGAGGCGCGAGGCTAGCATGCTTGCGTGGCGGAAAAAACCCTGAACTTGGCGCGGGCATGCGCGGCGCGGGTGACGCGCATGCGCGCCATGCGAGACGCTCCCGCGGGCGGGTGCGCCAGTCGGCCGCGGGATAGCCAAAAAAGCTCGAAAAACCGTGGACTTGCATGCGGTCCCCGGCGTCGCTATATTGGCCCCACTCCATTCACGGGCATCCCATGCAGAACGTTTCCGAAGCTTTCACAGAGCATCGCCTGTCCCTGCAGGAGGTTCTCGACGCAATGGTCGAGGACAAGCTGGTCGAGCGC
>CANJXQ010000028.1 GCA_947478805.1 Betaproteobacteria bacterium | reverse complement strand
GTGACGACGATTTCAATCTTCACCTTGGGCAGGAAGTCCACGACGTACTCTGCTCCCCGGTAAAGCTCGGTGTGCCCTTTTTGCCGCCCGAATCCCTTGACCTCGGTGACCGTCAGGCCTGTCACGCCCACTTCCGCAAGCGCTTCGCGAACTTCATCAAGCTTGAACGGCTTGATCACGGCTTCGATTTTTTTCATGCCTTGTCTCCTTCGGTCGGACCGGCGCAGTATAAACCAAGCACCCTTTGACATTCATCCCAATGCGGTTTGCCAGTTACTCGTAGCGCTCACGGTACCGGGAGGTGATGGGATAGCGCCAATCCTTGCCAAAACCCCGGTGGGTAATGCGAATCCCGATCGGCGCCTGGCGCCGCTTGTATTCGTTGCGGTGGATCAATTCCACAATACGCTTCACATCCTCTACGCGGAAGCCCTGGGCCACGATATCGGCTGGGCTCATGTCGTTTTCCATGTAGGCGGCGATGATCGGATCCAGGACCTCGTAGGGCGGAAGGCTGTCCTGGTCGGTCTGGTTGGGACGCAATTCGGCCGAAGGCGCGCGCGTCAATATGCGCTCGGGAATCACCTCGGACAGGCTGTTCCGGTAATGGCACAGTCGGTACACCCAGACCTTCGCGAGGTCCTTTACGACCGCGAAACCGCCCGCCATATCGCCATAAAGGGTGGCATAGCCGACCGCCATCTCCGACTTGTTGCCGGTGGTCAGCACGATGGATCCGAACTTGTTCGACAACGCCATCATGATGGTGCCGCGGGTCCGTGCCTGCAGGTTTTCCTCGGTGGCGTCCACCGGCAGGCCCGCGAAGTCCTTCGACAGGGACTGCAGGAATGCATCGAAAACCGGCTTGATCGGAATTTCGTCATAGCGCACGCCCAGGCGCTTCACCATATCCCGGGAGTCTTCGACGCTGATATCCGCGGTGTATTGGGAGGGCATCATCACCGCGCGCACCTTGTCCGCACCGAGCGCATCGCAGGCAATCGCCAAGGTCAGTGCCGAGTCCACGCCACCGGACAGCCCCAGCAATACACCGGGGAAGCGATTCTTGCCGATGTAATCCCGCACTCCCATGCACAGTGCGGCGTAGATCTCCGCCTCGACAGACAATTCCCCCGCGATCTCGCACGCCTGGGGCGCGGCATCGACGAAAGTGACCATCGCCAGCGATTCCTCGAACGACCGGAGCTGGCACACCACCTGCCCCTGGGCCGCGAGAACGAAAGAAGCCCCATCGAAAACCAGCTCGTCCTGCCCGCCCACCATGTTGGCGTACACCAGCGGCATCCCGGTTTCTGCGACGCGCTCGCGCATGGCATCGTAGCGCGAGCCTTGCTTGCGGACATGATAGGGAGATGCATTGAGTACCAGCAGCACCTCAGCCCCCGACCGCTTTGCACACTCTGGCGCGCTCAGGTATTCGCCCGCGGTATTGGCCGAGGTTCCCCAGGTGTCCTCGCAGATATTGATGCCAAAGCGCGTACCGCCCAACTCGAAAACGCAGGCGGCGCTCCCGGGCGTGAAATAGCGCTGCTCATCGAACACGGTGTAATTGGGCAATGCGTGCTTGTAATAGGTCGCGAAGACCTTGCCGTCACGCAACAAGGAAGCCGCGTTGTAGCGCTTGCCCTCCGCCTGGTGCGGATGGCCGACGACCACATCAATCGCGCCGAGCGCCCCCAGTTTTTTTGCCAGCGATTCGAGCGCAACTGCGCAATCGCGATAAAAGCCCTCCCGAAGCAGGAGGTCTTCCGGCGGATAGCCGCACAAGGCCAGCTCCGGCGTCAGCATCAGGTCCGCCTTCGCCGCTTTGGCCTTTTCCGCATGGTGCAGGATTTTTTCCGCATTGCCGGCAAGATCGCCGACCACACAGTTCAACTGTGCGATGGCGATCGTGCACGAGCGGGGCTTTGTACTTGCGGGCGAGTTCGCCATGCACCGATTTTAGCATCGGCGCACCTTATAATCCGCGCATGGCGCCTCCGAACAATCCGCGTGTGCCGCCGCCAATGCCGGCGCAGGGTGGCAACTTGCCAAACGGGGATATGCGGATCCTGGAATCCTTATCAGAGATCGCGCCGGGAGATTGGAATGCGCTGGCGGGCGATCACCCCTTTCTTCGCCATGAATTCCTGCATGCCCTGCACGAAACCGGATGCGCTGCGGAGAGGAGCGGCTGGCTCCCGCAATACATCACCAGCTGGCGCCACGGGCGCCTCTGCGGTGCGCTGCCGCTCTATCTCAAGGCGCATTCCTACGGCGAATATGTTTTCGACTGGGCCTGGGCCGACGCCTACCAGCGCTCGGGCCTGCGCTATTACCCCAAGCTCCTGTCTGCAGTGCCCTTCTCGCCGGTCACCGGCTCGCGAATCCTTGCAGCAGACGCCGAGACGCGGTCCCGCCTCATCGCTGCGGCACTCGATGCGGCCCGGGATGTCTCATCACTGCACATCCTCTTTCCCCCGGGAGACGAAGCGCAAGCGCTCCAGACCGCGGGACTGCAATTGCGGCGCAGCGTGCAGTTTCACTGGCTCAATCGCGACTACGCGAGCTTTGATGCTTTCCTCGCAGACCTGTCTTCGAGCAAGCGCAAGAAAATCCGCCAGGAACGACGGCGCGTCGCCGACGCCGGCGTCAGCTTCAGGCGCCTGGTCGGGGCCGACATTACCGATGAGGACTGGCGGTTCTTCGCGCGCTGCTACGAAGGTACCTATCGCGCGCATCACTCCAGCCCCTACCTCAACCTGGCATTCTTCCGGCGCATCGGCGCAACCATGCCAGACAACCTGCTATTGATCGTCGCCGAACTCGATGGCAAGCCGCTCGCCAGCGCGCTCAATATCTTCTCGAAAAAAACACTGTATGGGCGCTACTGGGGCGCTGTCGGCCATGTTCCCATGCTGCATTTCGAAACCTGTTATTACCAGGCGCTGGAATTCTGCATCGAGCGCGGCATCAAGATCTTTGAAGGCGGCGCCCAGGGCGAGCACAAGCTGGCCCGCGGTTTCCTGCCATGCGAGACCTGGTCCGCGCATTGGCTCAAGCACCCGGAATTCTCGGACGCCGTGCAGCGATTTCTCGCCAAGGAATCCGCCGGCATCGAGCGCTACGTGGACGAGCTCAACGAGCGGAGTCCGTTTCGCTCCCCGGAGACAAAGGAAGCCGGCGGCGACTAGGGCATCTTTCCCTGGATTCGCGAACTGCGCGCCGCTGTGCCGGCCGGTGTAGCATTCCGCAGCGACGCATCAAAACACTCACCCAAATCAAAAGGGCTCCACCGTGAAACAACGCAAACTCGGCAACTCCGGCCTGCAGGTCTCCCTCACCGGACTGGGCTGCAACAATTTCGGCTGGCACATTGACCTGGAGGGATCGCGCAAGGTCATACACAAGGCACTCGATCTCGGCATCACGCTGTTCGACACCGCCGACGTGTACGGCGAGCGCGGCGGCTCCGAGACTCACATCGGCCAGATCCTGGGTGACCGGCGCAAGGACATCGTGCTGGTCACGAAGTGTGGCCTGCCCATGGACGACACCGGTGTGAAGAAAGGCGCCTCTCGCCGCTACATCCTGTCGGCGATCGAGGCGAGCCTGAAGCGGCTCAAGACTGACTGGATCGATGTGTATTTCATCCACTGGTTTGATCCCCTTACTCCCGTCGAAGAGACCATGCGTACCCTGGATGACCTCGTCAGGCAGGGCAAGGTGCGCTACATAGGCTGCTCCAATTACCCAGCCTGGCGCGTTGTCGAGGCGCAACTGACCGCACGGCAACTGGGCACCAACGCATTCGTCTCCTGCCAGGATCACTACAACTTGCTGGTGCGCGATATCGACCGCGACTTGCTGCCCGCAATGCAGGAGTATGGGCTGGGACTGATGCCCGCCTTCCCGTTGGCAAGCGGCGCGCTCACCGGCAAGTACAAGCGCAATGCGCCGATGCCCGACGGTGCACGCCTGACAACCACCAAGCGTCTGGCGGATCGCTATTTCAGCGACGCCCAATGGCCCAAGATCGAAGCCCTGGAAAAATTCTGCGCCGCACGCGGCCACTCAATGGTGGAACTCGCCATCAGCTGGCTCGCCGCACGCCCGCAGGTATCGAGCATCATCGCCGGCGCCACCAAGCCCGAACAACTGGAGATGAATGTCAAGGCAGCCGACTGGGCGCTGACGGCCGAAGACATGGCCGAAATCGATCGCATCACTGCGCCGACCTGAAGCGACAATCTTAAATATGATCATATTCAATAAGCAAGGTCCGTCTGCCCTAGGTTGACGGAATGATTGATATCACGAAGTTCCGACAACTGGAACCAGGAGACTCCTCATGCATACCGCCCATGCGCCTAATACACAACGCAGGCTGAAGTTGCTTGCGAAGCCGATAGCCGCAACCCTCCTTTGCCTGGCCGCCGCGTCCCCGATCGGCGCACAGGCCCAGTCGGGCGACTGGAACAGCATCGTCGCTGCCGCGCGCAAGGAAGGCAAGCTGCTCTACTACACCGGGCAACCGACGCCCGCGGCCAACCGGATCGTTGCAGGCTTCAAGAAGCTCTATCCGGAGATTGCCATCGAGGTCGTGCGGGGACCGAGCGGAGAGGTGCTCGCCAAGGTCGACCAGGAGCGCGCGGCCGGCATCGATGGCGCCGATGTGTTTCTTTCGACCGAAGTGAGCTGGTTCACCGAGCGGGCGCGAGAAGGCAAGCTCCTCAAGCCGGTCGGGCCGTCCTTGCGCAACTGGCCGCCCCAGTACCTGCAGGACGGAACCGTTGCGGTCGTCGGGTCCGACCCCTTCGTGATCATTTACAACAAGAAGTTGGTACCCAATCCCCCGAAGAACTACGTCGATTTGCTGCGCCCGGAATTCAAGGGACGGCTGGGCACGACGGAGCTTGCCTCTACCGTGCTGGTGGCCTGGTACGACTGGCTGGAAAAGACTCAGGGAGCGGACTTCCTCAGCAAGTTGAAAGCCCAGAACCCGCGCCTCTATAACGGCTCGACGCCGCTGGCGCAATCGGTCGCATCGGGCGAGATCGCGGTCAGTGCATTCGGGGTTCCCACTGCCATCATCCCCATCATGGAGCAAGGCGCACCGATGGCCTATGTCGTGCCGAACCCGGGAATGGGCAATTTGTACGCGGTGGCGGCGCTCGCCTGGAGCAAGCGACCCAACGCCGCACTGCTGTTGACCGACTACATCATGTCGGCCGAGGGCCAGGGCCTGTGGCATGGTCGCGGCGAAAGCGCGAGCCCGTTGGCTGGGATACCCGGCGCCATTCCGCTATCCACCATCACGCCCTACGATCCGGCAAAGTATCCGGCGGCTACGGTGACGCGGTATCGCGACTACTGGAGCAAGATTTTCAAATAGACGGCCCCGAAGCTCGGTGACCTGCCACTGCGAATCGTGTGACTACGGCTTCGCCTTCGGGAATCCGCCGAGAAGTGCAGCTACTTGTCGCTTCGGTCCGTTCTGGACCACTTTGGCCGGGACAGCCGTTGACGCGCTGCCTGCACTGCCCGACGAGGGCTGGTAAGGGGCGCTGAATATCGGATCCGATGGCGTGCTTGGGCGCGAGGCGCTCGAGCGCGACGGGCTTGCCGAAGCGGGGCGAGCGCCTCTTTCGCCGCGGCCGCCGCGCTCTCCGCGATCACGAAAACTCTCCCGCGATCCACCGCCATCGAGGCTGCCACGGTCACTGCGCCCGCTGCTGGAACGCTCGCCACCCCTGCCCCGCCCACGCGAGTGGTCGGGCGCACCGATCATCGAGCTAACCACGCGCGAATCCGGCTCGTAGCCCGGGATCAACTCGCGTGGAATCTTGAACTTGATCATGGCCTCAATGGCCTCGAGGCGCTCTTGCTCGTCGGGACTGACCAATGCCACCGCCTCGCCCTTGGCGCCGGCACGGCCGGTACGCCCGATGCGGTGCACGTAATCCTCGGCAGCCCCCGGCAGGTCGAAATTGACCACGCGCGGCAGCGCCTCGATGTCGAGGCCGCGCGCCGCCACGTCTGTCGCCACCAGCACGCGCACCTTGCCGGACTTGAAATCTTCCAGTGCCACTTCGCGCTCGGATTGGGTCTTGTCGCCATGAATGGCCGTCGCATGCACGCCATCCTTGTTCAACTGGTAGGCCAGCCGGTTCGCGCCCAATCGCGTGGCGCAAAACACCAGCACCTGATTCCAGTCGCGATCCTGGACGAGGTAGGCCAGCAGTTCGCGTTTTCTTTCTCGCGCCACCGGAATCGCGATGTGCGTGATGGCTTCGGCCACGGAATTTCGCCGCGCCACTTCGACCATGACCGGATTCTCCAGGAAGGAATCCGCCAGGCGCTTGATCTCCTCCGAGAACGTCGCCGAGAACAGCAGGTTCTGGCGCTTCTTCGGCAGCAGGCTGATGATGCGCTTGACGTCGGGCATGAAGCCCATGTCGAGCATGCGGTCGGCTTCATCCAGCACGAAGAATTCGACCTGCGGGAAATGCAGGATCTTCTGCTGCACATGATCGAGAAGGCGCCCGGGAGTCGCCACGAGGATCTCCACGCCGCGCCGCAGGGCCTGCGTTTGGGGATCCATCGGAACGCCGCCATACACGACCGTGGCGCGCAACGGAATATGCTTTCCGTACAAGCGGACGCTCTCTTCCACCTGCACAGCAAGCTCGCGCGTGGGTGTCAGAATCAGCGCACGTACCGGGTGCCGCGCCGGCGAAGCACTGGTGCTGGCGTGGTGCAGCAGCTTCTGCAAGATGGGAAGGACGAAGCCAGCTGTCTTGCCAGTGCCGGTTTGCGCCGCGCCCATCAGGTCACGGCCTTCCAGCACCAGCGGAATGGCCTGGGCCTGGATCGGGGTGGGTTCGGTATAGCCCTGCTCTTCTATCGCCTTGAGCAGTTCGGGGCAGAGCCCCAGTTCGGAAAATGCCGGCATCAGTGCACCTTGGCGGGACCGGAATCAGCGGTCATGGAGATTGGAACGGGATTCAATTCACTCGCGGCCCGCGGTAAGACTCTTTCCAAGGAGCTCGTGCAAAGGCGTTCGGAATTCAGAGGAGCCGGCCCGTCGGTTGCAGGCGGCAGAATGCTCGGGCATTCGTTGCGCACTGCAGGTGTCTGGAAGACTCGATCAGGACCGCTGCTTGGTGGGCGCGACCTGAACTGGGAGCCGGGGTAGATTGCATGCTTAAAATTATAGCAGATTCGCCCCACAGAATGTCGCCCAATCCTCACGTAAGTCCTCGTCTCTGTGGGAAAATCCGACCTCGCTGCAACGGGACACCACAGCCCCCGTTCCCCGGCGCGACGCAAAGACCGCTCGTTTTGGCCTCGCGCTTTTTCCATCCACTTTTTCCAATCATCGCGGCTCGCCTCTACCGCTGTTGCCGATCGCAGACTGCCCCTCCCCATGATCAATTTCCGCCAACTCACCATCCGCCGCGGCGACAAGCTGCTCCTGGACCGCGCCTCCGCGGCGTTCGTCCCTGGAGCGCGGGTGGGCATAGTCGGGGCCAACGGCTGCGGCAAGTCCACCCTCTTTGCCGCGCTG
This sequence comes from Betaproteobacteria bacterium, assembly GCA_947478805.1. Lineage (GTDB taxonomy): Bacteria > Pseudomonadota > Gammaproteobacteria > Burkholderiales > SG8-39 > CAIYPG01. Next base: position 25,728 of record CANJXQ010000028.1, on the reverse strand, counting down.
GCAGGAGAACTTCATTCCGACGGCGGCGACATCGAGATGCCGCCGCGCCTGGCCATGTCGCGCGTCATGCAGGAACTGGACTCGACCGGCGGACGCGCCATCGACTACGTGCTGGACGGCGACCCGGAGTTCCGCGCCGCCGAAGCCGAGATCGCCGCTGCCGAAGCCGCCGCCCACGAGCACAGTGACGAGGAAAGCGGCATGCGCCTCGCCGCCGCACACGAGCATTTCCTGACCATCGACGGCTGGACAGCCCCTTCGCGCGCCGCCACCATCCTCGACGGCCTCGGATTCGCGAGCCCCGACCATCAGCGCACCGTGCGCGAGTTCTCCGGCGGCTGGCGCATGCGCATAAACCTCGCACGCGCGCTGATGCGCAAGTCCGACCTCATGCTGCTCGACGAACCCACCAACCACCTCGACCTCGACGCCGTGCTGTGGCTTGAGCGCTGGCTGGCGTCGTATCGCGGCACGCTCTTCATCATCTCGCACGACCGCGAGCTGCTGGATGCCACAGTCACCGAGATCCTCCACTTCGACCAGCAGGGCTTGAAGCAATACACCGGCTCCTACGCCGATTTCGAAAATCAGCGCGCCATGGCCCTGTCGCAGAACGCCGCCGCCTTCGCCCGCCAGCAACGCGAGATCGCGCACCTGCAATCGTTCGTCGACCGCTTCCGCGCCAAGGCCACCAAGGCCAAGCAGGCGCAGAGCCGCCTGAAGGCTTTGGAGCGCATGGAGCGCATCGCCCCGGCGCATGTGGACTCGCCCTTCGAGTTCAGCTTCCGCGAGCCGCCATCAGCTTCCGATCCGTTACTGAAGATCGAGGAATGCCGCGCCGGCTACGAGGACGTGACCATCCTCGACAACATCATGCTCAGCGTTCGAGCGGGCGCGCGCTATGGTCTCCTCGGGCGCAACGGCGCCGGCAAATCGACGCTGATTCAACTGGTTGCAGGCGCCATCCCGCCGCAGGCCGGCATCCGCCTCGAGGGCAAGGGCGTGCGCATCGGCTACTTCGCGCAACACCAGGTGGAGGCGCTCGACCTCGACGCAAGCCCGTTGCTGAACCTCTCCCGCGCCGACAAGGCCATGGGGCAGCGCACCCGCGAACAGGAGCTGCGCGACTTTCTCGGCGGCTTCAACTTCCCCGGCGAGATGGCGCTGGAACCCGTGCGCCGGCTCTCGGGCGGAGAGAAGGCACGCGTGGCGCTCGCCATCATCATCTGGTTGCGGCCCAACCTGCTGCTGCTCGACGAACCCACCAACCACCTCGACATCGACATGCGCGAGGCGCTCACCGAAGCGCTGCAAACCTACACGGGCGCCATCGTGCTGGTGTCACACGACCGGCACCTGTTGCGCACCACCTGCGACGAATTCCTGCTCGTGGCCGACGGCGCCGTCACGCCCTATGAAGGCGACCTCGACGACTACCAGCAGACCCTGGCCGCTCGACGTTCAGGCATCAACGACACAGGGATAAACGGCGGGGCGACAGGCGACGCCGCTGCAAAGGCCGACCGTGCCCCCTCGCGCAAGGACGAGCGCCGCAACGCCGCCGCCGCCCGCGACAACCGCGCGAAGAACCTCAAGGCGCTGGAGAAACGCGCCACCACGATCGAGACGAACATATCGCGTCTCAACGCCGAAATTGCCCGCATCGACGCGCAACTCGCCAGTCCCGGATTCTTTGGCGATGGCACCGGCGATGCCGTGACCAAGGCGCTGAAGGACCGCGAGCGCGTGGCCAAAGAAGTCGAAGCGGCGGAGTCGGACTGGCTGAAGCTGCAGGAAGAGATGGAAACGGGTCAGGCGACGGCTTGAGCCGAGGCGCCCGCCAGACTGAAGTTACCGGCTCAGTACATGAACTCGCCGCCATTGATGTGAATGAGCTGCCCAGTCATGTACGCCGACGCACCCGACGCAAGGTAGAGGCACAGCCCTGCGATGTCATCGGTGGTTCCAAGGCGGCGCACCGGCATGGCCTGGCTGCGGCGCTCAAACTCGGCGGCGTACCCCGGGTGGGTTGTGTCCGAGCGCTCCGTATCGATGACGCCCGGAGCCAGCGTGTTGGCGGTGATGCCGTACGGCCCGAACTCCAGGGCGATGGACTTGGCCAGCGCGTGCAAGCCGGCCTTGCTCGTGCCGACATGGGCACGCTCCGCCTTCGGAAAGAAGCCCGTCCGCCCAGCGATGTGGATGATCCGCCCCCAGCCGCGCGCCTTCATCCCAGGCAGGACGCTTCGCGACAGGTAGAACGCCGCGTTGAGGTTCGTGTTCATGACGGAACGCCACAGCTCCGGCGTGATTTCCAGCAACGGCCGGGTGTCCCGTACACCGACATTGCTGACCGCGATGTCGATCGCGCCGAAGTCTTTCTGCGCTGCGGCCACCATCCTCTCGACGGCCCCGTCGTCCGAGACGTCCGCGAGCAACGCCAGAGCCTTCACGCCCATCGCCCTCGCCTCCTCGGCAACGGCTTCGATGGCGTCACGATCGCGATGGCCGTTGACCACGACATTCGCGCCGGCGCCCGCGAAGGCGAGCGCAAGTGCCCGCCCGATGTTCCGCCCTGAGCCCGTAATCAGCGCGGTCCTGCCCCGCAGCGGCGCCAAAGCTGTCACCTCGCCGGCCATCGTCAGATGGCCTTTTCGGCGCGCATCGCTGCAATCGCATCAGGGGCATAACCCAGCACGTCCTTGAGCACGGCATCGGTGTCCGCCCCCAGCATCGGCGGCGCCATGCGCACATCACCGTGCATCGCACTCCACTTGAACGGCACGCCCACGGTGTGCAGCTTGCCGGCCACGGGATGGTCAATTTCGCACACCATGTCGGGGGTGTGCGCCGCGAGATCCTCATAGGCCTGCCTGATCGTATGCACCGGCGCGCATGGCACATCGGCCGCCTCGAAGATGTCGATCCACTCGGCAGTCGTCCGGGTCCGGGTGATCTCCGAAATGATCGACACCATGGCCGTTCGGTTGTCGACGCGCTTCGGGTTGTCGGAAAAACGCGGATCGCGGCCGAGCTCCGGCTTGCCGATCACGGCGCAGAAATCGCGGTAGATCTTGTTCGTCCCGGCGCTGACCACGACAAAGCCGTCCGACGTCGGGAACGCTTGGTAAGGCACGAGCTGCGGATGCCCCGAACCCATGGGGCCGAGTTCCGCGCCCCCGTCGATGACGGCGATGGAATAGTTGCTGAGCAAGCTCATTGTCGAATCCAGCAGCGAAACGTTCACCTCCTGCCCCTCGCCGAAACGCTCGCGATCGTAGAGGGCCGCGAGGATGCCGGTGACGAGAAAAATGCCGCCGCCAAAGTCCGCGAGCGACACACCCGGCCGCACCGGCTCCGTGCTGTCCACCGCGCCGGTGATGCGCATGACGCCCGAGCGCGCCTGGATGGCCACGTCCATGCCGGGCTTGTCCGCCATCGAGCCATCGCCACCATAGGCCGACAGGTTCGCGTACACCAGCCGCTGGTTGATGGCATGCAAGTCCTTGAAGCCGAGCCCGATGCGATCCATCACTGACGGCCTGAAGTTCTGGATTGCGACGTCCGCCCACTTGGCGAGCTCGAGGCACACCTTGCGCCCCGCCTCGGTCTTCATGTCGACGGTGACGCTGCGCTTGTTGCGATTGACCGCGAGAAAATAATCGCCGCCGACGCGCGGGATGTCCGTTGCAAACTGACGGCTCACGTTCATGTAGCGCGTCGGGTCGCCCCGGCCCGGCTTCTCGATCTTGATCACGTCGGCGCCGAGATCGCCGAGGATCATCGAGCAGTAGGGGCCGGCCACGCCGTGCGTGAAGTCGAGCACCTTGACGCCGTCGAGCGGGCGTCGCTGGTTTTTTGCAGCCTTGCCGTTCATGTTGCACTCCCAATGTTGCGCGTTGCAAGCCGCACGGTCGCGGTGCCATTGCAGTTCTTTTCCCCGCGCTGGTTGGTGCCCGACCATTCGAGCTCCACCAGCGCCACGCCATCCTCGCGCCGCTTGTCGATCACCGTGCCCTGCATCCGGGTCAGGTCGCCCACGAGGTTGGGCTTGTTGATGCGCCCGCCGATCCGGGTCACGAACCCGCGATCCCCCGCCCAGTTGGTGATCAGGTGGCCGGCCCAGTTCATGCGCTGCCAGCCCTGGTCATAGGCGCCCGGCATCCCGATCTCGCGCGCAATCTCCACGTCGAAGTGCCCCGCCGCCGGATGCATGGGCACGCCGGTCGAAGGCGAGTAGTAGACATTGTTCGGGTGGCGCTGGCGCTCCAGGAACGCGAGCTTCAGCACGTTGTACACCGTGCGGCGCCCTGAATAGAACCCCACGATGTCCACCAGCGTGAGAGGCCCCTTCAGCACCACCGGCAATTCCTCGCCGACCTTCACGTCCTCCCAGTACAGCGTGTCGTTGCCGCGCCTATATTCATTGGCGTAGGCCGCGGCGATCTCCTCGATTTCCTTGCGCGAATAGCGCGTTGCCGATTCCTGCTTCGGCTTTTCCTCCTGCTGGTCGGCGTAGCGCAGCCCCTGCTCGCCGCTGCGGCGCCGGGGAATGCGGAAGATCTGGCTCTCGTAGCGCGACACCGGTTCGCCGGCGAGATTGTTGAACAGCACCTCGCCCACCTGGTTCACGAAGCGCGGCGCCGCGCGGCCCTGGCGCTCCTCGATGCGGATCAGCCGCGCGCTCGCCGTGATGGTGTCGCCCGCCTTCACCGGCTTGTAGTGCTCCCACTGCCCGCCCGCGAAGATCCACTGGATCCCCGGCAGGCCCGGCGCCACGATGCCCGTGTCGATGGTGTAGAGGAAGGTCGGCGGCGCGATGTTCACGCCCCACATCGTGCGCTTGGCGTACTCGGTGTCGGACCACAGCGGATTGTCGTCGCCGACGCTGTATTGCGCCCAGCGGCGGATGTCGTGCAGCGACACCGGCTCGTAGATGGCCTGCGTGTGCACGTCCCTGCGCAACCACACGCCGATCAGTTCGCGGGCCTTGGCAATGGCCTCGTCGCTGAGTGCCGGCGCCTGCCGCGACTCGGGTAGCGGGTCCGCAGTCGGTTTCGATTTTCCTGGTGTATCCATGAGATTCCCTGATTTCCGATGTCTGATGCCTGTTCGCGCCGTGCGGCCCGCGCAAGACCCGATCAGCCTAGATCCGCAGTCGCCCGGCCGCGCCCGGCAGGTAGGCCTGCAATGCCAGGACTGCAATGAACACGGCAAAGCCGGCGAGGACCACGGCAGTGCCGGGCGCAATGAGGGCAAGGCCGGCAATCATGAGCACGACACGCCCCACTGCGCCCACTGGCCGCACGAGGTAGCCCCCGGCGCCCGCCGAGAACGCGATCACGCCGAGGACGCTGGTCAACGCCGCCGAAATGATCTCCGGCCAGCTGCCCATCAGCAGCAGCGCCGGATGGTACACAAAGGCAAACGGCAGGATGAAGATTGGCAGCCCGATGCGCATGGTCAGCCAGCAGGTCTGCCAGAAGTTGGCTCCGGCAAGCGCCGCCGCCGTCAGGGGCGCAAGCGCCGTGGGCGGAGTCAGGTCGGATGTCACACCGTAGTAGAAAACGAAGAAATGCGCGATGACCAGCGGCACCCCGAGGTCCTGCAGTGCCGGGGCCACCATGATGACAAGCAGCAGGTAGGCCGCGATGGTCGGCAGCGCCGTCCCTAGCACTATGGAGGCCAGCATCACCACCATCAGCGCCAGCAGCAGCGAATCCTTGGAGAGTTTGACCACCATGAGGCTGATGTCGGTGGTCATGCCCGTCAGCGCAACCGCAGCGACGATGAGGCCGATGACCGCCGTCGCCGTCCACATGGGCAGTGACGCGATCGTGCCTTCCAGCAAGGCGGCAAAGAGGTTCTTCGGTGAAAGGTTGCGGTTCCAGCGCACCAGCGCAATGCCGAGGAGTGCACCGACTGCGTAGAGGCCAGCCCCCGATGGGCTCATCCCGTCCACCAGCAACCAGACCAGGACGACCAGAGGAATGACCCCGAGCGCGATCTGGCTCCAGGTTAGAGGCGGCGGGGCGTTGTCCCCAGCCTCCAATCCGAGGCGCCGCGCCTCGAAATGCACTGCGGCTCCGACGCAGACGTAGTAGAGGATGGCGGGAATGATCGCCATCAGGGCGATCTTCGCGTAGGGCGTGCCGGTCAGTTCGGCGAGAATGAACGCGGAAGAGCCCATGATGGGCGGCATGACCTGCGCACCGATGGACGACAAGGCCTGCACGCTGGCCGCGAACGGCGCGCTGTAGCCGGCCCGCTTCATGGCCGGGATGTTGGCCGTCCCGACCGCAGCCACGTCGGCTACGCCGCTGCCCGAGGCCATGCCGAACAACCCGGAACTCACCACCGTGGTGAGCCCGGGGCCGCTGCGGGTTCCGCGGGTGAGGACATGCGCGACAGTGACAAGCGCCTGCGTTCCGCCACTACGCTCCATCAGTGAAGCGAGCAGCACATAGATGTACACCACGCCCACCATAACCCCGAATGCAACGCCAAAAACGCCGTCGGTGCCCACCCACGCTGCGAGTGCCACGCGCCCGGGTGACGCGCTGGCCATGCCGGTCGCCCCGGGCAAAAGGCTGCCGAAAGCCGCATAGGCGCCGAACGCCAACGCAATCATCGGCAGCAACAAGCCGACCGTGCGCCGCGCAATCTCGAACAGCACCGCCAGCCCGATCAGGCTCGCCGTCACATCCTGCGGATTGAGGCGCCCGAGGCGGCGCACGATGACCTCGCCATTGACCGCCACGTAGCCCACCGCGTAGATGGCACCGGCCACGAGAACGAGGTCGACCAGGCGCAGCCAGCGCGCCCCTTTCACAACCGGATGGCGCAGCAACACGATGATCGCGATGATGGCGAAGGGAATTCCGCGCTGGATGTCGGTGGAGAACTCCCCCTTGACCGCTGTGTAAAGCACGAACAGGAACAGGGCCAGCGAAAGCACGCCGCTCGCCAGGTTCACCCAGGCGGGCTGCGCTGCCTTCCCCGACTCCCCGCTGCTGCCTTGTTCGATGGCCATCAGACTTCAGGCGCCTTCAACGAACAGCGACTGGTGCCTGCCAATCAACGCGCCTCCGGCGGGATCAACCGCGCGGGGATGGAGATGCCCTTGGCGCGGTAGTAGCGCACCGCACCGGCATGGAGTGGAATGGGCATGCCGTCGAGCGCGGTCTTCAGCTCGAGGAACTTCGCGCCCGGATGCACCGACCAGAAGTCGTTCAGGTTTTCCATCACTGCCCACACGGCGGCATACACCGTGTCGTTATCGACCGCGGTGCTGGTGGTGGCCACCTGCGTCTGCTGGATGGTCACGACATCGGCATCGCCGCCTTCCATGTTGTTGTAGACACCCTTCGGGATCACCGCCGTCTGCCAGCTGGGTGCCTTGGCATCGAGCTTGTTCATCACAGCCGCCGGGATCGGAATGAGCCGGAAGCGATGCGTCGCCGCGAGTTCGACGATGGACGGATTCGGCGGATTGCCCGTGCCCCACACCACGTCGACCTTGCCTTCCTTCAGCGCCTGGATGGCCTGCGACGGTCCGAGTGGCTCTTCACGGTAGGCGTTCTTGGCGATGCCCACGGTACCAAGCACATCCGACACATACGTCCAGCCGAGCGAACCGCGGCCAAAGCCGGAGATTCGCTTGCCCCCCATGTCCTCGAGGCGGCGAATCGGCGAGTTGGCGAGCACAACAACGTGGTGTGCCCCAGCCGGCAACGTGAATACCGCGCGCATCTGGCCCAGTTCCTCCTTCGTCACCACTGAGGTGTCACCACCGCGCGCCTCGTCGAACGTGAGACCCGCCACCCAGCCAAATTCCATCTTCTTCTGCGCAATAAGCTGCGCGTTCTCGACGAAGCCGCTGGTCGCCGCGGGAGACGCGCGATAGCCTGGCGCACGCGCCATGGCCTTGGCCCAGCCGACAGCAACGAAGTGCCCGAACTGTCCCACGGCGGCGCCGCCGATCTGCACCGATTTTTCGGCAGCCGGCTTGGCCGGCGCCGGCACCTGCGCCAGGGCCAACGAGAACATGCCGAGCGCAATGGCGCCTGCCGTGGCGGCCTGAACGAATGCCCGATTGATCTGATCCCTCATGTCATCTCCTCGCGTATTGGGTTTGAGTCGTGGGTGAAAACTTCCGCTAGGGTGCCTTACCGCCGCCCGATCCATACCATTGCTGCGCAAACTGCTTCGTGATCCTGCCTGCGGCGAGATCGCGCTTGACCGTTTCCGGCGAGCGCCGATTCGGGTCGCCGAACCCGCCACCGCCACCGGTCTCGACGCGCAGGCGGTCACCGCGATGCAGGGTCAATGCCGCACCATTGGGCGGCAATTGCTTTGCCTCGCCGTTGTTGCGGATCACCACCACACGACCGATGGTGCCTTCGCCACCGCCTGTGCTGCCCCAGGGGCGGTGAATCGCGCGGTCCGACGAAAACAGCGCCTCCACCCGCTCCACCGTGATCTCGTACTCGCGCACGCCACCCAGCCCGCCCTGGAACTCGCCAGCCCCGCCGCTGTCCGGTCGCAGGCTGTATTCGCGGGTGATGAGGAAGGCGTTGTCCGACTCGGCCACTTCCACTGGTGTGTTGGCCGAATTGCTCAGCAACTGGCTGATCGCATCCGCACCGTCCATGCCGCTCGCGCCGCCCATGCCGCCGCGCATGGGTTCCATGAAGATGGTGTAGCCGCGCTCGCCGAAATAGCCGAAGTTGACCGTCGTCGTCGTATCGAAGCCGCAGGCCGCCGCGCGCGCCGGTACTGCCTTGCCGAGCGCCTGCAACACCGCGCCGTACGCTCGCCCGGCCGAATTCATGCGCAGACGCACCGGGGCCGGATACCGCGGGTTGAGCAGGCAGCCGAGCGGCACATGCACCCGCACCGGCCGGAACGTCCCGTCGTTGGTGAGCATATCCGGGTGCCCAAGCAGCGCGCGCACCGCAGTGCCCGCCGCCGACACCGTCGAGGCCAGCGGCGAATTCACGTAGCCCCGCGCCTGAGGGTCGGTGCCCGTGTAGTCGATCTCGATCTCCTCGTCCGACACGCGCACCGTCACGCGGATGCATAGCGGCTCGGTGTCAAAGCCGTCGCCATCGAGGAAGTCCTCGCCGGTGTACACGCCGTTCGGCACCTCGCGGATGGCCTTGCGCATTTCCAGTTCGGAGAAGTCCTGCGCCATCGCGATGCTGGCCATGAGGTTGTCGAGGCCGTACTTCTCGATGAGTTCGAGCACCCTCACCTGCCCGGTGCGATTGGAGGCGATCTGCGCATCGAGGTCGGCGCGCAGCGTGTCGGGCTGCCGGCTGTTGGCCATCAGCAGGCGGCCGGGCGCCGCATCGAGGTCGCGCGCCGGCTTGATCTTCAGGGGCGGAATGCGCATGCCCTCCTGGAAGACATCGGTGGCCGTCGGGTTCATCGAACCGATGCCGCCGCTCAGGTCGGTGTGGTGCGCGAGATTGCCGACAAATCCGACCACCGACCCGCGAAACACGATAGGCGAAAACACCTGGATGTCCGGCAGGTGCTGGCCGCCGTAGTACGGATCGTTGACGATCAGGATGTCGTCGGCTTCGAGGGTTTCCGCCGGGTAGTCCTTGAGGCAGAACGACAGCGAATAGCCGAGCGAATTGAGGTGCAGCGGAATCGCTTCGGACTGCGCGGCAAGCCGGCCGGTGGCATCGAACACTGCCGTGGAAAAATCCTGCGTCTCGCGAATGATGGTGGAGCGTGCCGAGCGGCGCAGGATGGCGGCCATGGCCCGCGTGGCAGCGATCAGCGCGCCATTGATGATCTGGAAGGTTACCAGGTCCATCTTCGCCGCCGGCCCGGCCCTGAGTGCGTCCACGCGTCGGTTCATGTTGATGTCCTCTCGATGATCAGCGCGCTGCGTGCATCGACCCGTGCCGACCACCCGGGAGGCACGAGGGTGGTCGCGGAGTGATCTTCTATAAGTGCCGCTCCCGCAATGGTATCACCGGGTCCCATCGATTCCCTCGACACGTAGGCGCAGCGGATGCGTCCGCCGCCCCAGAAAATCTCGCCCCACTCCGTGGCACCCTTCACCCCGGCCGACTTCACGTCCTGCGGCACGTTCGCCTGCGGCTGTGGCACCCGCAGCCGCGCGCGATAGTTGATCGCCCGCACCGTCTGCGCGGGATTCGCATGCCCGAAACGAATCCGGTGCAGTTCGTGAAAGCGCGCCACAAGGTTGGCGAGGAAATCGCCCGATCCGCTGAACGGCTGCACATCGAGCGACAGTTCATAACCCTGACCGACGTAACGCAGGTCCACCGAATAGTCGAACGACGCAGCCCCGTCGGGAGCCATCGTCTTCAGGTCGGCCTCGGCTTCGCTGCGCAGGTCGGAAAACAGTCCGCAGATCGCTTCGACGTTTTCCGGGACCAGCGTGAGCACGCGAGAGCGCACGTAATCGAGGCGAAAGTCGGCGATCACGAGCCCCATTGCCGAGGTCACTCCCGGATGCGTCGGCACGAGCACGGCCCGCGCGCCGATCTCCGCGGCCAGCACCGCCGCATGCAGGGGCCCGGCGCCGCCGTAGGCGACGATGGCGTAATCTCGCGGGTCGTAGCCGCGCTCGATGGACACCTGGCGCGTCGCCTGCAGCATGTTGGCACAGGCGACACGGAACATGCCTTCCGCGGCCGCCTCCGCCCCGAACCCAAGCCGGTGGCCAACCGCGGCAACGGCGCGCGTGGCCGCATCGCGGTCGAGCGGCATTGCCCCGCCGAGGAAGCGCTGCGGGCGAATGAGGCCCATCACGACGCAGGCGTCGGTCAGCGTCGCCTCGGTTCCGCCGCGGCCATAGCAGGCCGGCCCCGGCTGTGCGCCGGCGCTGCGCGGCCCAACGTGGAACATGCCGGCCGTGTCAAACCAAGCGATGCTGCCACCGCCCGCGCCAATGGCCGTGATGTCGAGCATCGGCGCGAGGACTGGCAAGCGGTCGATGAGTTTGCCGGTGATGATCTGCGCCGTGGCGTCGTTGACGAGGCAGATGTCGGTGCTCGTCCCGCCCATGTCCAGCGTGATGACGTTGCGAAAGCCCGAGGCCACGGCCGCGCTGATGGCGCCGGTCACGCCGGCCGCGGGCCCCGACACCAGCGTGCGCACGGCGTGCTGGCGCGAACGGTCCGCCGGTAGCATCCCGCCATTCGATTGCATCACGTAGAAGCGGCCACGAAAGCCGCGCTGGTCGAGTTGCGCCTGCAGGCGTCCAAGGTAGGAGTCGACCACGGGTGCGAGGTAGGCATTCATCACCGTCGTGCTGGCGCGCTCGTACTCGCGGTACTCCGGCATGATTTCCGAGGACAGAGAAACCTTCAGCGCCGGGCGCAGGGCGAGCGCGATGTCGCGCACGCGCCGCTCGTGCACCGGGTTCTGGTAGGCATGCAGCAGGCAGACGGCCAGCGACTCCGGTTCGACGGTATCGAACAGCCGGCGCAGGTCGGTTTCGAGCGCCGCGTCGTCGAGCTGATCGACAACCGCCCCCGCGGCGTTCAGCCGCTCGTTGGCCTCGATGACCCATTCGCGCGGCACCAGCGGCGTGGTCCGCGCATAGCTGAGATCATAGTTGCGGCTCTTCAGTTCGCGCTGCAATTCCAGGATGTCGCGAAAGCCGCGTGTTGTCACCAGTGCAGTGCGGCCGCCCTTGCGTTCCAGCAGAGCGTTGGTCGCCACGGTCGAGCCGTGAACCAGCGTATCGGCCCCGCCCACCACATGCGAGAGCCGGTCGAGCGCATCGAAGACGCCGCGGTCTGGTTCGGAGGGCGTGGAGGACACTTTCACCACCTGCAGGCCTTGTTCCGACAAGGCCACCAGGTCCGTGAATGTCCCGCCAATCTCGATACCGATCCGCATGCCATCTCCTCCGATTTCGCCTGACTTTTTCGCCTGACTTGAACTGCTGGATATTACCCGACGCACCCTCGCCGGACATCACGAATCGACATCGGGAATGCGCTTCGGCCATTTGTCAGGATCCTCGAAAAGGACGCCAGCCGATGCGACTGGTACATTTATGCAAACCTGTGCCCGGGCAACGGGCTCCGGCAGAGCAACGAATCACCGATTGAGCGGCACCCAACCCAAGGAGTAATCAATGGCAACACACACATCGGCCCGCATGGCGGAAAAGCGCGAGAAGCTGCGCAAGGTGGCACCCAAGCTCGTGGACCTGACGGAAAACGTGCTCTTTGGCGACGTGTGGGAGCGCCCCGGACTGTCCAAGCGCGACCGCAGCCTCATCACCGTCGCAGGCCTGGTGTGCATGGTGCGCCCGGAGCAGCTGCGCTCGCACCTCGAACGCGCAATGGCCAACGGCGTGACCCGCGATGAAATCAGCGAACTCATCACGCACCTGGCGTTCTATGGCGGCTGGCCCGCGGCCGTCACCGCGACGACGGTGGCCGGGGAAGTCTTCGAGGCCATGCAGAAGGCCTGACCCTGCTGGAGCACGGGCCGCCGCGGCGTTCAGAACATGAACTGGCCGCCGTTGACGTGGATCACCTGCCCCGACACGAATGATCCGCCGTCGGCTGCGAGATACACGCAGGCGGCGGCAATCTCCTCGACCCGCCCGATGCGGCCGAGCGGTATCTGGCGCCTGCGCATGCGGCGCCATGCTGCAGGCGCCATGTAGTGGCTCCAGTCGCGCTCGGTCTCGATTGCGCCGGGCGCCACCGTGTTGACCGTGATGCCGCGCGAGCCGAACTCCTTGGCAAGCGCCTTGGTGAGGCCATGGATGCCGGCCTTGCTGACGATGTTGTGGGCGCGCTCGTTGACGTGCGCCGCAAAGCCATCCACGCCCGAGATGTGGATGATCCGCCCAAATCTCCTCGCCGACATGCCCGGAATCACCGCCTGCGCGAGATAGAAGGCCGAATTCAGATTGGTGTTCAGCGTGTCCTTCCAGTCGTCCACGCTGATGTCGAGGAAGGCCTGCTTGCGGCGCACCGCGGCGTTGGAGATGGCAATATCAACGCCGCCAAAATGCTTCTCGGCCAGCTTCACCATGCGGCGCACGTCGGCGGGCTTGCCCACGTCAGCCAGCACGGCAAGGCCCTTCGCGCCGAGGCGCTCGATCTCCGCCACAACGCGATCGAGCGCCGCGCGGTCCCGGCTGCCGTTCACCACCACGTTGGCACCGGACTCGGCCAGCGCGAGCGCAATGGCCTTGCCGATGTTCTTGCCCGAGCCGGTGACAATGGCCGTCATGCCAAGAAGCGGCTTGCCGGCCGGAGTCTGCCCCGCCGTCGGCGGCCGACCCGGCATGCTAGGTACACTCTTAGAACGCGTGGCCTTCACAGTCAATCCGCCGTGGCGCCGGAGTCGCGCACCACCTTGGCCCAGTGCTCGATCTCACGCTTTAGCAGCGCGCCCAGCTCCTCGGGCGTGCCGCCGATCGGGTAGAGGCCGACCGCGGAGAACTGCTCGATCACCGCCTTGTCCTTCAGCGCGCGATTGATCTCGGCATTGAGCCGCTGCACGATGGGCCGCGGCGTGCCGGCCGGCGCGAACATCGAGTACCACACCGTGGACTCGAAGCCCGGCAGCCCCGACTCCGCCACGGTGGGGAAATCCAGGCCGTCGATTCGCTTTTTGCTGCCGACCGCCAGGACGCGCAGCTTGCCGGTCTTGTGATGGGGCAGTAGCGACGAGGACGGATTGAACATCACCTGAATCTGGCCGCCGAGCAGGTCATTGAAGGCCTGGCCGCCGCCCTTGTACGGGATGTGCGTGATGTCCACCTTGGCCATGGTCTTGAAGAGCTCCATGCCAAGGTGGTTGGTTGCGCCGCTGCCCGACGACCCGTAGCTCAGGCGCCCGGGGTTGGCACGCGCCAGTTCGATGAGCTCGCGCACATTGTTCGCCTTCACTGACGGGTTCACCGCAAGCACGTTGACCGTTTCAACCAGCAGCCCGATCGGCGTCAGGTCCGCCACCGGATCGAAGGTGCGCCTCTTGTAGAGGCTGACGTTGATCGCGAGGCTGCTCGTGGCATGAAGGATGGTGTAGCCGTCGGGCGGACTCTTCACCACGATTTCCGTGCCGACGTTCGTGCCACCGCCCGGCTTGTTGTCGACGATGACGGTCTGCCCGAGCGACTCGGTGAACTTCTGCGTCAGCACGCGCGCGACGAGGTCGGTCGACCCGCCGGGACTGAACGGATTGACCAGCCGTATCGGCTTGGTCGGATAGTCCTGCGCCTGAGCAAGCGCCGGTGCTAGTATTGCCGCCGCCCAAAGCCATGCCATCCATCCACGCTTCATCATCATCTTGATCCCCCAAAAACCCGGCGGCACCTCCCGCCATGACAGCCTTCATTCTAAGTGATGGCGAGCCGGTGCCCCCCTGAACCCTTGCCGCACTGAACCACGAAAGACCGCGAGACCATGACCAGAGCCACGACAGGCGCAAAGCCTCCCCTCACCGGACTGGACGCGGTGTTTCGCGCACGTTCGATTGCCCTCGTCGGACTCTCGGCAGACATGCGCAAGATGACCGGCGCGCCCCTCTCCATCCTCAAGCAGGTGGGGTTCACTGGCGAGATCCATGTGGTGAACCCGAAGTACCCGGAGATCGGCGGACTCAAGTGCTGGCCCGACATCGAGTCGCTGCCTGGTGCACCCGACGTGGCGCTCATCATGCTGGGCGCGGCCTCCGTTCCCGAGGCGGTTCGCGCCTGCGGGCGCAAGGGCATTCGTGCAGCCGTGGTGCTGAGCTCGGGCTTCGAGGAGTCAGACGACGGCAAGCAGCTCGCCGCGGAACTGCGAAGCGCCGCTGCCGAGAGCGGCGTGCTGGTGATCGGGCCGAACTGCGAAGGCGTGTGGTCGGTACGCGATCGCGTCTTCCTCACCTTCGGCTCTGCAGCCAAACGCAGCACCCTCACCCACGCCCCGATCGCCATCCTCAGCCAGAGCGGCGCGATGGCGGGCGGAGTCGGACGGCATCTGCAGGACAACAGGATCGGCTGCAGCTACATCGTCAGCGTGGGCAACGAAACCGTGCTGACCATCGCCGACTACCTCGCGTGGCTGCTCGAACAGGATGACGTGCGCGTGCTCGCCCTCTTCATCGAAGGCGTGCGCGACGGTGAACGACTGCTGCCGCTGCTTGAGCGTGCGCGCCGCAAGGGGATCCGGATGGTGGCGCTGAAGGCGGGCAACTCCGCGGCAGGGCAACTGGCGGCGGCCTCGCATACCGGCAAGATTGCTTCACCCCACGCGATCTATCGCGACCTTCTGGAGGCCGCCGGCGTCATCCAGGTCGAGAGCCTCACCGAGCTCATTGAAGCCGCCGAGATCCTGAACACGCTGCCGCTGCCGCCCGCGCGCGGCGGCGCGTCGGGCCACGGCGGCGTGGCGGTCTTCAGCGTGCCGGGCGGCACGCGGGCACTCACCGCCGACCTATTCGAGCGGCATGGCGTGCCACTTGCCACCTTCGACCCGGCCACGGTCAAGGCGTTGGCCGCGGCGTTGCCCAATTTCGGCTGCACCGAGAACCCGACCGACCTGACGGGCCAGGTGCTGTCGCACCCTGGACTCTTCGACCAGTGCCTGCGCATCATCGCGAGCGACCCGAACACCGAGGCCATCGTGATCCAGGTCGCCAACCGCGGACCGCTGGATGTGCGCGAACGCATCGCCGTCCTCGGCGAGATCGCCTTGGCAGTCGAGCGCCCCATCGTCGTCAGCTTCCTGGGCGATGCCTTTCCCGCCGAAGACCGCGAACAGCTGCGGAGAGCCGGCATCGTATGCGCGCGCGACCCCGCCGAAGCGTCCCGCTACCTCGGCTGGATCTATGCTTCGCGCCGCATCCTGCAGCGTGAAGCACTGGCCCCCGCGCCCGCGGCGTCAGCGACCGCCACGCCCGCACGCTGGAGCGAAGCCGCAGCCTTCCTCGCGAAATGCGGCGTGTCGCTTCCCGCATCGCACTTGCTGCAGGCAAACGAGGATCCGGCGAAGGCCTGCGAAGGGCTTGCATACCCGGTGGCCATCAAGGCGCTCCCGGAAGATGCCGACCACAAGACCGAAGCGGGCCTCGTCATCCTCAACGTGCCCGCGCCCGAAGCACTGACCGCCCACGCGGCCACGCTGCGCGCCCGCCTCGGTCGCGCCGACGCGCCGCTGCTGGTCCAGCACATGGTGGCCGACGGCATCGAAGTGATTCTTTCGGCCATCCGTAATCCAGACTTCGGGCCGGTGCTCGCTATCGGCAGCGGCGGGATCGCGGTGGAACTGTACAAGGACATGGCCTACCTACCGCTGCCCGCGGACCGCGGTCAGATCCTGCGCGCACTCCAGCGACTGAAGCTCTGGACACTCCTGCAGGGATTTCGCGGACGCCCCAAGGCCGACATCGACGCGCTGATTGAAGCGGCCATGCAGTTCGGCTCGGCATTCGTCTCCGCACAGCCCGCCGCCTCCGAGATCGAGCTCAACCCGGTGTTCGTCAGGCCCCGGGGGAGCAAGGGTGGCAGCGTGGTGGCGGTTGACGTACTGGTAAAGCCGGCGTGCAATTTCCGGCACTCGCTCCACCATGATCAAGAGAAAGCGTTCTGGCACCCAGTCGGTTGAGCGTGCCATTGCATTGATCAAGGTGATTGCAGAACGAAACGTCGGCTGGCGAATCAGCTCCCTGGCAAGCTTTTGCGGGCTCGACATCTCGACGACACACCCGCTCCTTGCGAGCCCGGTCAAGGAGCGAATCATCCGGCAGCGACGAGGCGGAGCTCTTCACCGGTCACGCAGTGCCCTACGAGAGCGGCCTGACCGCCGTCGGCTGGCAAGTATCGGGCAACAGTTTCATCCTGCGACGACAACTCCTGGAGCATCCCGACTACCAGGACAGAAAGCCCCCCTCGACCAAATCGATGCGGCCGACAAGCTGGTTGCAGAATGACCCTCGGTGAGGACGACAAATGCGATCATCGCGGCGATGTCGGCGCCAGAAGCGCTTCCCGCTAGGGCAAACGACATTACTACAGCGATGACTGCCCCTAAAGATTCGGAAGAAAAACGACTCTGCCCCGGTCATGCGAAGGGGAGGGTCAATGCGGGGATAACTCGAGGCTGACCTTCAAGGCTCGACGCGCCTTTGATGTTCCACCGCTCAATTCAACGTCACCGCCGGCCCCGCAACCGTCGCCATTCCGACGGGAAGACTCAACTCCAAGTCCCAGTCGGCGCCCTTGACCACGTTTTGCAGCAGCTTGGACAGCGAATGGAGCAGTGCCTCGTCCAGTGCCACGTTGACGCCCTGCCCTTCCAGTGGCAACAGGGCCAGCAGCAGTTGCCCGGAGTCCTCCCGGCGCGTTTGTATGCGCGCCACCAGCATCGGCTCTGGCCCCAAGGGCCGCTCCAGCGACGCCGCATCGTAGGGCTTCGAGAAGTCGGACTTGCGCACGGCCTCTTCATGGCGCATCCCGAGCAGCGCGGAGCGCGCGTCCGGGTGCGCCTGCGTGGCAATGGCCGGAATTTTCTGCGCCAGGCCCATCAGTGCGGGCCACAGCAACTTCACGCACCGCCGCGTCAGCCAAAGCAGGATTTCCTGGTTGCCGTCGGTGGCGATGCGCATCAGCAGGCGGTCCTGCACGGGCGCATGTTCGATCTTGATCTGCCGCAACTTCATGCCTCGGTCCCCTCTGCGTTCATGCCGGCCGCACGATGACGACCGATCGCCCACTGCACATGCTCGCGCACCAGTTCGGACGGGTACGCGGCGCGTGCCTGCAACGCTGCAAGCATCGAGCGCGCCTGTGAATTGTCCACCATTCCGGCGGCATTTCCGATGGCCACGGCAAGATTTCTCAGCCAGCGCTGGTGGCCGATGCGCAGGATCGCGCTGCCGGCCAGCCTTGACTTGAATTCATCCTCCTCCCAGGCAAAGAGATCCAGCAATTCCGCGTGATCGAGGCCATTGCGTACGCGAAAATCGTCCTCCGCGCTCGGCTGTGCAAAGCTGTTCCACGGGCAGACCAGCTGGCAATCGTCGCAGCCATACACTCGGTTGCCGATCAAAGGGCGCAGGGGCTCCGGAATGGAGCCCTTGAGCTCGATGGTTAGATAGGAAATGCAGCGTCGCGCATCCAGTCGATACGGGCCAGTGATGGCCCCTGTGGGACAGGCGTCGATGCAGTGCGTGCAGTTGCCGCAATGGGCTTCGACCGGCGCGTCCACCGGCAGGGGCAGGTCGGTATAGATCTCCCCGAGAAAAAAATACGACCCGGCCTCGCGCGACAAGAGCAGCGTGTGCTTGCCGCGCCAACCCAGCCCCGACTTTTGCGACAGTTCGACTTCCATGACCGGCGCGGAATCGGTAAATACGCGATAGCCATGCGGCCCGGCCTCCGCGGCAATGCGCTCGGCCAGTTTTTGCAGCCGGGCCCGCATCACCTTGTGATAGTCGCGACCCAATGCATAACGCGACACATAGGCCTTCGCGCCGTCCGATAGGATCGCTTCGCTTTCCTTGCGCGCGCGCTCCGGCTCCCCGGGCCAATAATTCAAGCGTGCCGAGATGACACGAACGGTGCCCGGGTGCAGTTCGGCCGGTCGCGTCCGTTTGGCGCCATGGCGTGCCATATAATCCATGTCGCCATGGTTGCCTGCGGCGAGCCAGGCGGCGAGCCCCGGCTCGGCGGCCGACAAATCCGTGTCGGAAATTGCCACGGCTTGGAACCCCAGCTCCGTCCCCCATGCCTTGATGGACACACCCAGCATCGTCCAGTCCGTCATCGGCCCGATCGCCCCAGTAGACTGCAAAGATGAATTTGCGAAGCCATGACCGATCATAGCGCCCCGCCCGAGCTTGAATTCGAATTGGCCGACGAAGCCGCGACCCGCCTGCTGGGCGCGCGGCTGGCGCCCGCCCTGTCGCCCGGCCTGAAGCTGTACCTGCACGGCGACCTGGGCGCCGGCAAAACCACCCTGGTTCGGGCGCTGCTGGAGGCCCTCGGCCACACCGGTCGGGTCAAGAGTCCGACCTATACGCTGGTTGAACTTTATACCGTTTCGAGGTTACACTTATACCACTTTGATTTTTATAGATTCCGGGATTCCCATGAATGGCGTGAAGCGGGTTTCTCGGACTACTTCGGCGGGGACGGCATCTGCCTTGTCGAATGGCCCGAAAAAGCCGGCAGCGATTTGCCCCAACCCGACCTCGACATCATCATCGATAGCGTTGGTGATGCGGCTGAACCATCTTGTGATACACACCACGACTCAGAGCGCACTGCACCTGGCGAATCACGGCATGTTCGCCTCGTCGCACACACCCTTGCAGGCAAGCAATGCGTCGCGTCCTTAACAGCCTCGAATTCGCCCGCAAAGCCCTCCTGAGCGGGGAACTCCTTCTACGGCTTGCGCTGCTCGGTTTCGTCGCCCTGTTCCTGTCGCAACTGGTGCTGGCAGCAATCGGCGGCGGACGGGCGCGCGCGGAAGATGTCCGTGCCGTGCGCATCTGGCCCGCGCAGGACTACACGCGACTGACGCTGGAATCGAAGAATCCCATCCGGCATGAATTGCTCATCGTAAAGAACCCCGAGCGCCTGGTGCTGGACCTGGAGGATGTCAATGTCGCCAGCGTGCAACAGGCGCTCTCGGGCAAGCTCCTCGCCACGGATCCCTATATCGCAAATTTGCGCGCCGCCCGCTACAAGCCCGGCGTGGCCCGCGTGGTGCTTGACCTCAAAGCCGAGGTCAAGCCTCAGATCTTTGTCCTGAAACCGGTCGGCGAGTATGGCCACAGGCTGGTTCTCGATCTGTTTCCCGTCGCGCCGCCGGACCCGCTGCTTGCCCTGTTCGTGAAGCAGGAACAATCACCCGGCGTCGCAAGCGCGCCGCCAGTCAGCGGCATGAGCAGCACCTTGAGCAGTGCCCCGCCGTCTCCTGCGCCTGCTCCTGCCCCTGCTCCGACCGCCCAGGCAACCGCAGCAGCACCCACCCAGCCTGCCCCAGTCGCCCCGTCTGTCCTCGTTGAAGAGGCGCGCGGTACGGATATGCGGGCGACGGTCGGTCCGTTCGACAAGGCGGCGCAAAAGAACAGGGGCGGCAGGGAACCCATCGTCGATCGCCTGGTCACCATTGCCATCGACGCCGGCCACGGCGGCGAAGACCCCGGAGCGCGAGGAAGTCGCGGCACGTACGAAAAGAACGTGACCCTGGCCATCGCACGGCGCTTGAAGGCGGTGCTCGATGCGGAGCCCAACATGCGCGGCGTGTTGATACGCGATGGCGATTACTTCATTCCCCTCGGCGGCCGTGTCGAAAAAGCGCGACGCGTGCGCGCGGACCTCTTCGTGTCCATCCATGCCGATGCCTTCATCAAGCCGCATGCACGCGGATCGTCGGTGTTCGCCCTGTCCGAGCGCGGCGCGACCAGCACGGCAGCCAAGTGGCTGGCAAAAAAGGAAAATGACGCCGACCTCATCGGCGGTGTCAATCTGGACGTCAAGGATCGCTTTCTCGCCCAGACACTGCTCGACCTGTCGCAGACCGCCACCATCCAGGACAGCCTGAAGCTCGGGCTCTCGGTGCTGGGAGAATTGGGCGGCATCAACACCTTGCACAAGGCGCACGTGGAGCAGGCGGGATTCGCGGTGCTAAAGGCGCCGGACATCCCTTCCATCCTGGTCGAGACCGCCTTCATCAGCAACCCCGAGGAAGAAAAGCGGCTCTCGGATGACGCCTACCAGGAGCGTCTTGCGCTCGCAATCCTGAAAGGGATCAAGCGCTACTTCTCGCGCAACCCGCCGCTGTCGCGCTCGACACTCGCCTCGATCAGCCGCTAGAGCGCCCTCTCCGCATGGCGTGGCGCAGGAACTCCGCGACGATCGGGAGCAGCGATATCCCGATGATGCCGAATATGACCACGGTCAGATTGTTGCGGATCAGCGGAATGTTGCCGAAGAAATACCCTGCATAGACCAGTGACACCACCCAAAGCAGCGCGCCGGTCACGTTGAAGAATGCGAATTTCGCATAAGTCATCTCGCCGATGCCGGCAACGAACGGCGCAAAGGTGCGGATGATCGGGACAAATCGCGCGATCACGATCGTCTTGCCGCCATAGCGCTCGTAGAACTCGTGCGTTCGTTGCAGCGCATGGCGATTGAAGAACCGTGAATCCTCCCACTTGAAAACGCGCGCGCCAAAGTACCGTCCTACCGCATAGTTCAATGCATCCCCGAGGATTGCCGCAACGACGAGGATCACGACCAGCGCATGCACATTCATGTCGCTCACCGCCCACAGCGTTCCGGCGACGAAAAGCAATGAGTCTCCGGGCAGGAAGGGGGTGACCACCAGCCCCGTTTCACAGAAAATGATCGCGAACAGGAGCGCGTAGACCCACATGCCGTATTGCTGCACCAGCGCAGCGAGATGCTTGTCGAGGTGAACGATGATGTCCCAGAATTGCAGCACGATTTCCATGTACGGATTGTACCCCGCGGCCTCCGACCATCCTCCGCGGCAGGCGCCTTCCTCCTCGATGACGATCTCACGCAAGATCGCATGTACAAACTCCCTCGCCCGGACGACGAGCCCATATAATCGCTGTCATTCGCTGTGGCTCCACCCGCAACCGGGTGCAAAACGTCCCGCTCCCCTCTGCCCGCCCAACTCATGCCCCGCATCCAGCCACTCCCCGACACGCTGATCAGCCAGATCGCCGCAGGCGAAGTGGTGGAGCGCCCGGCCTCCGTGGTCAAGGAACTGGTGGAAAACGCCCTGGATGCCGGCGCGCAATCGATCGAAGTCGCCCTCGAGCAGGGCGGCATGAAGCGCATACGCATCACCGACGATGGCTCGGGAATCGAGGCCGATGACCTGCCCCTGGCGCTGGCCCGCCACGCCACCAGCAAGATCGCGTCGCTGGACGACCTGGAGGGGGTACGATCACTCGGATTTCGCGGTGAAGCGCTGGCCAGCATCGCCTCGGTCGCGCGGGTGTCGCTCATGACAAGACACACCGGCGCGTCGCGCGGCTGGCGCATCGGGGCCGAAGGCGACGCCAGTGCGGGCGCCGTGGAGCCGGCAGCCCACGCCACCGGGACCACGGTGGATGTGGCCGACCTGTATTTCAATACGCCGGCGCGCCGCAAGTTCCTGAAAATGGAGGCCACCGAGTTCGCCCACTGCGATGCCGTGGTCAAGCGCGCTGCCCTGTCGCGACCGGACGTTGCCTTCAGCCTGAAGCACAATGGGCGGGTGTCCATGCACCTGCCGCGCAGTGAACTCGCGCGCCGCGTCGAGGCGGTGCTGGGCGACGAATTCGCCGCAAGCATGCGAGCGGTCGATGAGCGGATCAGCGCCGATGTCGTCGGTGCCAGTACCGATTCGGCAGGGACTACCCACCTGTCGATCCGCGGATACGCCGGATCGCCCGCGTTCTCTCGCGCCTCGCGCGACCAGCAATTCGTTTTCGTCAACGGGCGTTTCGTTCGCGACAAGGTGCTCGCGCATGCCCTGCGCGAAGCCTATCGCGATGTCCTGCATGGCGATCGTCAGCCGGCCTACGTGATCTACCTCGGTATCGATCCACGGGCGGTGGACGTCAATGTGCACCCATCCAAGACCGAAGTGCGTTTTCGCGATTCGCGCGCGGTGCACCAGTTCGTTTATCACGCTGTCTCCAAGGCCTTGGCTTCAAACGTCGCCATGGCCCCTGCTCCGGGCGCTTTCGCGCCGAACGCTGCCCAGGCCGTCGCATCAGCCCTGGCACGCCCCGGCGTGCCCGCATCTACCGAAGGTCAGCCGTACGGGCTGCACGCCACGACGGGATTGCGCCAGGGAACACTGGGCGTGGCCCAGCCGCACAGCGACTATGCCGCGTTTTTCGCCCAACCCTACAGGGCCGACTTGCGCGAAGTCACCGGCAGCGATGCACCCGCGCCAGCCATCGGCCCGCAAGCACTGGCCAATGCGGCCGTCGAAAGCACCGCTTCCGGCCAAGTCCCTCAGCTGGGCTATGCATTGGCGCAGCTCCACGGCCTCTACATCCTGGCGCAGAACCAGGCGGGACTGGTCCTCGTCGACATGCACGCGGCCCATGAGCGCATCCTCTATGAAAAACTGAAGCTGGCGCTGGATGCAAGCAGCATGCAAACGCAGAAGCTGCTCGTGCCTTCCGCATTCAACGCCGACCGCCTTGACATCGCCACGGCCGAAGAGCACGAGTCCACTTTGCAGTTGCTGGGGTTCGACCTCGCCCCCCTGTCGCCCACCACGCTGGCCGTGCGCGCGGTGCCCGCCATGCTCGCGGGCGGCGACCTGCCCGAGCTTGCCCGCGGCATCCTGCGCGACATTCGCGAACTGGGCGCAAGCCGGATCATCGCCGAGCGCCAGAACGAACTGCTCTCAACCATGGCCTGCCATGGCGCCGTGCGCGCCCAGCGCAACCTGAGCATTCCCGAGATGAATGCATTGCTGCGCGAAATGGAAGAAACGGAGCGCTCCGGCCAGTGCAATCACGGGCGCCCCACCTGGTACCAGATGTCCATCGCCGATCTGGACAAGCTTTTCATGCGCGGTCGCTAGCGCGCTCGCCCCGCCTCCACTGCACACACCGGTATCGCGTTGAACCCTCTTCCGAAGGCCATGGCCCTGCTCATCATGGGCCCCACTGCCAGCGGCAAGTCGGCGCTCGCCATGGAACTCGCGCAGCACATGCCGGCGGAAATCATCAGCGTCGATTCGGCGCAGGCCTATCGCGACATGAACATCGGCACCGCCAAGCCGTCACTGGCCGACCGCAACGCCGTCCCGCACCACCTGATCGACATCATCGACCCCACGGATGCCTACTCCACCGCCCGCTTTCGCGAGGATGCGGTGCGGCTGATCGGCGAGGTCATCGCACGGGGCCGTCTGCCGCTGCTGGTCGGAGGCACGATGCTCTATTTCAAGTCGCTCCGCGAGGGGCTGTCCAACCTGCCGCAGGCAGATCCCCAGGTACGTGCATCCCTCGACGCGCGTGCCGCGGCCATTGGCTGGCCCGCCATGCACGGGGAACTGGCGCGGATCGACCCGGTGACGGCATCACGCCTGCAACCGAACGACGCGCAGCGCATCCAGCGCGCGCTGGAGGTGCACCGGATCACCGGTGAGCCGCTGTCCCAGTTGCAGGGCCGGCGTGATGCCACGACGAGTGAGGCGCGCAACGAAGCCTATCGCCCGATCGCCATCGCGCTCGCTCCGGGAGTGCGTGCAGTGTTGCACCGGCGCATCGAGGCGCGATTCGATGCCATGTTGCGCGCCGGCCTGGTGGACGAATTACGGCAATTGCGCGAGCGTCATGCACTGCGCGCCGACATGCCTTCGATGCGCACCGTAGGCTACCGACAGGCCTGGGCGCACCTTGAGGGGACGATGGATGCGGCAGAACTTCGCGACCGCGGCGTCTTCGCCACCCGGCAACTCGCCAAGCGACAGCTCACCTGGTTGCGCTCGACACCGGATACCGAGTCATTCGATTGCCTTTCGCCGGACCTTGTGAAGCAGGTCCGTATTTACGTCCAAAGACAACTGGAGGCGTCCTGATCAAGGCGCCAGCGCAGGAAAATCACCCCATGGCGACACGCGAAAAAACACTGCCCGACTACCTGCGCGACAACCTGGACATCGTGTCGATCGGCATCAACCCGTCGATTTACTCCGTCGAGAAGGGCTTCGCATTCGCACGCCCGGGCAACCGCTTCTGGCCGGTGTTCAATACGGCAAAACTCGCTCCGCTCAACCTGCCCGCGGGACGAGAGGCAATCGAAACCCTCTATCGCGACCATGCGATCGGCTTCACCGACATCGTAAAGCGTCCGACACGCTCCGCATCCGATCTGTCAGTCGATGACTACCGCCTGGGCGCCAGGTCACTGCAAAGGAAACTGCTTCGCTACCAGCCGCGCATCGCCTGGTTCCAGGGCAAGGACGCATGGAAAATGTTTCTCCTCCATGCCCTGGATATCACCCGCAAAGTGGAAACCGGCCTGCAGGAAGAAATGATCGGTGAAACCAGGGTCTTCGTGAGCCCAAACCCCAGCGGCGCCAATCCCGCCGCCAATCCTGCGACGCTACTGCCGCATTACATCGAACTGCGGAAACTTCGCGACACACTGCGCTGAACGCGACCCCGGCGGCCTTGCAGCCCCGGCGCGCACTGGCATCCATTCAACTGCCGTGACTGCGAAAGGTAAGCCTGCGACTCAAGGCCAGTCCGCACGCCATCATCGCTGCGGTGACGCAAAACATGGGAACAAGGCCGAGCGCAGTGCCGAGCGAGCCGAGCGCCGTCGGCGCGACCAGGCGAACGGCATTGTTGATGCTCAACCGGAAACCCAGCGATTCCGCGGGCCGGCCGCCCGGCGCTCGGCTAGAGAGGAGCATGCTGGTAATCGGGTGACCGCTACCCATGGCCATGCCGAACACGCAGGCGACCAGCCCGAGCGCAATCGCGCCATCGGCCAGCGGCATGAGCAGGAAACCGCACATCGCCGTCACGAAGCTGGTCGATATGACGTTGCGTTCGCCAAAGCGGCTGACGACGCGCGCGAGCACCATTTGCGCCACGAACGCGGAGATGAATACCACCCCGACGAGGTTGCCGATGGTCGAGGGCGACAGCCCGATGCTCCGGCCGTAGATCGGCAGGTACAGGGGAAAGAGGTCGAGGGACACCTGCACCAGGGCGCTGACC
>CANJXQ010000027.1 GCA_947478805.1 Betaproteobacteria bacterium | reverse complement strand
TTCGCCTGACGGCGAGTTACTCTCTTTTGCTTGTGCAAAAGAGAGTAACCAGAGAAAAGCACACCCCCGAAGCATCGGTCGCCTGCGGCGACTGCCCTGTGCTGCTCGCAACGCTGGGCGGCTGCGGAACTCGCAGGCCGCAAAGCGGCCTGCTCAGACAGTCCTCGCCGAAACCCCAAGCGTCGCTGCGCTGCTCGGCGATGCAAAGGGGGCCCCGGAAAGCCGCCACAGGATAAGCATCTGTGTCAGTTTTTAATGTGTTTATGTCCGATAGACGTGTACTGATGTATAAAATTGGCAGTATTTAGCCACGGAGGATGGGTTCGGGGTGGGGCCCCGTTGGGGACGCCGAGAAGCGCAGGCGGCGCTGGGGTTTCGGCGAGGACTGTCTGAGGGAGCCGTTTTTTGGTTTTGGCGACCGAGTTCCGCAGCCGCCAGCGCTGACGAGCATCGCAGGGCAGTTTCGGCGATCAGTTGAAAACTGAGCGCCGAAACCGTCTCCTCCGGGGTCGCCTTTTCTTGGTTACTTCTTTTGGCGAGACAAAAGAAGTAACTCGCCGTCAGGCGAAACTCAGAACACCAAGTCACTCGCCGTCAGGCAAAACAACTCACCCACACCCCGCCACCGCATCCGCAATCACCGCATAATCCCTCACCGACAGGTTCTCCGGCCGCAGCCCGGGGTCGACGCCCAGCCGCTCCATCGCCGGCGCATCGATCATCGAGGCCAGCGCATTGCGCAGCGTCTTGCGACGCATGGAAAACGCGGCATTCACCACGCGAGCGAACACCGCCGCATCGCGAGGCGCCCCCACCGCCGCGCGCTCGGCGAGCGTCAGCGGGCGCAGGCGCACCACCGCGGACTGCACCTTGGGCACGGGGCGAAATGACTCAGGGGGGACGCCAAAGAGCCGCTCCATGGCGTAACGGACCTGCAGCATCACCGACAGCCGCCCATACTCGGGGCTCGAAGGCGCGGCCACCATGCGCGCCACGACTTCCTGCTGCAGCATGAAGTGCAGGTCCACGCAGTGGGCGGCGAATTCCGCGAGGTGAAACAGGAGCGGCGTCGAGATGTTGTAAGGGAGATTGCCGACGACCCGGATCGGCCCCTGCAGCTGCGTGCTCAGCCCGGCAAAGTCGAACTGCAGGGCGTCGCCCTCGCACAAAGTGAGCTGGGCGGGGTCGAAGCGCAACCTGAGTTCCGCAACCAGGTCGCGATCGATTTCCAATGCGGTCAGATGCGGAATGCGCTCGAGGAACAGCGCCGTGATTGCGCCTTCCCCGGGCCCGATCTCGACAATGCGGTCTGCTGGCTGGGGGTTCACCGCATCGACGATGCGCCGGGCAATGGCGCGGTCGACGAGAAAGTTCTGCCCGAAGCGCTTGCGCGGTCTATGGCCCATCGGTCCGCAGGTTCCGCCGACGACGACACATGAACGAACTCACTGCGCTTTCCGGCGTGCAGCCAACTCGCATGCGAGCTTCACAGCGGCAACAAGGCTGCCGGGGTCTGCGCGCCCGCTGCCGGCGAGGTCCAGCGCCGTTCCGTGATCGACGGAAGTGCGGATGAAAGGCAAGCCCAGGGTCACATTGACGCCGCCGCCGAAGCTCGCAAACTTGAGCACGGGCAGGCCCTGGTCATGGTACATGGCGAGAACGCAATCGGCCGACTTCGCACGTTCCGGCACGAATACCGTGTCGGCTGGAATCGGTCCTTCGACCTCGAGTCCTTCGGCACGCAGGCGCGCGATGGCGGGGGCGATGACCTCGATCTCCTCGCGCCCGAGATGCCCGCCCTCCCCGGCATGCGGGTTGAGACCCGCAACCAACACCCGTGGCGCGGCGATGCCGAAGCGCTCGCGCAGATCGCGCAAGATGATGCGCAGCGTCACGTCGAGTCCTTCACGCGTGATTGCGCCCGGCACATCGGCAAGCGACAGGTGCGTGGTGGCCAATGCCACGCGCAGGCCTCCGCCCACCAGCATCATCACCACCGCGCCCGTGTGCGTTTGCGCAGCGAGGTACTCGGTGTGTCCGGTAAACCCGATGCCCGCATCGTTGATCACCGCCTTGCTCACCGGCGCCGTGACCATCGCGGCGAACTCGCCGCTCGCGCAACCGGCGATGGCGCGATCAATGGTGTCGAGCACGTAGGGCGCATTGGCCGGATCCAGTTGGCCGGGACGACAGTCGCGCTTGAGCGGGCAATGCAGGACTTCGACATCGCCCGGAACTGGCCTGGCATGACGATCATAGCCACGGACGGAGCCTGCCCCTCCCGACAGGGCTGCGCGTGACACGAGCAATTCGCGATCGCCGAGGAACACGAGGCGAGCGGGAATGTCAGGCGCGGCGGCCACCGCCATGCAGATTTCAGGACCAATGCCGGCCGGCTCCCCGGTGGTCACCGCGATCACTGGCAAGGCATTGCGCCCGGAGGAAACATCGGAAGATGACTGCAAGTTCGCGGCGTGCCGATCTGCCATGGCCACGCTCTTCAGCGGTCTTCCAGCCGCAACTCCACATACGCGCGATCGCGCAACTGGCGCAACCACTCCTGATACGCCTCGTCGCTTTTCTTGTCCCGCAGCACGCGACGCGCGTCAAGACGCTTGCGGTCGGAGGACATGTCGGCGGTCCGCCGCTCGAGCACCTGGATGAGGTGCATTCCGAAAGGGCTCTTGATCGGCTGGCTGATTTCGCCGACTTTCAATTCGTTCATCCCTCGCTCGAATTCGGGCACCGTGTCCCCTGGGTACACCCAACCAAGCTCGCCGCCATTCCCCGCGGACCCGTCATCCGAATTGAGCTTGGCAAGTTCGCCAAAATCGACGCCATTGACGATGCGCTCGCGCAGGTTTTGCATTTTCCGCGTGGCCTCGGCCTCCGAAGTCGACTCACCGACGCGAATCAGGATATGGCGCGCACGCGTCTGTTCGATCAACAGCGGGGCACCGGAGCCGCGCAGGTTGGTGAGCTTGAGCACGTGAAACCCGGCCGGGCTGCGCAACACCTCGCTCACCTCACCCGGGCGCATTTTGTTCAAGGCCTCCAGGTACAGGTCCGGGATGCGGTCGCGTTCGCGCCAGCCCATTTCACCCCCGGTCATGGCCTCCGGCGCATCCGAATAGGCCGCCGACAGCTGCCCGAAGTCCCCCCCGGCCCGCGAGCGCTTGACCACCTCTTCGGCGCGACTGCGCTGGCGCTCCGTCTGTTCAGGACTCGCCTGCTCCGGAACGCGAATGACAATGTGCGACAGCTCGTACTCCGATGCGGTTTCCTTGCTTTCCGCCTGTTCGGCGATATACAGGTCGACTTCGTTTTCCGTGATGGTGATCCGGTTGTCCACCTCGCGATCGCGCAGGCGCGAGATGACGATCTCGCTGCGCAGTTCCTCGCGGAATTTCTGCATGGGGATTCCGTCGCGCGCCAGCGCCGCCTCGAATTGCTCGACCGACATCTTGTTGTTCTCGGCAACTCGCGCAACAGTCTGGTCGAGTTGCTGGTCGTTGATGCGCAAGCCCAGTTCGGCCGCGCGCTGCAACTGCACCCGCTCGGTAATCATGCGCTCGACCACTTGGCGCTCGAGCACCTCGCGGTCCGGCAGCGGCGTGTTGCGCTGCTGCAATTCCCGCGTGACCCGCTGCATGCGCTCACTCAACTCGAATTGCGAGATGACCTCCTGATTGACCACGGCAATGATGCGGTCGACCAGCTGGACGCGCGCGCGGCCAGAGGCCGACTGGGCGATGGCGAGCGCGGCCATCGACGCCAGCACAACGCCGAGTGCCGCGCGCAACATTTGGACAATGGGTCTGTGCATGGATCCTGGTTTCGTTGGGTATCCGGGCTTAATCAAAGAAGTCAGTGGTTTGATTGGCCGACGGCGTGACCTGGTTGAGCCGGGAGTAGCCGGGAATATTGCGCTTCAACGTCTCAAGCGGATTGGTGCCGATGCGGGAAAAGCCGTTCAACTCGACCTGCAGGAACACGGCATTGGTAGTCTGCCCCGCAGCGGTCGCGAACCGCTGGATGACAAAGCGCCCGACCCAGCAATCACCGTCGTATTCGAGCCCGCCAAGCGCCTCCACGGCGCGCCCGTCGCGGTAGGAAAAATTGTAGCGCGCCACCCCGCTGAACTTCGCACCCAGCGGCCACTGCGCGGACAGGTCCACCTGGCCGATCTGGTCGCGCAGGTAGCGATACGACAGGTTGAGCACCTTGAACTGCTCGGGCTTGTAGCGCGCCGACACCGTCATGCGGTCGGCGCTGCGGTCTCGGGCGTTGTACTCCAGGGCCGATTCAGCCGTCCATTTGGGTGCAATGGGGCCGGACAACGCCGCCAGCCAGTTCGAAGAGTGATTGACGCGCGGCGTATCCCCCGGATTGAGCGTGACCTGCTGGTCCTTGAAATAGTAGCGCTGCCCGATGGTCGCCTTGACGGCTTCCTGCCCGCTGCTTGCGGACAGCAGACGGGAGGTCATCGCCAAAGTCAGCTGGTTGGCGTCATTGATGCGGTCGCCGCCGACAAAGCTGTTCTCCGAGAAGATCTGCGCGTAATTGAAGTCGGCGAGCGCGGTATCGAAGAGCGGGATCTGGTTCTGGTTCTTGTAGGGTATGCGCAGGTAGTAGGCGCGCGGCTCCAATGTCTGCACGAAATCGTTCGAATTCAGGCTCGTCCGCCGCTCGAACGTCATCCCGCTGTCAAGGCTGAAGATCGGCAGCGTGCGGGACGCCGTGGGTGCAGTGCCGACGGGTTCGCGCTCGAGGCCATAACGGGTGCTGTGCACCCCCAGCTTCGGAGTAACGAACCATCCCGGCGCGAGCAAGGGCATCGTCACGCTCGGATAGAACGTGGTGCGGCGCCCGAGAATCTGCGTGGGGTGCGCAAAATCCACGTATTCGCCCGCGACGTTGATATCAAGGCCGCCCACATCCTGCCGGACCGCCGACAGCGCCAGTTGCGGCGCGCGACCATAGGGCGGAAGGACGGGCGCGTTGGGATCCTGCAGGGTCTGGAATTGCTGCACGCGTGCCGTGGCGGTATACACGCCGGTTCCCCACCAATTGTCCGAATAACCGACCAGCCCTTCGCGACTGAGGTTGGTCTGCGAGGTCAGGTTGATGCGGCTCGTCAGGTCACGGAAATAGTTGTTGTCGCTGACCTTGTTGATGTTCAGCGAGCCGAACATCTTGCCGTCGGCATAGGCATGGTTCAGCGTCATCGCAGAACGATTGGTGCGCAGCACCTTGTCGTCGGGAAGCTCCTCGAAACGCAGTTCACCGCCAAAATTCTTTTCCAGGTAGCGAAACTGCCCGTTCAGCTGCAGGCCGCGCTTTTCCATGTAGCGGGCCGCCATGGTCAGGTCGCGATTGGGCGCCAGGTTGAAATAATAGGGAACGGTGAATTCCGGGCCGCCCTTGTCCGAACTGCCGAAGCTCGGCGGCAATACGCCGGACTTGCGCTCGTTATTCAGGGCAAACGTCAAATAAGGCAGGTACAGGATGGGCGTATCGAGCAGGTGGATCGTGGCGTTCCTCGCCACGCCGACCTGGCGCGTGTAATCGAGGTCGAGTTCACCGACCTGGGCATACCAGCCGTTGTTGCCGGGCTTGCAGGTGGTAAAGGTCGCGTCGACGAGGTGATAGCGGTCCTCGCCTTGCAGTTCGATCTCGGCAGCGCTGCCCCGGGCACCGGTCGGCGCGGCATTGTTGCGCTGCCTGGGCGCCAGCGAGTAATCGGGTTTTTCGATGGACCCGGTGGCATCGGGCATGCGGTAACGCAGCGAAGGGCCCGTCATCACGTCGCCGCGGCGCTCGATGCGCACATTGCCCTTCGCCGTCACCTCTTCGTTTTCGTTGGTGTACTTCAGCTCATCGGCGCCGATGCTGACATCGCCCCGGCGCAGCTCCGCCTTGCCACTGGCGGACACTTCCTTGTCGTTGGTGCCCTCGATGCGATCGGCAGTCACTTCAACGGGCGGCTTTGCGCCCCGGTCATCGGCGGCGCGCGCGGCAACAGGCGCCAGCAGCATGCTTGCCAGGGCTGCAACCAGCAATCGGTCGGGGGCGATCTGCGACAAAGGGATTCTTGAAATGCTCGAATGACGAATGAATGCGACGGTTCAAGGCCTCGGCGCAGCGTGGGTTACTGATGCGCCCACTTCCGCCTCAAGGCCGAATCCCTCGCGCTGACCCGAAAAACCGGGACCCCTATGATAACCGAGTGACCCGTGGCGGCGAACCGGAGAGCGAATTGTTCGGTTCCCCTCGCACCCCCCTGCTTTGGACAAGATGGTGTTTGAGACTAGGCCATTTCAGAATTACCGAAATGGCCCCTGATGTAGGGAAGTTTGAGGGAAGTGCCCCCTCAATTGTGAAATGAGCTCTAAAATTGCGGCATTCAACAGTCAGGGCCATCGGGGGCAAGATCAACAGTACCAGCAGTGCAAAGGGCGGCGGACAACCGGTCACCGATAGCCGCCCCGGGGTGGCGTCGGATCGCGACTCCGCTCGGATGGCGTCACTGCGCCACTGGGTCGCGGCACAGCTCGGCGACGAGAATTTCACCCTGAGCCCGGCGTCAGCCGACGCGAGCTTCCGACGCTATTTTCGCGCCATACGCAAGGCGCCCTCGACTTGCCTGCTAAACGGCGCGAACTCGCTTGTCATCATGGATGCCCCGCCTGACAAGGAAGATTGCCGCCCCTTCATCAGGATCGCGCAGCTTCTCGTCGGGACAGGGGTTCACGCTCCAGTCGTCCTGGCACAGGACCTGTCGCAAGGTTTCCTGCTGCTCTCCGACCTCGGTCACACCACCTACCTGTCGGCCCTGAATGCGGACAGCGCAACCGCGCTCTATCAGGACGCCATTGCCGCGCTGGTCAGGATCCAGTGCGGCAGTCGCCCCGGGGTCCTGCCAAAGTACGACCGCGCGCTGCTCGAGCGCGAATTGATGCTGTTCCCCGAGTGGTATGTCGGCAAGCAACTCGGCAAGACGCTCACGGATGCGCAATCCCGGACCCTGCATTCGGCATTCGCGCTGATTCTCGACAACAATCTCGCCCAACCGCAGGTCTTCGTCCACCGCGACTACCATTCGCGCAACCTCATGGTGGCGACGCCCAACCCCGGCATACTGGATTTCCAGGATGCAGTCTATGGGCCGATCACCTACGATCTGGTGTCGCTGTTGCGCGATGCCTACATCGGCTGGGAAGAACGGCAGGTACTCGACTGGTGCATCCGCTACTGGGAAGCCGCGCGCGCGGCCGGGCTGCCGGTGCGAACGGATTTTGCCGAGTTCTACCGCGATTTCGAGTGGATGGGGGCGCAGCGCCAGCTGAAGGTCATCGGCATCTTCGCGCGCCTCGCCTACCGTGACGGCAAGCACGCCTACCTGAACGACCAGCCCCTGGTCATGTCGTATCTGCGCAAGACCTGCCAACGCTATCGCGAGCTGGGTCCGCTCGCCGCCTTGCTCGACGTCCTGAGTCCGGTCGAAAAACAGACGGGATACTCGTTTTGACGCAGGTTCGACGCGCCATGATCCTGGCCGCCGGTCGCGGAGAGCGCATGCGTCCGCTGACCGACCGCACCCCCAAGCCGCTCCTCGCCGTCCGCGGCAGGCCGCTGATCGAGTGGGTGATCACGGCATTGGCACGCGCCGGCGTCACCGAACTCGTCATCAACCATGCGCACCTGGGCGACCAATTGACCGCGGCGCTGGGCAAGGGCGAGCGACTGGGCGTGTCCATCCGCTATTCGCCCGAACGCGAAGCCCTCGAAACTGCCGGCGGCATCGCGAACGCCCTGCCGCTGCTGGGCGAGGCGCCGTTCCTAGCGGTCAACGCCGACCTCTTCTGCGATTACGATTTCACGCGGCTTGCCGAGCGCCCGCTGGGAGAGGATCTCGCGCACCTGGTCCTGGTCGCCAATCCCCAGCACCACCCGCAGGGCGATTTTTCCCTGGATGAGGCCGGCGGCCGCGTGTTGGAACGTGGCCCTCCCGCATCGATGCTCACCTTTTCCGGCATCGGGCTCTACAGTCCACGCCTCTTCTCGGGCATCCCTCCTGGCCACAAGGCGCCTTTGGCTCCGCTGTTGCGCAAGGCCATGTCGGCGAATCGCGTTGGCGGAGAGCGCCATCGCGGCGAATGGAACGATGTCGGGACGCCTGAACGGCTGGCCCTGCTGAACCAAGTGAACGATACAGCCTGATCCGATCGCCCCGCGGGGCAGCCGCAACACTTGCATCGCCGCCATACCTTCCTCATCGAATCGAAGGCATACTTGCGGCACTCGATTCGCCAGCTCCCGGAATACGCCATGACCGACACCTCCCGATTTGCCGAACGCCGCGCCGCACTGGCGCGTCACATGAAGCACGGCGTCGCCGTGATCCCCACTGCACCCGAGCGCATGCGCAATCGCGACAGCGATTACCTGTACCGCTTCGACAGCTACTTCTATTACCTCACCGGATTCACCGAACCCGGCTCGGTACTCATCCTGCATGCGAGCGAGGGAGCAACGGGTACCAGCGAAACGCGCTCGGTGCTTTTTTGCCGCGACAAGGATGCAGAGCGCGAAACCTGGGAGGGTTTCCGCTGGGGACCCGAGGCAGCAAAATCGGAATTCGGCTTCGACGAGACCTATTCCATCAGCACCCTCGACGAAATGGCGCCGAAGATGCTCGCCAACCAGCCGGCGCTCTATTACGCCCCGGGTGCCGAGGCCGATTGGGATGCCCGCATCATGGGCTGGCTGAACCGCGTGCGCGCCCAGGGCCGCACCGGCATCACTGCGCCCAACGAAATCCACGACGTGCGCACCGTGCTCGACGAAATGCGCCTGTTCAAGGATGCCTCCGAAATATCGACGATGCGCAGCGCTGCGGGCATCTCCGCCGCCGCGCACCTGAAAGCCATGGCCGCCACGCGGCCCGGTCGCATGGAATTCGAGATCGAAGCCGAATTGCTGTACGAATTCCGCCGCCGCGGCGCGCAATTCCCGGCCTACTGGCCCATCGTCGCGGGCGGCGCCAATGCCTGCATCCTGCATTACCGCGCCAATGACAAGCGGCTCGCCGACGGCGATCTGCTGCTCATCGACGCCGGTTGCGAACTGGACGGCTATGCCTCCGACGTGACGCGCACCTGGCCGGTCAACGGCCGCTTCTCTCCGCAGCAGAAAGATGCCTATCAGCTGGTGCTCGCATCGCAGGATGCCGCCTTCGCCGCCATCAAGCCCGGCGCGCACTGGAACGCGCCGCATGAAGCCGCGGTCAGGGTGCTCGCCCAGGGCTTCATCGACTTCGGCCTGTGCGAGGGGACGCTGGACAAGGTCATCGAGACCGAGGACTACCGCCGCTTCTACATGCACCGCACCGGCCACTGGTTGGGCCTGGACGTGCACGACGCCGGCGAATACAAGACCGCCGGCGAATGGCGCGCACTCGAACCGGGAATGATGCTCACCGTCGAGCCCGGCTGCTACATCCGCCCCGGCGACAAGGTGCCCGAGGCGTTCTGGAATATCGGCATTCGCATCGAGGACGATGTGCTCGTGACGGCGACGGGGTACGACGTCATCACCCGGGATACGCCCAAATCGGTGGCCGACGTCGAAGCCCTGGTCGGGCAGGCTTCCGCTTAATCCCGACGCAATTCCCCCAGCAAGCGCATCAGGACACTCCGTTGGAGCCATTCGACATCGTCATCGCAGGCGGCGGGCCGGTCGGCTCGGTGCTCGCACACGCACTCGCGCCCCTGGCGGGCCGCGGCACGGGGAAGGGACTCTCCGTGCTGCAGGTGCGCGCCGGCTCCACGGCTGCGGATCGCCCCATCGCGCTTTCACATGGCAGCCGGCTCATCCTCGAGCGCCTCGGGCTCTGGCAAGGGCTGCCCGCGACGCCCATACACCATATACATGTGTCGCAGCGCGGCGGCTTTGGCCGAACCGTGATCACGGCGGCCGATCACGGCATCGACGCGCTGGGCCATGTGGTCAGTTATCGCGAACTGGTCGAACGCACCGCGACCGGCCACTTGCCTGCCATCGCAATGCGCGAAGACAGGCTGCTCGACTGGAAGCCTTCGCCTGACGGCATCGAAGCGCGCCTGGCCTCGCAATCCGTCCGCACGCGACTGCTTGTGATTGCGGACGGCGGCCGACCGGGTCACGGGAGCGAGGAGAGTCCCGGAGCGCGCATCAAGGATTACCGTCAAAGCGCCGTGGTCTGCGAAGTCGACACCGAGCCATCGCATGGCAATCGCGCCTGGGAGCGATTCACACCGGACGGCCCTGTGGCGCTATTGCCGTACAGGAATCGTTACGCGCTGGTGTGGACTTCGCCCCCCGCGAACGCGGAGCGCCTGATGGGCATGTACGACGCCGCCTTTATCACTTCGCTGCAGCACACCTTTGGCGATCGCGCAGGAAAATTTCGCGCTGTCGGACCACGCAGCGCGTTCCCACTGTCGCTGCGCGTACAAGATCAAAAGGCGCACGCCGGGATCGTCACCATCGGCAATGCATCACAGACGCTGCATCCGGTTGCAGGACAGGGCCTGAATCTCGGACTGCGCGACGCTTGGGAACTCGCGGAAGCGTGCACACGCGCGCTGGACGACAGGCCGGAAGACCTTGGCAGCGCGGCATTCTCGCGTGCTTTCGCATCGCGACGACGTCTCGATCGCGAACTCATCGTGCGCCTGACCGACGGACTGATCGGCGCATTTTCACTGCGACTGCCCATGAGCTCGACGGTACGCGGCGCAGCACTGGCCTTCCTTGACACCGTTCCGCCCGCGCGTCGCTTCCTGTCGCGCCGAATGATGTTCGGCGCTCGCGCCCTGCCCTGAATCCGCGCGCGAATCTGCGCAGGCCCTTCTTCCGCACCAGCGTCCTGTACTTCACCCGTCACTTCTACGGCCTCAAATCTCGCAAAGACAGCGCCGCTGTGCAGTAGAAAGCATTTGCGCAAACATGCTGCAACGCTTCCTTGTCAGCGCCTCTTGCGACACCGGCAACAACGATTTTGAGCAGCCTATTTTTTAGGCGCCATGCTTTTCATCGGCGTGACGATTAGGTATAGAATTGCTCCCCCGCCACCGCCACGCCAATCACCACGCCCGTTTTTGAAATGCAAATCGGTTCGCATAAGCTACGCAACAATCTGTTTGTCGCACCGATGGCCGGCGTCACCGATCGTCCGTTCCGTCAATTGTGCAAGCAGTTCGGCGCCGGCCTCGCGGTCTCCGAAATGGTGGCATCGAATTCGCTGCTGTGGGGTAGCGAGAAGACGCGCCGCCGCGCCAATCACGATGGCGAAGTCTCGCCGATCTCGGTGCAGATCGCTGGCGCCGATCCGAAAATGATGGCCGATGCGGCCCGCTTCAACGTGGACCAGGGCGCGCAAATCATCGACATCAACATGGGTTGCCCGGCAAAGAAGGTATGCAATGCGGCAGCAGGCTCCGCGCTGCTGCGCGACGAGCCCCTGGTGGCGCGCATCCTCGAGGCCGTGGTCGGCGCGGTGGACGTGCCGGTCACCCTTAAATTTCGCACCGGCTGGGACCGGCAGAACAAGAACGCTCTGACCGTGGCCCGCATCGCCGAAGACGCCGGCATCCAGCTGCTTTCCATCCACGGGCGCACGCGTGCCTGCGGCTACACCGGGCACGCGGAATACGACACCATTCGCGAAGTGAAAATGGCAAGCCGCCTTCCCATCATCGCCAACGGCGATATCACCACGCCGGAAGAAGCGCGCGATGTGCTGGCCTACACGGGCGCAGACGGCGTCATGATCGGGCGCGCAGCGCAAGGCAGGCCGTGGATCTTCCGCGAGATCGAGCACTTCCTCGCGACCGGCGACAAGCTGCCGCCACCATTGGTTACCGAAATCCGCACTGTGCTGCTGGAACACCTGCATGACCTGTACGGTTTTTACGGGTTTGATCGCGGGGTCAAGGTCGCGCGCAAGCATATTTCCTGGTACACGAAGGGGCTCGCCGGCTCGGCGAGCTTCAGGCATCGCATGAACCGGCTGGAGACTTGCGCGGAGCAAATCGAAGCAGTGGATCGCTTCTTCGAGGAACTCGCGGGCAGCGACCGGCGGCTGCGGTACATCGAGGAGGAAGCACCAATGGAACTGGCAGCATGAGCACGGCCCGCCAAGGCAACGAGATTGCGGACACCGTCCGCCGCTCACTCGAGAAATACTTCCGCGACCTCGACGGCGAGAAGCCGCGCTCGGTCTATGACATGGTCATCCGCAACGTCGAGCGCCCGCTGCTCGAAGTGGTGCTCGATCGCGCCGAAGGCAACCAGACCATTGCAGCGCAAATGCTGGGCATCAACCGCAACACCCTGCGCAAGAAGATGCAGACGCTCAAGATCAAGCTGTAACGCACGACGCGGGGTTCGCGCATCCGCGCGATGGCCACGCATCGCAATACAGGGGCTGCCTGGCAGCGCCACAGTGTCAAGCCCGACCAGCCAGCCCATCCGACATCCCCATTTCCCGGCATTCCCACATG
Source organism: Betaproteobacteria bacterium (assembly GCA_947478805.1). Classification (GTDB taxonomy): domain Bacteria; phylum Pseudomonadota; class Gammaproteobacteria; order Burkholderiales; family SG8-39; genus CAIYPG01. The sequence continues at coordinate 21,928 of CANJXQ010000027.1, read as the reverse complement.
ACCACACCAATTCGCCAGGCCCTGATCAGCGTTTCCGATAAAGCCGGATTGCTTGAACTCGCCCGCGGCCTCGCCGGTCGCAACATCCGCATCCTCTCCACCGGCGGCACCGCCAAACTGCTCGCCGACAATGGCATTGCGGTCACCGAAGTCGCCGACCACACCGGATTTCCGGAAATGCTCGATGGCCGGGTCAAGACACTGCATCCGAAGATCCACGGTGGGCTGTTGGCGCGGCGCGACCTGCCGGCGCACATGTCGGCCATCGCCGCCCACGACATCAGCGGCATCGACCTGCTCGTGGTGAACCTCTACCCGTTCGAGGCGACAGTCGCCAAGCCCGGTTGCACGCTGGAGGACGCGATCGAGAACATCGACATCGGCGGCCCGGCCATGGTGCGTTCGGCCGCAAAGAACTGGAAGGGCGTGGCCGTACTCACCGACCCTTCGCAGTACGCCGACGTGCTCACCGAGATCGAGCGCGACGGAGGCCTCAGCGACACCACGCGCTTCTCGCTCGCGGTAGCCGCCTTCAACCGCATTTCCAATTACGATGCGGCGATCAGTGATTACCTCTCCGCGCTGCAGCCTGACGGCACGCGCGCCGAGTTTCCCGGCCAGTCCAATGGACGCTTCGTCAAGCTGCAGGACCTGCGCTACGGCGAGAATCCGCACCAGAAGGCCGCTTTTTATCGCGACCTCTACCCAGTCGCGGGCACACTGGCCATGGCCAGGCAGTTGCAGGGCAAGGAGCTCTCCTACAACAACATCGCCGATGCCGATGCCGCGTGGGAATGCGTGAAGAGCTTCAGCGACAGCCCGCAGGCTGCCTGCGTCATCATCAAGCACGCCAATCCCTGCGGCGTGGCGCTGGGTGCCAACCCGCTGGAGGCCTACACCAAGGCGCTAAAGACCGACCCCACCTCCGCTTTCGGCGGCATCATCGCGTTCAACCGTCCGCTCGACGGCGCGGCCGCCGAGGCCGTTGCCAAGCAGTTCGTCGAAGTCGTGATGGCCCCCAAGGTCACGCCTGATGCGCTCAAGGTCTTCGCCGCCAAGGCCAATGTGCGGGTGCTGGAAATCCCGCCTGGCGCCGACGGCAAGAATAGCCGCAACAGCCATGACGTCAAGCGCGTGGGCTCGGGCCTCTTGATCCAGACCGCCGACAATCGCGACATCACCGCCTCCGACCTGAAAGTCGTGACCAAGAAGAAGCCGACCGACGCGCAGCTCGCCGACCTGTTGTTCGCCTGGAAGGTCGGCAAGTTCGTCAAGTCCAACGCCATTGTGTTCTGCGCCGGCGGCATGACCATCGGCGTGGGCGCAGGGCAGATGAGCCGCATCGACAGCGCGCGCATCGCGTCCATCAAGGCGCAGAACGCCAATCTCTCGCTCAAGGACACGGTCGCCGCATCGGATGCCTTCTTCCCGTTCCGCGACGGCCTGGACGTGATCATCGATGCGGGCGCTGTGGCCGTCATCCAGCCCGGCGGCAGCATGCGTGACGACGAAGTCATCGGTGCCGCCGATGAGCGCGGCGTTGCCATGGTTTTCACCGGCGTGCGCCACTTCCGCCACTGATCAAAGCACACGGGAATCCGCGACACATGAAACTACTTGTCATCGGCTCCGGGGGACGCGAACACGCCATCGCCTGGCGGCTCACCGCCAACCCGCGCGTGCAGAAGGTCTATGTCGCGCCCGGCAACGCCGGTACCGCGTTGGAACCCGGGCTTGAGAATGTCGCCATCAGCAGCGTCGCCGACCTGCTAGCCTTTGCCAAGCAGGAAAATATCCACCTCACCGTGGTCGGCCCCGAAGCGCCGCTGGCCGAAGGCGTGGTCGATGCCTTCCGCGCCGCGGGCCTGCGCATCTTCGGCCCCACGCAAGCCTGCGCCCAGCTCGAGAGCTCCAAGGAGTTCGCCAAGCTGTTCATGGAGCGGCACAAGATTCCCACTGCCGCCTTCGGCAGTTTCACGGATGCGAAGTCGGCGCACGCTTACATCGATGACCAAGTCGGAAAATCGGGCGCGCCGATCGTCGTGAAGGCCGACGGCCTCGCGGCGGGCAAGGGCGTGGTAGTGGCAATGACCGTTGCCGAAGCGCATGACGCAGTGGAACGCTTCATGGTGTCACACACCATGGGCGAGGCGGGCAATCGCGTGGTGATCGAGGCGTTCCTCGACGGCGAGGAAGCCAGCTTCATCGTCATGGCCGACGGCCGCCACGTGCTGCCCCTTGCCACCAGCCAGGATCACAAGCGCTTGAAGGACGGCGACGCCGGCCCCAACACCGGCGGCATGGGCGCGTACTCACCGGCACCGGTGGTGACGCCGGCCATCCATGCGCGCCTGGTGCGCGAAGTGATCCAGCCCGTCATCGCCGGCATGGCTGCCGAAGGGCACCAGTACACCGGCTTCCTGTATGCGGGCGTGATGATCGACAAGGCCGGCAACCCGAAAGTGCTCGAATTCAATTGCCGGCTCGGCGACCCGGAAACGCAACCCATCCTGTTGCGACTCAAAAGCGACCTGCTTGAACTCATCGAACTGGCGGTCGAAGGCAAGCTGGAGAATGCAGAAGCCGACTGGGACCGTCGCGCCGCGTTGGGCGTGGTGCTTGCTGCCGGCGGCTACCCGGAATCCCCGCGCAAGGGTGACGCCATCACCGGCATTCCCGAGGGCACGGAAGACTGCAAGGTGTTCCACGCGGGCACGGTGCTCGATGGCAAGAATGTCACCACCGCGGGCGGCCGTGTGCTCTGCGTCACGGCGCTCGGCGATTCCATCAAGATGGCGCAGCGCCGCGCCTACCAGGCCGTCGAGTCCATTCGCTTCGAGGGCATGCAGTTCCGCAGCGACATCGGCCACCGCGCGGTGCCCGCGAAAAAGTAGCCGCCCATGGCAGATACGAACGCCGATTCAGCCGCGGTCAAGGCATACCTGACAGGCCTGCAGGACCGCATCGTCGCCGGTCTCGAAGCCCTCGACGGGAATGCCTTTCGTGTCGATCGCTGGCAACGCGGCGGCGAACCGGCATCGGCGTCATCAGGGGCGCTCTCGTCATTGGGCGGCGGCGGCGACAGCCGCATCATCGAGGAAGGAAAGCTCTTCGAGCGCGGCGGCGTGGCGTTCTCGCACGTGCGCGGCGCAAAACTCCCGCCTTCGGCCACCGCGGCGCGCCCCGAGCTCGCCGGCCGCGCCTTCGAAGCCATGGGCGTATCGCTGGTGCTGCATCCGCGCAATCCCTACGTTCCGACGGTGCACATGAACGTGCGCTGCTTCATTGCCACATCGGAAGGCAAGGAACCGGTCTGGTGGTTTGGCGGAGGAATGGACCTCACGCCGTATTACGGAAATGACGAGGACTGCACCCACTTCCACGCCACCTGCAAGGAAGCGTTGCGGCCCTTCGGCGCCGACCTGCACCCGAAATTCAAGCAGTGGTGCGACGATTATTTCTTCCTGAAGCATCGCAACGAACCGCGCGGCATCGGCGGCATCTTCTTCGACGACTTATCCTCCCCCGACTTCGACACCTGCTTTGCGTTACTGCAAAGCGTGGGCGACCGTTTCCTCCCGGCCTACGCGCCCATCGTCGAGCGCCGTCGCAACACCGGTTACGGCGAGCGCGAACGCGATTTCCAGGCCTACCGTCGCGGCCGCTACGTGGAGTTCAACCTCGTCTTTGATCGCGGCACGCTGTTCGGCTTGCAATCGGGCGGTCGGACCGAGTCCATCCTGATGTCCATGCCGCCCATCGTGAAGTGGCGCTACGACTGGCATCCCGCGCCGGGGAGCCCGGAAGCCGCACTCTACGAGCGTTACCTCAAGGCGCGCGACTGGGTCTGATTCCGCTGCGCGCCTGATTCCAGTGCCGAGCGGCACTGTGGCACCTCCCGTATCATTGCGCGGTCGCAGCGCGAGCCAGCGCAGCGCAACACGGAGGAGAAAGCGCATGTCATCCACATTCGCATCGGCCGCACCCATGGCGCGCATCGGTGCAACCCTCGTCATTGCCCTCGCCTGCGTCCTTCAGGCCGGCCTCGCGCGCGCGCAATCGCTCGCCGCGAATTACCAGGCTGCCGAGTGGGCGAAGGTGGTGGCCGCCGCGAAGAAGGAAGGCCGGGTCGTCTTCTACTCCGCGCAGGTGGTGCCGCTCCTGCAGCGCATCGTCGCCGGATTCAAGAAAGCGCATCCCGATATCGAGATTGAAGCCGTGCGCGGCCCCAGCGGCGAACTGGTCACGAAAATGACCGCCGAGCGCGCCAATAACCTCGATGGCGCCGACGCGTTCCTCAGCACCGAACTCCTGTGGTTCCTTGAGCGCGCCAAGGAAGGCCAGCTTCGCAAGCCGGCCGGACCGTCGGCAGTGAACTGGCCCTCGGCCTACGTGCGCGAAGGCAGCATGGTGATCGGCGGCATCGAACCCATCACCATCCTCTACAACAAGACCCAGGTTGCCAATCCGCCCAGGACCTACCTCGACCTGCTCCGCCCGGAATTCCGCGGCAGGATCGGCGTGGTCGAACTGGGCTCCACCGGAGTGATCGCCTGGTACGACTGGCTGGAGAAGACCCAGGGCACGGATTACCTGCAGAAGCTCAAGGCGCAGAACCCGAAGATGTACACCGTGTCCTCGACGCTGGTGCAGGGCGTGGCCGCGGGCGAAGTCGCCGTGGGCAACATGGGCAATGTCACGGGCACCAAGCCGCTGATCGAAAAAGGCGCCCCGGTGGATTTCGTCGTGCCCAATCCCGCCATGGGCATCGTCTACGCCATGGCCGCGCTCAATTGGAGCAAGCGCCCGAATGCCGCGATGGTGCTCATCGACTGGCTCATGTCGGTCGAGGGTCAGACCATCTGGCACGGACGCAGCGAGGCGGCCAGCCCGCTGCCCGGCATCCCGGGCTCGCTCCAGGCATCCTCCATGACGCCCTGGCCGCTCGACAGCTTCAATGCCGACGTGGTGCTCAAGTACCGCGAACACTGGACCGGCATCTTCAAGTAGGCGCGCGTCAAAACCCCTTCTGCAGGTCGATCACGCCATTCAAGGGCGTTCCCTGGCGAAAGCACTTGAGATTGGCGCAAAAGTTGGCCACGGCGCGCTGCATCCTGAGCGGTGATCCGCCGGCAACATGCGGCGTCACCACCACGTTGGGCATGCGCCACAAGGGATGATCGGCCGGCAGCGGGTCGCGCGGCGCGACATCCAGCCCGGCACCGAACAGCCGTCCGCTTCCAAGGGCGTCCATCAGTGCCGCTTCCTCGACGATCTCGCCGCGCCCCACGTTGATGAGGATCGTACCCGGCTTCATCGCGGCAAAGCGCTCGCGGTTGAACCAGTGCCGCGTCGCCGCGGTCAGCGGGGCGCAAATGACCACGATGTCCGCCACGCCGAGGCAGGCGTCGATGTCATCGGGCCGATAAACGCGATCGATGTGGGAGATGTTCACCATGCTGGAAATGGGTTCGGGGTCCACCGCCAGCACCGATGCCATTTCGAACCCGCGCGCGCGCCGCGCAAGCGCCCGGCCGGTCCCTCCATAACCAACGATTGCCATGACGCGATCGGCCAGTTCCCACTGGCGTTCGCGAATAGGCATGCGCATCTGCGGCCCGGGTTCGCGAAGGGCCGTGGCGACGCCGCGCGTGAGCGCCAAGAGCAGCGCAAACGCCTGCTCGGCCAGCGGCGGACCGACATTGCCCTTCTCGCCGGTGAGCAGTACGCGGCGGCCAGCCAGCACTTCGGGCAATCCTTCGATGGCAGCGCCGATGGTGTGGATCCAGCGCAGCTGCTGCGCATGCGCAAGGGCCTCCGGCACCACCTGGCCGAACAGGATGTCCGCCGATTGCACGTCGCGAAAATGCTCTTCGCGCGCAGCGATGTCGCTGAAGGCAATGTCATCGAGCGCGCCCGCAGCGTCGCGCAATTGCCCGGTCAGCGCCGCATCGGGCTGGAAGAATTCACTGGTCGCAACAACGATTCTCATTCGGCATGCCCTCGACGGCTTTCGTACCCGGGTGGCTATAATCACCCCAACATCGCATTCCTGCAATGCGTCAGCGTTACTGCAATGCGCAAGCGTTACTGCAATGCGCAAGCGTTACTGCAATGCGCAAGCATTCCTTCAATGCGTCAGCGTTGCACCACGTTGCAACTGCGTCGCCGAAGGGCGTGACGGACCACGGAGGAGAAGATCATCATGGGCAAGGTTGTCGCCGCACATGTCGACGATGCAAAAGTCTGCGCGTTTCCCGCACTCGCCGGCGTTTCACCCGCCGGAAACATTCAGACCCGCGGCGTTCTCTGCACCCCCGATCGTCCGCTGTGGCTGTGGATGCATGAACTCGCGCCGGGCGCGCAGATCCGCTGGGACCAGCCCGCGCTCGGGCACGTTGTCTACGTATGGAAGGGCAGTGCCCGCATCGCCGAGCAGACGCTGACGCCGGAATGGGTGGTGAGCATCGAACACAAGGGCAATGCAGTAATCGAGGCCGGCGAAGGCGGCGCGACGCTGCTCCACTATCACAGCCGCGATGCGAGCACTGCGCACATGGACCGTCCGGGCGGCCACGTCCACGTGTGGGGGCCGGATGGCATGGTCAAGGTGAAGAACTACAACAACGACATGACCACCATCGTGTGGGCCGATTCCAAATGCCCGACCTGCGAGCTGTGGATGCACAAGTCCGAATTCGGCACGCCGTTCCCGCAGGGCCTGGCGCATTTTCATCCCGAGCATGAAATCATCTTCGTCACTGAAGGCGGCATGATCGTCGGCCGCAAGGTGCACAAGCCCGGCACCGCCCTGGCCGTGGATGCGGACACCGTCTATGGCTTCGGGGTCCCCGAAGGCGGGCTGGGCTTCACCAACTTCCGCCCCAGCGAGCCGCATTTCGTGATGATGTCGCGCAACGGTCCGGAACACGCACCGATCAGCGAGTACGACCACCTCGACAACAGCACGCTGATATCAAAGAGCGCGTAGTGGGACCGCGCCGCCTGCTACGCAGGCTCGGCGGCGCTGCTTGGGTGGGACCGCGCCGCCTGCTACGCAGGCTCGGCGGCGCTGCTGGGAGCGGGACTGGCGAACCAAGTCTGTCAAGCGTGGTCCGTGGCATGCTCCATTAACATGTGAGGACACCGACGTGCCGAAGATTCGAGTAGACCCATCGCTGGAAATGCACTACGAAGACGATTACTTCGGGGCGCCCTGGAAGCAACCCGAAGCCGTACTGATGGTGCACGGCGTGGCCGAATCGAGCGCCGCCTGGTATGCCTGGGTGCCCGCGCTCTCCCCGCACTATCGCGTGCTGCGCGTGGACCAGCGCGGCTTCGGCCGCTCCACTATCCCGCCGAAGGACTATCCCTGGTCGATCCCCGGATTTGCCGCCGACCTCGCGCATTACCTCGATGCCATGGGCCTCGATGCCGTGCATGTCGTCTCGGCCAAGCTGGGCGGCACCATTGCGTTACAGTTCGCGACCAACTTTCCCGATCGTGTAAAGACCCTGTCGGTAGTCAGTTCACCGGTGCGCGGCCTCGGGCACACCAGCGACCCCAAATTGCTTGCCGCAACAAGCGAATTGGCAAAGTCCGGCGTGCGCGCCTGGGCCGAAGCCACGCAGCGCATGCGCCTGGGCTCCGCCGCACCCGAGGCGCATATCGCTTTCTGGAACGACCTCATGGCCGCCTCCGATCGCGACGTCTGCGTCAATGTGGAAGAAATGTGCAACCACATGGATGTCACCGCCGGCCTGCCGAAAATCACCGCGCCCACGCTGGTCATCACCATGGCGGGCGGCGCGATGCAGACCCCCGCCAATGTCCTCGAATGGACACGACGCATTCCGCGTTCAGAAGTAGTCACCATTGCCGGCGACGGTTACCACCCCGCGGCCTCCCGCCCCGAAGAATGCGCGGCGCACGTGCTGAAGTTCATACAAACGCAGGCCCGGGACTAGCTTGCCCGAGCGCGCAATGCACACCGCCTGTCAGCATTGGAGACTTGCATGTCCGCAGCGCCTGAGTTGATAGCGACACGCCCCCTCTCGCCCGCGCTGGGCGCCGAGATACTCGGAGTCGACCTGCACCAGCCTCTCACGCCGGCGCAGGAGGCGGCGCTGCGCAAGCTCCTCGATGACAGGCAGGTGCTGCTGTTTCGCAACCAGGACATCACGGTCGAGGACCAGATCCGCGTGATGCGCCTGTTCGGCAAGGTGTCGGATGAGACGCACGACGGCTCCTTCCACACCTTCGTCTCCAATGTGCTGCCCAACGGCCTTTTCGGCGACCACGAGCTCATCTATCACTCCGATTTCGCTTTCGGCGAATACCAGCCGCCGGTGATCTCGCTCTACGCGGTCGATGTCGGCAGCGTGGCGGGACCAACATCGTTCGCCAACTGCACGCGCGCCTGCGCCGAACTGCCTGACGCGCTGCGCCGCACGCTGGAAGGCAAGACCGTGGTGCAGGTGGCGCGCTTCGCGGGCGGCAATTCGGCCGCCACCAGCGACAATCGCTCGCGCATGCTGGGCCTCAAGGACCTGCCTCCCGACTCGAACTTCCGCATGTCAAAGCACCCGGTGATGAAACCGCACCCGCGCACCGGCGTGCCATTGCTCTTCACCTCGGTGAAGCACACCAGCCACATCGAGGGGTTAGAGCGCGAGGAAAGCGATCGCATCGTCCGTGAACTGCTCGCGCGCATCTACGCCGCCGACAACACCTTCACGCACCACTGGCAGAACGGCGACCTCCTGATCTGGGACAACGTCGCCACCCAGCACGCCCGGCCTGGCCTTGCGGGCGGCGGCAAGGAGCAGCGGCGCACGCTCAGGCGCGTGCTGGTCAGCGAGAAGACTGCGCGCCAGATGCTGGGGGATGTGAGCTACGGCAGCAGCGACGGCTGAGCGCGAGGGTTGCGGCCCCTTGCACTCGGGAGACACCGCCACCGATTCGCTGTCAGTATTTCGATCAACCAGCCAATAGCATTGGCGATATTGCTATTTATCTGACAGTATTTACTGCCCGGATTCCGCCCCTCCGGCAGCACTCAGCGCCGCTTCGAGAGCACCTTCTTCGCCTCCTTCTCCACCACCGTGCCCTTGAAGAAGTCCGGGTTCATGCCGCCGTGCAGGTTCACGGCGTTGGTAAAGGTGAAGTCGCGGAAATTGTCCTCGGTGAGCACGCCGTGCTCGACCAGCTCCCAGCACTCCTCGAGCACCTCGTCGGCGTCCGCCACATCGAAGTGCGAGATGTCGGAACCGAGCATGGGCTTCAGGTCGAGCCCGAGGCGCTTGTCGAAGGCCACGGCGGTCATCGGGTCTTCTGCCTCGCAGCCGAAATAGAAGGGCTTCTTGAACAGCCGGTCGATGTCGGCGGGCTTCTTGATATCCACGTTGCGGAACTCGTTCTCGTCCTTGTCGCGCTCGGTGAGCTGCACCTGGGTCAGGTTCTGCTCCACGATTTCCAGGTTCTTCGCCAGGATATCGTCCACCTTGCCCTCGAAGGGCCAGCCCGGCTCGGCATAGTCGTCGAAATAGCGCCGCACGCGATCGAGATCGAGATTGGAAGGACGGCGATGCGCGTTCATGTGCTTGGTATTCCACACCCGCCAGTGGCCATGCAGGTCGGCGAGCAGGTTGCAGCCCCAGCCCACGCCGCCCTCGAGGAACCCGAAATTCAGCTTTGGGAAGCGCTGCGTCACGCCGCCGAGGAAAAGGCTCCTCGCCATGAGGTGGTGCGCCTGCGCGAAATGACCGAGGTGGCAGTGCACGAAGCTTGTCGGCGAGTTGCGATCCGGCCAGCCGTTGGCGCCAGTGTGGTTGGTGACCGCGATCTTGCAGTCGAGGAACTTCTGCCACACCGGGTCGTAATCGTAGGCACTGTCCATGCCCAGGCCGTCGATCCACACGCGACGCTTCTTCGGGTCGGGCTGCCAGGCAGCGTCGGCCGACAGCGTGCGCGGCACCGTTCCGTTGATGGACAGCATCTTGATGCCCAGCTTGTGCGCCTGGTCGATCTGGCGGATGGCGAGATCGGGGCGATTCAGCGTCGCCACCCCCGCCGGGATGATGCGATCGCCCGTCCCCTTGAATATGTCCACCACCATGATGTTGTAGGCGCTGACGGTGGCCTCCAGTAACTCCTCGTCGGGGATCTCGCGCACGAGGCCGAATCCCAGCGTCGGGTACACCAGCGCCACATCGATGCCCCAGTCGTCGAGCTTGTCGCGAAAGAGGCGCGGGATCATGGCGGCAGCGCGATCCACGGCCTTCACCGGCACGCCCCACCAGCCGGGGCGCCGGATGCGCACCGCCTGGCGTTGTTCTGGCGTCAGGTTGTACCAGCCGCCCTGCACGCTGCCGTAGACCTTCAGGTAGCGGTCCACCATGGCGGGGCCCGCCACCGCGTCGATGTACTGCCAGAACACCGGATGCACCTCCAGCCAATGGCCATCGGCATCGACCACCGGATGATCCAGCTGGCTGCGAATCCTCGCCGATTCAGTCGGAAAGCCCTTCGGGCGCCCCGCCGCCTGCCTTGCCGCCGGTCGCTTCGCTGCCGTCTTCTTTGTCGCCGACTTCCTGGTTACCACTGCTTTAGCCATGTTCCCCGCTCCTCAGTCGTTAAACTTTTCCGCCTCTTACGCGCACCGCCTCATACATCCCGCTCACGTCAAGCTCGCTCAGGCCCGCGCCCAGCGCGCCTTGCAGCAGTTTCTCGACCAGTTCGGCCACCACCAGCGGCTGGCCCACATCGCGGCCGAGCTTGTTGGCGAGCGACACGTCCTTGTGCGCAAGTGTCAGCGTCATCCCCGGCTTGTAGTCGCCCGACAGCATCTGCGGCGCAGTTCGCGCGAGAGCGTAACTGCGCGAGCTGCCGGTGGACATGATCTCGAACATGGTCTGGCCTGGAATGCCGGCCTTCTGCGCCAGGTGCAGCGCCTCGGCGATGATGTACTGGTTGCACAGGATCACCATGTTGTTCACCAGCTTGGCCACATTGCCCGAGCCGCAAGCGCCCACATGCACCACGTGCTCGCCCAGCGCATTGATCACGGGCATGGCGCGCTTTACCGCTGCGTCCTCACCGCCGATCATGATGGTGAGCGTGCCGTTGATGGAGCGCGCCGGGCCGCCGCTCACCGGCGCATCCACGAAATGCATGCCGGCCGCCTTCGCCTTGCCCTCCAATTCCTGCGACAGCTTCGGGTCGCTGGTGGAAAGATCCACGATGGTCACGCCGGCCCTGGGTGCTGCGAGCATCTGCCCGACCACAACCTTGACCGCCGCGGGGTCGGGCAGCGACATCGCCACGACATCGCATTGCTGCACGACGTCGGCCACGGATTTCGCCGCCGCGGCGCCCTTGGCCACCATCGCCGCAACGCTGGCCGGCACGATGTCGAACACGCGCACCGGCACGCCGGCCGACAACAGGTACGTCACCATGGGCTGGCCCATGTTGCCCAGGCCGATATAGCCGACCGTGCCGCCGCCCCAACGCTCGCCCGATTTCAGTGCCATTGCCTCTCTCCATTTTCCCGCCGCACTTTACAGCGCATCCGTCACCGAGATTACCGGCATTGGCGTCCCATCACAATCCGCATTTCACCTGCGCGCCTGAACGGTGTCGCACACGGATGTTGTAGCATCGATCGTCCAATCAATCCCTTGTCATCGTCCTTCCTGAAGGAGCGCGCATGCCCATCGAACGCCTGCACCAGTCCCTGGATGCCATCATCGACGTGCACGAGCCCATCCGCTGGCTCGGGCATGACGTTGCCGCCCGCGAATTCGGTCCCGCCGAAGGGCCGCTGTGGTGGCCGGAAGAGAACTGCCTCTATTTCAGCGACGTGCGGGGATCGCGCCGCCTGCGCTGGAGCGAATCGAAGGGCGTGGAGGTCGTCGCCACCGAGACGCGCGGCGGCAACGGGCTCACGCGCGACCGGCAGGGGCGCCTGCTTGCCTGCGAATTCTTCGGCCGGCGCGTGTCGCGTTGGGAGTCCGACGGCAGCCTGACGGTGGTCGCGCGCGGCTTCCAGGGCAGGCCGCTCAACATGCCCAACGACATCGTGGTGAAGTCGGACGGCGCCATCTATTTCAGCGACCCGTGGACGCCGTTCCCGCCGCGCGCGCCGGGCGAGTTCGACCGCAACCACGACGGGCTGTTCCGCATCGCCCCGGACCTGTCCGACATGTGCCTATTGGTGAGCGACTTCGCCCACACCAACGGGCTGGCGTTCTCGCCCGACGAAAAGATCCTGTATGCCAACGACTTCACCCGCCGCACCATCCGCGCCTTCAACGTCAAGGCCGACGGCACGCTGGACATCGCCTCCGACCGGCTGTTCTGCAACATGGTGAAGGACGAACGCCCCGGCATGCCCGACGGCATGAAGTGCGACATGGCAGGCAACGTCTATTGCGGCGGCTCGGGCGGCCTGTGGATCATGGACCCAGCGGGCAGGCACCTCGGCACCATCGTACATGGCGAGGACAAGACCACCAACCTCGCCTTCGGCGGAACCGACTGGAAGACGCTGTTCATCACCACGCACACTAAGCTCGGATGCGTACGCGTGAAGGTGCCGGGGGTGCCGGTGCCGCGGGGCCCATTAGGGTGAGCCGCGATCACGATCAGGTAATGTCAGTTTTATTCTTATTGGGATCCAATTGACGTAGATAAGATATTTATCTTGTCAGTATTGATACTGGCAGATTCAGTGCTATTCCGCCCCCGCCGCCGCAATCCTCCGCCACACCGCATGCCCGTAGCCCCAGGGCACGGTCACCATGGACTGCGGGCCGCCGGCGCCGGCAACAGTGATCCAGATTCGCTCAGGCGCCAGCGCCACCGGCAGCATGTCCCAGCTGTCCCACGCCGCCGGCCACTCCGACTTGAGGCCGCGCCCGACGAGGCTGGCGCGCGGCACGCGGGCGTGCTGCCACAGGTAGTGCTGCACGTCGCGGCGCGTCCAGCCGGCGCGCTTGAACACGTCGGCATGCTCGGGGTTGAGCACCAGCAGGAGATCGCTCGGCATGTAGGCGCTGTTGCCGCCCAGGGTCGCCGCGACGCTGGCGACGGTGTCGAGCAGATGTTCCGGTGTCGACGAGATGTGGTCGGCCACGCAGTGCGGCGATTCGACCTTGTGCGCCCACACCACCGATTCGCCGGGCCCCGCGAGCAGCGTCGCCAGGTCCTCGAAGGGCCCGCCCGCGGTGTCGGCAAAGCAGATCGACAGCTGCGCCGGCGAGCCGAACGGTGCCAGCACCGAGAGGCCCGGTATCGAGCGCCCGGCATTGATGAAGGCGAGCGTGATGGCGCGCCCGATGGTGAGGTTGGCCGTATGCCCCGGCCCCATGCAGCCGCGGCCCGAGGAGATGCCGGCTTTCTTCGCCGCCGGCCCGCTGAACACCAGCAGGTTGCCGCTCGGGTGCGTGGTGATGTTGGAGAGGTTGATCTTGTAGGCCGGGTCGGTCATGGCATCGAGGGCCGCCAGCACCAGCGGGAATCGCTCGGGCGTGCAGCCGGCCATCACGGCGCAGATCGCCGCCTGGCGCAAGGTCAGGGCGCCGCCGCTGGGCGCAAGCTGCGGCACCAGTACACGCGATGCATCGCCGCCGGCGGCCTGGAGCATGGCATCGACGCGCGCCACGGTCGGCGTGACCACCGGCAAGCCGTCGGTCATGCGGTTGTCCAGCGCGAACGCCGCAAAGGGTTCGCTGCGCGGGCCATCGCCATCGGCGGCTCGGCGCGCGAGGCTTGCCGTGAACGGAAAGCGTTGCAGCGCCTCGGACTTCAGGGTTGCAGTATCCGCTTCAAGCGCGTGCATCACTTCCGGGACTCCCGCCACGGCGACGGCGCGAAGTTCCGAAGCGGGCGCCAGCCGGCTCACCGGCAGGCACACCAGCGGCAGCCCGGGCGCGAGGAACCCCGCGCAGGTGGCGCCCAGTTCGATCACCTGGTCGATGCACAGCACCGTCGTGGGAATGCCTGCCTTCTCGGCCAGCGCCGCCAGTGACAGCGTGGGCTGCGTCACCCCGGCATCGCACAGGCCGAACACCACGCCATCGGCGCCTGCGGCCAGCCAGCCGGCAACGCGCGCGGCGTGTGCCGACTGCGGCTCGATCAGGAGGTCCGAATACTCGATGGTGACGGTGCCTTCCTGCTGCAGCGCCTCCTCGAGGCCGTCGCGGATCGGCCGCCAGCGCTCGTAGGGCGCGCTCATCTTGCTGTTGTCGAACAGCACCAGCCTGCGCCGCCCCTTCTTCGCGCTGCCGGGCCGCGCGGCCAGGCCGTGCCCCGCCGCGACAGGTCGCGGGTCGAGCCATTGCTCGTCGATTTCGTTCACGGTCGCTCCTTACTGATTGTTGAAGCCCACTTGGATTGCATGTCCATCATTCCACCGGAATATTCGCGGCCTTGACCACTGCGGTGTAACGCTCGGCTTCGCGCTTGAGAAACTCATTGAATTGCGCCACCGGCTGATCGGCCGCCAGTTCCGTGCCTTCCCTCGCAAAGCGCTCACGCAATTCGGTCGAGGCCTTGATCCTGCCCATCGCCGCGTGCAACCGGGCGATCACCTCCGGCGGCGTTCCCGCGGGCGCGACCAGGCCGGTGTAGATGGAGAACTCGTAGCCGGGAAAGCCCTGCTCTGCAATGGTGGGCACATTGGGAAACTGCGTGGCGCGCCTGGGCGCCGTGTATCCCAATGCCCGGAAGCGCCCGTCGGTGATGTAGGCGGCGGAGGTATTGAGGGGATCGAAGATCACATGCACGCGTCCGCTCAATACATCGGGCAATGCCGGCCCGTTGCCCTTGTAGGGCACATGCACCATGCTGAGCCCGGCCTGCTGCAGGAAGATGGCGGCGGCCAGGTGCGTGGTCGTACCCGTGCCGCCCGATGCATAGGGCAGCCCGCCCGGCGTCTTCTTCACCGCGGCGATGAGGTCCTGCAGGTTGCGATACGGCAATGTCGAGGCCGTGACCGCCATCAGCGACACCGAATTCATCAGCCCGATGCCGATGAAGTCGCGCACGGGGTCGTAACCAGGGTCGCGGATGACGCTGGGAGAAATGGCGAAAGTATTGGATATGGCCAGCAATGCATAGCCATCGGGCGGCGATTTCTGCACGATGCGCGTGCCGATCAGCGAATTGCCGCCGGGCCGGTTGTCCACCACGAAGGCCTGCCCGAGGATGTCGCCCATCTGCTGGGCGAACACACGCGCGGTGATGTCGAGATTGCCGCCGGTCCCGGTGGGAACAACGACATGGACGGCCTTGTTGGGAAACGGCGGCTCCGCGGCAATCGCATGCGACGCCAGGCAGCCCCACACCCATATTGCATTCAGGAACGAAGCCAACAGCCTGCTTGAACGGGCATTCATGCGATCTCCTCCATCATGGTTCGCAATATCGCGCACGCGTTCGCAACGCGAATGCATCGAGCATAGCAGCAAGCCCATAGCCGCCATAGCGTGTGTGCACCGCACCGCAACACGGTTCGCCACAGTGCGCAGGCTATACTTGTCCGACTGCACTTGCCCGCGCGCCTTGCCCGCCGGGCGTTCTGGAGGGAACACTGAATGACGGACGCCGCCAACGTGGCCATGGACCCCATTTCGCTGGAGATCCTGTGGGGCCGCCTCGTCTCCATCGTCGATGAGTCGGCCGGTGCGCTGCAGCGCACCTCGTTCTCGACCACGGTGCGTGAATCCAACGACTTCGCCTGCGTGCTGCTCGGCCCCGATGGCACGACGCTGGCCGAGAACACCGTGGGTGTGCCGAGTTTTGCCGGCGTGATGAGCCTGGTGATGCGCCGCGTGCTCGAGCGCTATCCGCCCCAAACATGGAAGCCCGGCGACATCGGTCTCACCAACGACCCTTGGATCAACACCGGCCACCTGCCCGACACCACCGTCATCACCCCGATCTTCCACAAGGGCAGGCTGGTGGCGTTCACCGGCAACACCGCGCACAAAGCCGACATTGGCGGTGGCGGCTACGCCGCAGACGCTACGGAAATCTATGAGGAAGGGCTGCGCATCCCGATCTGCAAGCTCTACAACGAAGGCGCCGTCAACGAACTGCTGATCGAGATCATCCGCAACAACGTGCGCGTGTCCGAGTCAGTGCTGGGCGACCTGCACGCGCAGGTGGCCGCCGGACACGTGTGCGCGCAGCGCGTGCGCGACTTCCTCGACGAGCAGGGCATCACGGAACTGAACACCATCGGACAGGCAATCCAGGTGCGTGCCGAGGCCGCCATGCGCCAGGCCATCGCGCTGCTTCCTGACGGTGAATACAAGAGCATCGTTCGCTCCGACGGCTACGACGTCCCCACCGACATCCACACCAACATCATCGTCAAAGGCAATGGCCTCACCGTGGATTTTGCCGGCACCTCGCCGCAGATCCGCCGCGGCATCAACTCCGTTTACAACTACACCTACGCCTTCACCTGCTACACGCTGAAGTGCCTGCTCGACCCGCAGACGCGAAAGAACGAAGGCTCCTACAAGCCGTTTCGCATCGTCGTCCCCGAAGGCAGCATCCTCAACGCGCGCTTCCCTGCCCCGGTGACGGCGCGCGCCATGACCGGGCACTTCGTGTCCTCCGCCGTGCTGCTGGCGCTGGCCGACGCGCTCCCCGAGCGCGTCATCGCCGACTCGGGCTCCTGCCCCGGCCTGCGCGTGGCCCTGCGCGGCATCAACGCCCACGGCGGCAACTTCGCGCAGGTGCTGTTTCCCAACGGTGGCATGGGCGCGCGCGCGCACGTGGACGGCCTGTCGGCCACCGGATTTCCCACCAATGCGGGCGGCGGCTCGGTCGAAATCATGGAAAGCGTCTCACCGCTGGTGTTCTGGGAGCGCGAACTCAAGCAGGACAGCGGCGGCCCGGGCAAGTTTCGCGGCGGACTCGGCCAGCATATCGTCGTCGAGTCGGTGAGCGAGTCGGCGCTCGACGTGTCCACCATGTTCGATCGCGTGGACTACCCCCCCATGGGCGTGCACGGCGGGCTGCCCGGCGGGGCCTCGCGGCTGCGGCTCAACGAGACGGGCCCCGTGCCCAGCAAGGGCAAATTTCTCATGCACAAGGGGGACCGTCTCACCATCGACTACGCAGGCGGCGGCGGCTACGGCAAGCCCGCGGAGCGCGAGCGGGCGCGCGTCAAGGCGGACCTTCGCGCCGGCATCATTTCCGAGACTGCGGCGCGCGACATCTATGGCCTGAAAGGCGACGCCAAGGCCGCCACCGGCGCGAAGCCAAGCGGAGGCAAGCGATGAGCCGCTATCGCATCGGCATCGATATCGGCGGCACCTTCACCGATTTCGTGTTGGTGGATTCGAAGGAAGGCCGAATTCATCTGGGCAAGCGACTCACCACACACGGAGATTACCTCGATGCCGTGATGAAGGGCTTCGACGAACTCGTCGCTGCCGCCGGCATCACCGCGCCCGACGTGGCGGGTGTCGTGCACGGCACCACCCTCGTCACCAACACCGTGATCGAGCGCAAGGGAGCGCCCACCGCCCTCATCACCACCGAAGGGGCGCGCGACGTCATCGAAATCGGCACCGAGCTTCGCTACGACATCTACGACCTGGGCATCGAGCGCGTCACGCCCCTGGTGCCGCGACACCTGCGGCTGGAGATCCCCGGGCGCCTCGCCTACGACGGGCGCGAGCTGCGGCCGCTCGACCTCGAGCGCCTGCCGTCCTTGGTGGAGGTGATGCGCCGCGACGGCATCGGCGCGGTGGCCGTCAGCATGCTGCATTCCTACGTGAACCCGGCGCACGAGATCGCCGTGGGCGAGGGGCTCAAGCGCCTGTTCCCCGAGGCCGAAGTGACGCTCTCCTCCACGCTGGTGCCCGAGATCCGCGAATTCGAGCGCACCACGACCGCCATCGTGAACGCCTACGTGCAGCCGCTGGTCAGCCGCTACCTGCGCGAAATGGAGCGGCAGTTGGTCGAGCGCAAGGTGAATGGCCCCTTGTACCTGATGCTCTCCGGCGGCGGGCTCGCCTCGGTGGCCGAGTCAGTCGCCGCCCCCGTGCAACTCATTGAGTCGGGCCCCGCCGGTGGCGCAATCGCCGCCTGCTTTTACGGGAAAAATGCCGGTGGTGGCAACGGCGAAGGCGTCAGCGACATGATCTCCTTCGACATGGGCGGCACCACGGCCAAGATGTGCCTCATCAACGGCGGCAGCCCGACGCGCACGCACAACTTCGAGGCGGCGCGCGTGCACCGCTTCAAGAAAGGTTCGGGGATCCCCTTGCGCGTTCCGGTCATCGACATGATCGAGATCGGTGCGGGCGGCGGCTCCATCGCGCGCGTGGACGCCATGGGCCTGCTGAAGGTGGGGCCGGAGAGTTCCGGTTCCTCGCCAGGCCCCGCCTGCTACGGGCTTGGCGGCGACCACCCGACCGTGACCGATGCCGACATCGCGCTCGGTTACCTCGACCCGGGTTTCTTCCTCGGGGGCAGCATGAAGCTCGACCGCAGTGCGGCCGAGCGCGCCATCCACAAGCACATCGCCGAGCCCCTGGGCATCGGCCTCACCGAAGCCGCCGCCGGCATCCAGGAGATCGTCAACGAGAACATGGCGACCGCAACGCGACTCTACGTTGCCGAAAGCGGTCGCGACATCCGCCGCTATGCCATGCTGGCATTCGGCGGTGCGGGCCCCGTGCATGCCTACCGCCTGGCACAGATCCTCGGCCTGAAGAAACTCATCTGCCCCTATGCCGCGGGCACCGCCTCGGCCCTCGGGTTTCTCGTTGCGCCGCTCACCGTGGAGCAGGTGCGCAGCTACGTCGCGCCGATCGAGAAACTCGACTGGGCGCGCCTGCAGGGCCTGTATGCCGACATGGAAGCGCGCGCCATCGAATCGCTGAATGCGCTGGGCGTCAAGACCGACGAAATCGACTTCCAGCGCACCGCCGACATGCGCTTCTCCGGACAGGGCTACGAGATCGAGGCATCGCTCCCCGCGGGGCATCTGGATGCCAACCGTATGGGCGAGATCCGCGATGCCTTCATCGGCGTGTACAAGCAGCTCTTCGAGCGCGCGCCCGAAGGACTGCCCATCGAAGGCCTGTCGTGGCGGCTTCGCGCCACCGGGAGGCGGCCTGAACTCACATTGGATTTCCGCGGCGATGCCGTGGCCCCCGACTCGGCGAAGAAGGGCATGCGAAAAGTGTACTTCCACCACGAGCGCGCCTTCATCGATGCGCCGGTGTACGATCGATACAAGCTCGCGCCAGGCGGCGTGCTGGAGGGCCCGGCGGTGTTCGAGGAGCGCGAGTCCACCGTGGTGGTCGGGCCCGGATCGCGCATCGAGGTCGATTCCAGCCTGAATTTGATCGTGCACCTGCCCTGATCACATAGCTGTCCTGAGCAAAGCCCATTCCCCCACATGAGAACTGCGTACCCAATGTGCCCAAGGTGCCAACCATGAAACCCGAACTCAAGATATTTGCCGCCTCCGGGCAGCTTGGCTACGGCATTCCCGAAGATGCCTTCAAGCGCGGCGTTGCCGCCGGCCCGCACGTGATCGGCGCCGACCTCGGCTCGATCGACCCCGGCCCGTACTGCCTCGGCTCCGGCAACATGGTGGTGGGTGGCGAAGCGCTGCGGCGCGACATCCGCATGGTGCTCGAAGCGCACAAGTCCACCGGCGCGCCCCTGTTGATGGGTTCGGCCGGCACCGCGGGGCGCCGCTCGCAACTGGATGCCGTGCTGGAAGTGGTGGAGAGCGTCGCCAAGGAGCGCGGCCTGAAGTTCCGCATGGCCGTGATCGCCTCCGATATTCCCAAGGAGCTCATCGAGCGACGCATGGACCGCGTCAAGCCCTGCGGCGTAGTGCCGGCACTGACGCGCGAAGAACTCGCCCGCGCCACCGGCGTGGTGGCGCAGATGGGTGTGGAGCCCTTCCAGCGCGCCATCGACATGGGCGCGGAGGTTATCGTCGCCGGCCGCTCCTGCGACACCAGCATGTTCGCCGCCATTCCGCGCATGCGCGGCTACGACGCCGGCCTCACCATGCACATGGCCAAGCTCATCGAATGCGCGTCCTCCTGCGCCGACCCGGGCGGGCGCGACGCCGCCATGGGCGTGATCGGCGACGGTTACTTCACGGTGGAATCCATGGACCCCAAGCAGCGATGCACGCCGGTGTCGGTGGCGGCGCATTCGCTCTACGAGCAGTCCGACCCCTTCCTGCTCGATGAGCCCGGCGGCACCATCGACCTGCGGGCCTCGAAGTACGAGCAGGTCGACGATCGGCGCGTGCGCGTAACGGGCTCGGTATGGAGCCCGACGCCCTACCATGTGAAGATGGAAGGCGCGCGCCTCACCGGCTACCGTTTCGTCGCCATGTGCGGCATCCGCGACCCGCGCATGATCGCCGAACTCGAAACGGTGCAGGCCGAAACGCGCAAGGTCATCGAGCGCACCTTCAAGGACTCCATCGACCCGAAGGACTACTCGCTCATCTTCCGCAATTACGGCAAGAACGCCGTGCTCGGCCCCGTGGAGCCTGATCCCACGCTGGTGGCATCGCACGAAATCTTCGTGCTGATCGACGTGGTCGGCAAGACCGAATCCATCGCCAAGACCGTGTGCGGCGTGGCCAAGCAGTTCTTCCTGCACCTCCGATACCCCGGTATCCTGTGCACCAGCGGCAACGTCGCGCACCCGTTCTCGCCTGATGTGATGCCGGCAGGCGCGGTGTATGAATTCAACGTCTACCACCTGTTGCCGGTGGACGACCCGTGCGAACTCTTTCCGATCGAAATGCGCAACGTGGGATAGAACCTGGAGAATCCGCCATGACTGCAGCCACAAACTCCGAACCCACACACAAGGGCACCGTCGTCACCGGTGCCATCGGCGACGACGTCCACGTCATCGGCATCCGCCTGATGGAATACGCCCTGCGGCAGAACGGCTTCAACGTGGTGTCGCTGGGGCCGCTGGCCTCACAAAAGGAATTCATCGACGCCGCAGTGGAGACAGCGGCCGACGCACTGTTCGTGTCCTCGCTCAACGGCCACGCCGAGATGTACCTGCCGGGCCTGCGCGGCGCCTGCATGGAGGCGGGCATCGGCGACATCCTGATCTATGCCGGCGGGCAGCTCACCATCCGCCGGCCGGACTGGGAAGAGACAAAGCAGCATTTCGAGAAGGAACTCGGCCTCTCGCGCGTCTACCCGCCCACCACCATGCCGGACGAGCCGATCAACGACCTCACCGCGGACATTGCGCGCGCACGCGCCGCAAAGACCGCGAAGAAGGGGAAATAACCATGGCCGCCACCAGCAACCCCTCCAACGCCGCGAAGATCGGCGACGCCACCCTGGGCCCCGTCTCGGCCGAGCGCTGGGATGACGCGCGCTTCGATGCCGAGCGAAAGAAGGTGCTCGCCCTGTGGCGCACCGGCGCCGAGGTGGACATCGACGATGCGGTTGCCTACCACCAGAAGATGCCCGACACGAAGAACGTGCCGAAGAAACGCTTATGGGCCAAGCAAACCGGCAACGTGCTGATCCAACCGCTCGCAGGCGTCACCACGCTCAAAGGGCACATCGAACTCATGCAGCACCTGCAGGACGTCGGCCTGTGCGACATTCTTCCCTCGCAGATCGACAGCCAGACGCGCACGCTGCAGTTCGCCGCCGCCGAGGAAAAGATCAAGGAAAGCGAGCGCACCGGCAAGGAGCTGCTAAACGGGTTTCCACTGGTCAACCACGGCGTGAAGGGCGTGCGCACGCTGGTCGACTCGGTAAAGGTGCCCATCGAGCAGCGCATCGGCACGGTGCATCCGCAGTTCGCCTCCGAAATCGGCTTCGCCGGCGGCATGAGCTCCATCACCGCCGGCCCCATCTACTACTGCGTGCACTATTCGCGCGAC